>JBELAA010000341.1:0-1798 GCA_049509315.1 Sedimentisphaerales bacterium | reverse complement strand
AAATTACGCGGCATCCTGACAAAAAGAGACCTCAAATTCCTCAAGGATTACGACGTTAAAATCAGCGCCGTTATGGTCAAAAACAATCTCGTTACCGGCCCCCCCAATACCACGCTCGAACAGGCAAAGGGTATCCTGCAGGAGCGCAAGGTCGAAAAGCTGCTTTTGGTCAACGACGCCAACGAATTGACGGGCCTGATTACGATGAGGGATATCGACCGCGTCGAGCGTTACCCCTTCGCCGCACGTGATAAGCGAGGCCGGTTACGAGTAGGGGCAGCCGCGGGCGTGCACGATTACGACAGAATCGAGGCGCTCATCGCCGCCGAAGTTGACGTAATCGTCGTCGATACCGCTCACGGCCATTCGCAAAACGTTATCGACACCGTCAGGCAAATCAAGAGCAATTTCAATATCGACATCATCGCGGGCAATATCGCAACAGCCGACGCCGCCAAAGACCTCATCGATGCAGGCGCCAACGCACTCAAAGTCGGTATCGGCCCCGGCGCGATATGCACGACCAGAATCATATCAGGCGCCGGTATGCCGCAAATTTCGGCGATTCTGAATTGCGTTTCAGTTGCCGAAAAAGCCGGTATCCCGCTCATAGCCGACGGCGGCATTCGCCACTCAGGCGATATCACAAAGGCCATCGCCGCAGGGGCAAGCACGGTTATGCTCGGCTCGCTGTTCGCAGGCCTAAAGGAATCCCCCGGCCAAATGGTCATTTACAAAGGCAGGCAGTTCAAGGAATATCGCGGTATGGGTTCCTTAGGCGCTATGGTCAAGGGTTCCGCCGACAGGTATGGCCAAAAGTCGGCAGCGTCGAAAGAAAAATTAGTCCCCGAAGGTGTCGAGGGCCGTGTTCCTTATCGCGGGGCTTTGGGTGATTTCGTATATCAATTAGTCGGCGGCTTGCGAGCCGGTATGGGTTATTGCGGCTCAAGGAACATCGAGGAACTGCGAACAAAGGCAAAATTTGTGCGGGTTACTCACGCCTCAGTCAGCGAATCGCACCCCCACGATATACAAATTACAAAAGAAGCTCCCAATTATTCCGCGAGTTTGCCATTTGAAGATTAATTTACCACCGAGCACGCGGTGAGAAAATGAAACACGAAACTATCGCAATACTCGATTTCGGCAGTCAATACGTTCAGCTAATCGCAAGACGTGTCCGCGAGCACAACGTCCTGTCGTTAATTGTCCCGGCCAATACGCCTGCCGGCGAGCTTTCAAAACATAACCTCAAGGGCATCATATTATCAGGTGGCCCCGCGAGCGTTTACGAAGCAGGCGCGATAAAATGTGATGAGAAAATTTTCTCATTAAATGTTCCGATACTCGGCATCTGCTACGGAATGCAGTTGGGCTGCCAGATTCTCGGTGCTAAAGTCGTCCCTGCAAAAAACAGGGAGTTCGGCAGGACAAACCTGTCAATTACAGACAAGAAAGACCTGCTCGCGGGTTTGCCGGATTCGACAACTGTATGGGCAAGCCACGGCGACCAGATTGAGGACGCCGGAAATAACTTTATCAAGCTGGCCTCGACAAAAACCTGCCCGTTTGCCGCGGTCAGACACAAAAAAAGGAAATTTTTCGGCGTCCAGTTCCACCCCGAGGTTTCGCATACGCCAAAAGGTCAGGTTATTCTCAAAAACTTCCTCTACGACGTTTGCGGATGCACCGGCGACTGGAAAATGAGCGATTTCGTCGGCGATACCGTTAAAAAAATTCAAAAACAGGTGGGAAGCCACGCTGTAATTTGTGGTTTAAGCGGCGGCGTCGATTCCTC
>JBELAA010000340.1:0-2160 GCA_049509315.1 Sedimentisphaerales bacterium | reverse complement strand
ACCAACACCAACACGAACACCAATACAAACACTAACACTGAGACCAACACAAATACTCAGACCAATACAAACACGAATACCAATACGAACACTGAGACCAACACTAACACCAATACAAATACCGAGACCAACACTAACACCAATACGAATACCGAAACCAATACAAACACGAACACTAATACGAACACTGAAACCGAGACGCAGACGCAAACCGAGACGGAAACAAACACCGATATCCGCACTGAAGCGGCGCCAATACAGCAGCCGGAGTTAAAATCAACGGGATGTCCGGCGTTGACGAGCTGGGTGGCTAAGGAATTAGGCGTCGAATCGGACCAGAAGGTATGTGCCCGGCTTAAGAATTCGGCGCTTGTGCTGATGGATGCGGACGGGTCGCAGATAAAGGCGCTTGCCAGCGTGGTAAACGAATTCACAGGAGCCGGCGCACCGCCTTCGGAAGAGCAAATGGCAATGATAGCGACGGCGATGCGTAACCCGCAGGAGGGTTCGCAATACGCTCTGGCGGCCCAGTGGTTAGATGCACTGACCGATTACGTGAACATCTTAAACAAGGACCTGAAACTGCCGGCTAATGAGGCGATGGCATTAGCGGGAAAATACACGTCGCCCGTAACAAACAGCGGCAACGCGGCCCTGGCGGCTTACGTTCAGGCAAAATTAACCGCAAGCGGCGGCTAAAGCAGGCGATAAACGATTAGATAGAATACAGGGGCTGCAAAATACAGCCCCTGTTTTTTTGTGTCAATCCTGCCCGTCTGAAATAACCACTTGTGAAATTCTCAAATACGCATCGGCGGTGGTTTGAATTTCATAAAGCGGTTTAAGGATGTAATCGGCGTCGAGAGCGGAATCGGCGGATGGTTTTCCCGTCTCATACATAATTTCCTGGAAGACGATTAACCTCGAATACAAATGGCGGCGGGTCTCGTTCAATAAGGCGGCCTTGTTATTGTTCGCATAATTAAAATCGACTGCGCCAAACCCAAGGGCGACGTATTGTCCAGGTCTGGACGAAACGACGAGGGCATTTTCGTTGTCGGACTTTTCGAGGAAATCGATACACTGCTGAGTCAGCCGGTTAAGAGTGAGGGTATTGACGAAGCGGCCCTTAACCGCAATGGGGTGATAGTAAATAAAACATACGGCTGCAAACAGCAGCAAAACACGACCAGAAAATAGCTGCGGTTTTGCCGCCCGCAGGGCAACCGGGCCGAGGGCAAAGCAAATCGACAGGATTATGAAGAACCTGGCCGTCGAGGGATGAGTGCATTGGCCCATAAAATGAGCGAAATACATAAGGGTGCTGAGGCCAACGGTTACCAGGAGAACGACTATAAAGCAGCGATTATGCTTTTCAACAAATATTCTGCGGCGGCACGTCTGAACAACGAGGTAAACAAAAATCAGGATGCTGATTACCGAAATGACGCCTGCGTAAGGAAGATTGTATTGCAAATCGATGAGATTCCTGAAAAATAAAGCCGCGTTTTTCTCGACCGCCCCGAATGAAAAGAGCGTAATTTCCTTTACGCTTTCATAATAAGCGCCCGGCTTCAAGAGCCGGTTCCACAAATAAGGAAGATTGACCAGAGGCGCGGTGAAAAACAAAAATGAGGAATCCCTCAGATACTGCCATTTCATATTCGGTAAAACCAGCAGAACGACGAGAGGGAGAAAGACAACCGACTCATAACGGATATTAGCCAGGACAAGCAGCGATGAAAACAGCAGAGCGAACGCGGAAGACGACGGCGATTTGATAAAACGGAAGGTGATGCTGATGACCATAATAAAAAACACGGCATTGAGGAGGTCGAAACCCGCCGATGTTCCGTATATCGTAAAAACTGGATATGCGACAATGAGTAACATAGCCGCTGCCGCAGACCAGCCGTCGAGCAGCTTCCTTGTAACGATAAAAACGCCCGCGAGAAATAAAAACATAATTATAAAATTGAGGATAAAACCATTTTGATACCGAACTCCGGTAAGTGTGTTCAGGAGGTTTACCAGAAACGGGAAGACGAGCGGTCTTTTATCCACTTCATAATTGATTGGATTGAGATTGCCGTAATAGAATTTTGCCATTGTGCAGTTGAGGACGGTTTTGCTTTCGGTCATAGACCGGGATATTGACAG
>JBELAA010000034.1:0-13241 GCA_049509315.1 Sedimentisphaerales bacterium | reverse complement strand
TTTCGATCCTGGGGTTACTTATAATCATTGCCTGGTCGGTGAAAGAAATTATTGCAGGCAATCGCGGATTAAAATTTGTTGCTACCATATTGGCGTCGGGGATATTATTCATTGCCGTTCTATTGACCCGAATGCAGGTTAAACACTGGGAAAATAACCTGACTTTGTTCGGTTATGCCCTGGAAGTTACCGATAAAAATTTTCTTGCGGAAAGCAGCTATGGGATGGCCCTGGTTGAGAAGCAACGACCCAAGGAGGCCGAGCCGCATATTAAAAAAGCGATTCAATTCAGTCCGGGATTTTCCGATGCATATTCAAATCTCGGGACTGTCTATATTCAACTGGGGCGAAATGATGAGGCGGTTAAAAACCTCAAAAAAGCAATAGAGCTAAAATCCGACAACACCAAAGCCCTTAATAATTATGCGTGGCTTCTGGCAACACAAAAAGAAATATCGGCTGAGAATACCGCCAAATCGGTCGAGCTTGCGTTCCGCGCCTGCGAACTGACAAAAAATAAGGACCCCGAGCTGCTGGATACTTTGGCCGTCGCATACGCAGCCGGCGGCAGATTTGCAGATGCGATAAAAACAGCCAACCAGGCCGTTATTGTTGCGAAAATAACCAGGCAGGAAACCCTCGTTAATGAAATCCAAAGCCGGATTAAGCTTTATCAGTCAGGTCAGCGTTATTACCAGAAATAACGAAAAGCCGCAAAACTATATTGTCTGCGTTTATTGAAAATTCCGATTTTTGTCCATCAGCAGGATAGTTTTGTCATACTTGTCGGCGGGCAGCGCGTCTTTGAGAATTTTGCGAATCTGGCTCATAGGCGTCCGCTGGGTGGTGTGGGTAACGACAATGTGCTGATTATTCAGCGAGCCGACCAGTTGAACAAACTCGTCGATGTGCATATGACGGCCTGCCAGCGCCCTTTCGGCGTGCTCATCGACGTAAAACGTGCATTCGGCGATGAGGATTTTGCTCTCGGCGATGTAATTCAACTGTGAGAAATCGACGTATTGAGTGTCGCCGAGATACGTTACGAGCGGTATTTCGAGGGGATTATCGACGACGATACCCTGTTTTTTCAATTCGACAATCTGCGGGCCGGTCAAGCCGGCGTATTCGGTCTTGAGTTTTTTGCGTTTTTCAATAATGGTATAGCCGACGGAACCCCTGCTGTGCTTGGTGGGAAAGACCCTCGCGACGAGATTGGGCTTTAACTGGAACTCGTCGCCGGGTTTAACGCCGACGAGATTGACGGGAAGCTGATTGCCGTCTAAGCGGACCCAGCCGGCGATAATATCCCTGATGGCGGGAAGCAGGTTTTCAGGGGCGAGGAGCGTGCCGGGGGATTGGCCGCAAAAGTTGCGGTGAGACAGGTAATAGGCAAACCCCGCCGAATGGTCCATATGGCCGTGGGTGAGCAGGATGTGATTTATCGGTATAATCTGGTCGGGGGCCTTGCCGACGTCGAAGCAGACGTCTAATTGCGGTATCGCTATGACGGTTTCCTCGCCGGCTATCGAATAGCCGATGATATCGAGGTCATCAATTATAATTTTTGCTAAATTGTGGCTCGGCATAACACTGACTGGCACTGACTTTAAATCCAACACTAACTGACACGAACTATCAGAACAGGATAGTAGGAAAATGCTGAGGTATTGTCAATTTGTTTCCGCGTTCTACAAATATTTGCTAAAATTAAAAATATTATGAAAAAAATCACGCTTATTTTTATTATAGCACTCTTGCCACAAATTGCCTTTGCGATGGCCTCACAGCAGCCCCCTCAGCCGACCTTATACTGGGTCAAGGAACCAAACCTGTCTCATTCGGACGGCCTTAAGATAGTAATCGCGACACACGGGTGGATTGAATATGAGCGGTGGCCTGCAGATTTGGCGACGGCTATAAGAGACAAGGTTGATACAAACGAATGGCTTTGCGGATGGTTTGACTGGCGTGCGGAGGCCAAAGTTATCAATCCGCGGGAGGCGGCCCAATATGCCCGCGACAAGGCAGGCCCCCTGCTGGCACAGCAGATTCTTAGAATAACAAAAAATCCCAAACACGTGCATTTGATTGGTCATTCAGCCGGTTCGTGGGTAATCAGTGAGGCGGCCAAAATAATCGCAAAAGAAACACAGGCCGATATACACCTTACGTTTTTGGACGCATACGTCCCGCTGGGCTGGGACGCAAATGAGTTTGGCAATATCGTTATTGGGCCGAACCGGGTTTACTGGGCCGACCAATATTTAACAGAAGATATAACTCTCGATGTTACTTATTGTGTCCTGATGCACGCTCACAACGTCGATATCGGCGACATTACGCCGGGTTTGAAAGACCACAGGTTTCCCTTTCACTGGTATATCGCGACTGTTCTTGGTAAATATCCCGCAAAAGATAAATACTCAGGCGAAAAATTATTCTGCACGTCTGGCGATATCGATTATGGCTTCGCACGCTCTCTCGAAGCTGGCCCAAAAAACTGGGACGACTCGCTGAAACTGCCTATGGGTAACACCCCTGTAAAATTAGAAAAGCCCAAAGCCCCGTAATAAAGCGTTAAGGTTTTTCCTGCCATTGAGCCGCAAATAAAGCAAAATCGGCAAAATCGATTTTCTGGTCATTATTGATATCGGCGTTATTGCAGCCGAACGGTTTTTCACAATCGCACCTTAACCAGTTCATACAAAATTGCATTAAATCATCCATATCGACATCGCCATCCGGTTCGAGGTCGGCGACGGAGCCGATACGAACAACCTGAAAACCACCTGACCCGTCTGCGAGAACCGCTATTTTGCCGTTAACTGCCAATTGTTTTGTGCTGCCGGGGGGATCGTATGAGGCAACAATATTGGGTTGGGCTGGATTAGACAAACTCACAACTTGTAAGCCGCTATTGGCATTGGCAATGCAGGCAAGCTTTCCGCTTACAGCAACGTCCATCGCTAAATCCGGAGTCGGGCAGGAACCGATAATCGAGGGATTACAGGGATCACAAACATCGATTGTTTTAACTCCGGCGTTGTAATCGGCAACTACCGCCACTGAACCGGCTACATCAACACCATAAGCCGGGCCGTTTGTATCGCAGGAACCGAGAAGGACAGGCCCGGAAGGATTTGAAACGTCAATTATTTTTAACCCGCTCGAACCATTTGCAATATATGCCTTATTTTCTTTTTTTACAAAGTTAAGGGCCGGCTCGTTAGCAGCATATAAACCTAAATAATTGAAACTGGTATCAGTCATTTCCAAACCTGCACTTGTTGCGGCATAAAGAATATTATTTTCGAATTTCATCTTGGAAATTGTGTCGTAAAAACCACCCATATGCTCATAAACAGGATTTACAGGATTTGTAATTTGAAGCTTGTCAACCATACTGCCCCATCCAATAAAAGCATTCTCTTCTGTAATTACAGAAGAAACACCGAAAGGTGTGTATTCTTCCCAACCGCCATAATCAGGATAGGGGTCATATCCCCCAAAACAAGCGGGGGCTGACGGGTTGGAAATATCAAAAAAACTCGTCCCAGTGTATTCATCGACCAGACAGGCAATACTTCCAGTAATATTAACACCGCGAGCAGCGTGGGACATTATGAATCGGCCTTTCAATGACAAATCGAACGGGGCTGAGAAATCAATTACATCAAATCCTCTTTCCCTATTTACAACATAGGCAAAATTATCCTGAACCGCCACACGATACGAATATCTGCCGGTCTGATATGAAGAAAGAAGGAACGGGTGACAGGGGTTGTAAATATCTATGAGATTAACCCAGCCGAAATAACTGTTATCAGAAATTGCGTCCGAAACAATGGCATTATCGCCAGAAAGGGCAACTCCGTATGCCCAGCCAGGGGTATCACATACCGCGATAGTGTTTGGCTCGTTCGGATTTGAGACGTCGATTATGGTCAGGCCTGCCACGCTATTGGCAAGATATACATAGTTATCTCGTATAGTGATACCGTGTGTGTCATACTGTGAATAATATGTAGTAAGCAGGGTTGGATTACTCGGCTGCGAAATATCAATGATATAAAGCTTTTTAAATTCCTCATCTGTAAGATATGCAATGCTATTGGCGATTGCGATATGATGAGCAAAAATATAACCATCATTCGGCTTGCAGGAGGCAATGATGACCGGCTGATTAGGATTTGAGATATCAACTACCCTGAGACATTCCTCGCCATCGGCAACATAAGCGAAATTGCCATCGAGTGCCACTTCACAGGCACTCGACATATAACACTGGCCGACGATATGCGGTTTGGCCTTATCGGATATATCGATGATAGAAAGAGCAGCGCCATTGACCGTGTAGCCGGTTGTATAGACAAAATTATCTCTGATGGCTATACCTACCACATCCCCACCTGTATCGACCCTGCTTATCTGAGCAGGGCGAGAGGGTTGAGAAATATCAAAAATAACTAATCCCCCGCTTTCGGGCCAATCCATACTACCAGTCCCCCAATAAGCATAATTGCCGTCAACGGCTATTGAATAAGAATATTGCTGACGGCCAATATGAGAAAGGGGTTCAATGGGTACTGCGGAATAGGCCGTTGCAGCCATAAATAAGGTTATCCACACAACAACAGACGCCCTGAACATAAACTCACACTCCTTAAATAATCCTTATAAATTCCCTGTTGAGTTTCATCGGCATAAAACACAACAAGGCATTAACGACTTCTTCGCTATCCCGCATTTGCAATCGGACGAAACGCCTGTATAATGTGCGTCTAAGTTTTTGAAAATTATTGTTTTAGAGAGGTCGAAATGGCAAAACTTACGAAACTTGAAGATATTGTGTCGCTGTGCAAACGGCGAGGATTCATATTTCAATCCAGCGAAATTTACGGCGGATTGGCGAGCTGCTACGACTACGGCCCTTTGGGCGTTGAGCTGAAAAACAACGTCAAAAAGGCGTGGTGGAAAAGCGTCGTCCAGATGCGAGACGACGTTGTGGGAATAGATTGCAGTATTCTAATGCACCCGCTGGTTTGGAAGGCGTCGGGGCACGCGGACCATTTCGCCGACCTGGTGGCTGAATGCAAAAAATGCAATACCCGCACACGGGTTGACCATTTGAAAGATAAGCAAAATGATGGCGACGAAGAGCATACCGAACATATCGCACTTGAGGCGGCGGAAGCGGCAGCAGGCGCACAAAATTTAAGCAAAAAGGTGTGTCCGGCCTGCGGGACGGTGGGCAATTTCACACAGCCGATGCCCTTTAAGCTGATGTTCGAGACGCATATGGGAGCAAACGTCGATGACTCAATGACACTTTACCTGAGGCCTGAAACGGCGCAGGGAATTTTCGCCAATTTCAGAAACGTCCTCGATACCACGAGGGTCAAGATTCCCTTCGGCATCGCGCAAATCGGCAAGAGCTTCCGCAACGAGGTAACGACCAAGGCGTTCATATTCAGGACACGCGAGTTCGAGCAGGCCGAGCTTGAGTTTTTCTGCGCACCGGGAACCGATGATAAGTGGTTCGAGCACTGGAAAGAGCAGCGTTTTAACTGGTATCTCAACTTAGGCATCAAAAAGGAAAACCTGCGGTTTCGGGAGCACGAAAAAGACGAGCTTGCCCATTACGCAAAGGGCTGCGTGGATGTCGAATACAAATTCCCGTTCGGCTCAGGCGACTGGCAGGAGCTGGAGGGTATCGCAAACAGAACCGATTACGACCTTCGCCAGCATCAGCGGGGTATGAGAACGCTCAACGACTGGTTCGAGAAAAAAGGCGATTTGTCGAAAATCAAGCTAAAGGAAGAAGCCGAGGACTACCTCAAAGGGCCGTTGTCGTATTTCGACGACGAGAAAAAAGCCCGGTTCATTCCTTATGTGATTGAGCCAAGTGCCGGAATGGACCGAAGCACACTGGCGTTTTTAGTGGACGCTTATGACGAGGAAGAGGTCCGCGACGAGACGCGTAACCTGCTGCGATTCTCGTCAGCGATTGCGCCGATAAAGGCGGGTATATTCCCTCTGGTCAATAAAGATGGTATGCCGGAGATTGCACGCAAAATATACGATGACCTCAAGGGGTATTTCAAGTGCTCCTACGACGAGAAAGGCGCTATAGGCAGACGATACCGCAGACAGGATGAGGCGGGCACACCCTTCTGCTTAACAATCGACGGCCAGACCACGCAGGACAATACCGTAACCATTCGCGAACGCGACTCGATGAATCAAATCCGCGTCGCCGCCGACCAGCTAAAGGGCTATCTGCGCGAAAAACTGGATACGTGAAAATGATTCTCGACCGGATAGAGAACGCCCGTTTGTATGCCGGCTTGAACATAAATTTCACCGCCGAGCACGCGAAGCTTTTAGCGGAGTCCCGTTTTGGCGGGGCAGAGACCGCAGAGAAAAATTATATAATCAACCCTGAAACAAATGCCCGTTTCGCAAAGGCCTTTGAGGTTTTAACGGACGCGTCGTTGCTCCAAAAGAAAGACGGCAAATACACCGTCGAGGGAGATAACCTGTTCTATACAATTCAGCGATACGCAACTAAGCCGATGAGTGAGGGCAAACTCGAAGCCCACAGAAAATATATCGACATCCAGTTTTTACTAAGCGGCGTTGAAATTCTTGGCTACTCGCCGTTAAAGGGCTTAACGGTTGCTGAAGAATACAACCCTGAAAAGGACATCGTCTTTTTTGAAACGCCGAAGGAAATTACGAAAGTGAAACTTGAGCCGGGATTGTTTTGTATCCTGTTTCCCGACGACGCACATCTTCCCAGCGTTTATGAGGCCTCGCCTTCAGGCGGACCCTGCTGCCAGGTTGACAAACCCGCTGAAGTTCGTAAAGTAGTAATAAAAATTCGACTGTAATAAACAGGAGGATTAAAAATGACTGACGAGACAATGTCGGAAGGCAAAGCTAAAAAACCCGGTTTATTGAGGCGTATTTTGCGGTGGCTTTGGGTGATATTGCTCACGGCTTTATTGGCACTCGGTTTTGTGTTCGCGGCGCCGTGGAAGGTTATTACACTTATAGCGATATTTCTTGCAGGCGCGACTATCCTGCCAAGAGTATATCGTAAATGGTTCTGGCTCGGTGTAGGAATTGTGGTTTTAGCAATTATCGCCTGGATTTTCCTGCCTGATAACAATAAAGATTGGCGGCCATATCAGTTCGATAAGGAGCTCGCCCAACTACAGGCCAAATACGCCGTGCCGGATTCTGAAAACGCCGCAATCGCTTATAACAAAATCCTTGCGGACTGGAAACAAAAAGAGGCCAATGAGCCAAACCTGCCGGATTGCTGGTTCGACAATGTGCGAAAAGGCCCATGGTCAAGTAAAGACCAGCCGGAAATCGCAGCTTATATAAAATATCATCAGAACGAAATCGAGAGCGTATTGCAGGCAACAAAAATTGAAAAATGCTCATTCCCTGTTGTGGCCAAGTTAGAAGATTATGGCAAAGATACGGGGCGTCTTCCCGCAATTAGACATTGGGCATATCTGCTTGTCGCATCGGGAAATAATGATTTAGGTGAAGGTAAGCCGAAAGAAGCATCTGAAAAATATCTCGCTCTCCTTCGCGGAGGCCAACACCTTTCTGGTCAGCCGAACAGTTTATACATGCTAATAGGAATTGCTATTGAAGCTTTGGGATTAGGCGCTATTAACAATTTTGTTGTGAATCAGGATGCTAACGAATTGTATTTAAATCAAATAGAACAATCTGTGTCACAGGTTAAGCATGATTGGAACAACGACCTGCCGGGCTTTATTGATACCGATAAGCTTAAGTTCAAAAATATGGTGAGCGAGCTATTTTATGAAATTAACCAAAAAGGAAAGGTTAGATTCAGCCATGACCCGATGGCCAAAATTAGAGAGTCAGCAAAGGAACTATTAGCAGACACGAATTCTGCTAAAGCCGATATTTTCTCCGATTACTGGTTTAAAAAACTTTTCAAGGCATACGCAATTTTATATTGGTTTTATATGCCCCAGACTCCTGAAAAGATGGGCAAAATTGTCGATGCCGAATTTAAGAACAATTATACTTTGACCGATGCCAATTTCGACTGGTCGAAAGAACCTCAGGCAATACCCATAGAATCACTGTTTAAATACAAAATGAATTTTCACAACCATGTTAAGATATTAGCTCAAATGAACTTGAAAACCTATTTTAATCTGCATGACATTTACCTAGAAACTCAAGCCAAACAAAGAGGAACTTTGTTGATAATTGCCTTGAGACACTACAAAAACGCAAACGGTCACTGGCCGGAAAAACTGGAAGACATGAATAATCTTGTGCCGGCAGATACATTCATCGATTCTGTAAATTGCGGTACATTTGTTTACAGACGCACAGGTGACAGTTTTATGCTTTACAGCAGAGGTAAAAATAATATTGATGAAGACGGAGAATATGAAACTAAAAACATTAAGAATTATCCATATGTGGAAACAATCAAAGATGATAAAATAATCTGGCCATACAAAAGCAAATCATCAATACAACAAGAAGTCAAAGCAGATGCCAATGAAGGGGCAATAAAATGAAAAAACTTTACCTTTCGAATACGGACAAGAAGATTTTCGGAGTTTGCGGCGGGATAGCGGAGACATACGATATCGACCCGACTATCGTTCGGCTGGCGATTGTCTTCCTCACCTTAGTAACATTCGTAGTGCCTTTGATAATAACATACATCGTCGCCGGGTTCATTATGCCGCGGAAGCAATAAGGAATTGACAATGAGCGATAACAGAACACTTATAGCCAAGCTGAATGATTTTACAGGTCAGGAAGTTACGTTATCTGGCTGGGTTTATCAGGCGAGGTCGAGCGGAAAGGTGCAATTCATTATTCTGCGGGATGGGACGGGGCTTTGCCAGTGCGTCGTCGAAAAAGGTAAAGTGCCGAATGATGTATTCGATAAACTCGAACACTTAGGGCAGGAATCGTCGCTGACGATCACGGGGCTGGTGCGGGCGGAGCCGAGAAGCGTCGGGGGATATGAACTGGCAGTAACAAACGCGGAAATCATATACGCAACGACTGATTACCCGATTACGCCGAAAGAGCACGGAATCGATTTTTTGCTGAAACACAGGCACCTTCATTTGCGAAGCAATCGGCAGTGGTGTATAGGAAAAATAAGGCACACGGTCGTCGATGCGATAAGGCGGTTTTTCAACGATAACGGCTTTACGTTAGTCGATACGCCGATACTTATGGCGGCTGCGGGCGAGGAGGAGCAGACACTTTTCGAGGTCGATTACTTCGGCGAGCCGTTATACCTTTCGCAAACAGGTCAGTTGCATTTGGAATGCGCCGCGGCAAGTTTCGGTAAAGTATATTGTTTCGGGCCGACGTTCCGAGCGGAAAAAAGCAAGACCCGCAGGCACCTGACCGAGTTCTGGATGGTTGAGCCGGAGGTCGCGTTTATTGATTTGAACGGGCTGTTGGAATTAGCCGAAAATTTTGTTTCTTATATTGTCAGCCGCGTGCTACAGGATAACAGACAGCAGCTTGAGACATTAGGCGCCGATATCGCTGGGCTTGAGAATATCAAACCCCCATTCTACCGATTGACTTACACCCAGGTCGTCGAAATCCTCGCCGGCGAAAAAACCGCCAAATTTATGGCTGAACAGCTTACGCAATTGAAACAGCAAAAGGAAACCATCGATAAGAAAATCGCTGAGATTGAGAAGGAGCAGGCGGGTCAAATCAAGCAGTGGAAGCGGGACAAAAACGCCGCCGAATTGATAACCCTGCGAAGCAACCTCGACGAGCTGAACATTAAAATCGAGAACAACCCCAAGCACGCAAAACTGGCCGCGGAATTTCGCTGGGGCAAGGACTTAGGCGGCTCGGACGAAACGATTATCTCGCAAATGCACGACAAGCCGGTTTTTGTTACCCACTACCCCAAAGAAGCAAAGGCGTTTTATATGAAAACCGACAGGGAGAATGACAAGGTGGTGCAGAACTACGATTTACTTGCCCATAAGGGTTTCGGCGAAATAATCGGCGGCTCGGTCAGGGAAGACAATTACGATATGCTGCTAAATCGCATCGTCGAAAAGGGACTCAAGCCGGAAAATTACGACTGGTATCTCGACCTGCGAAAATACGGCTCAGTGCCCCACGGCGGATTCGGCTTAGGCGTCGAACGCACCATTGCCTGGCTCACCGGCGAGCCGCACATCCGCCAGTGCATCGCCTTCCCGCGTATGATGGACAAGGTTTATATCTGAAAATTGAGCCAGCACAATTATGAGTGAAACCAACAATTATATTGTCAAAATGAAAACCAACGAAGCATATAAGTCTCTTATATTTGATAATTGGAAATATCAACAAGGAAGCGCTGAAGGGTACATGTTCGATGTCAGTGCACAATCAGGCGACTTTATCGGAAAGCAGCCATTCTTTCTTTATCGAGCATCCTTCGAACAATTTCTGAATAAGCTGGAGAAAATGGCTACGCGGCTTTACGGCTCGACCGAGCTGAAGGAAGAGTATGAAAACCATTATGTTAAAATGGAACTCGATACCACTGGACACTTAACTGTTGTTGGTGAATTCCGGTATTACTCACATTTAGAGCAACATCTGAAATTCGGGTTCGTAACCGACCAGACCTGCCTGATACCACTGCACAATGACTTGTCTCGGGTGGTCAACGAATTACACACCAAAAAATAAAATATGGATAAAGAGCAATTAAAGAAACTCGCCAAAGACCCGCGATTCATTTCGGGAATTTACAATTACTGCGACCGCTGGTGTGAACGGTGTGCGTTCACGAGCCGGTGTATGAACTACGCAATGTGTGAAGATGTGCCGGACAACGTTGAATCGTCAGATATCAACAATAAGGCATTCTGGGACCAGATGCACGACATATTCAGAGTAACTTTAGAAATGGTCAAAGAAAAAGCTGAGGAAATGGGTATTGACCTTAATGCGATTGACCACGACAAATTCGAAAAGCAGGAAGAGCAGGTTCACAAAATAGTAGAAGACCAGCCATATACCAAGACCGCTTTTGCCTATGCCGAAATGGTGAATAAATGGTTTGACTCGAACAAGAAGCCGCTCGAAAACAAGGCCGAGGAACTGTTATCGCTTGCGCAGGCCGAAATTCCCGGCGTCCGGCCCGATAAGGACGCGTTAAAAATTCAGGACTGCCTTGAAGTCGTTCGCTGGTATCAGCACCAGATTTATGTGAAGCTTTGCCGAGCGGCAGGCGGGATGATTCGCGGCGAGCTTGAAGATAACGAATACGCTCCCGAGGACGCAAACGGTACTGCAAAGGTCGCCATTATCGGTATCGAGCGATCAATTTCTGCCTGGGGCGGGATTCTAAATGAGTTTGCAGACCAAGAACCGCAAATCCTCAAACTGTTAGTGAGTTTGAAACAACTACTCAAGCAGGTCGATGCGGCATTTCCGGACGCAAGAACATTTGTCAGGCCGGGTTTCGACACCGCAGGAAAAATTTAATGACAAGCACTGAAACATGGACAATTCAAAAACTGCTCAACTGGGTAACTGAATACCTGAAAAATAAAGGCGTTGACAGCCGCCGGCTAAGCGCGGAACTGCTGCTGTCGCACGTTTTGGGGCTAAAACGAATCGAGCTATATACGCAATTCAATAAAGTAGTTGAGCAGGAACAATTAACGCAGCTTCACGGGCTTGTCAAACGAGCCGCCGAGCACGAACCGATTGCATATCTAACGGGCAAACGTGAATTTTACTCACTCGAATTTGAAATCACAAAGGATTGCCTCATTCCCCGTCCCGAAACGGAATTGCTCGTCGAGCGGGCGATTGAGTTTTTACGAAAACGAGCCGGGGAACAATTTGTCTGCGACTTATGCACGGGTTGCGCCTGTGTGGCGATTGCAATAGCGAGAAATTACGCAAACTGCCGAATCGTCGCGACCGATATTGCCGATGTCGCCCTCGACGTCGCCGAACGCAACGTTATCAAACACGGATTGCCAAACCGGGTGAAGCTACTCAAGGGTGATTTATTTGAGCCGATTATTCCCGGCCTTGGCCCCGCCAAATTCGACCTGATTGTTGCAAATCCCCCATACGTCAGCGAACCGGAATACGAAAAATTAGCCAAAAACGTAAAAGATTTTGAGCCGAAACAGGCGCTAATCGCCGGATATGACGGGCTGGACGTTGTAAAAAGAATTATCGCCGACGCCAGCCGATTCCTGAAACCCGCAGGGGCGTTAATGCTCGAAATCGGCAACGAACAGGGCTCCATCGTCGAGAAACTGCTGAAGGAATCGGGCTGTTTCGAGGCCGTAACTATTGAAAAAGATGACCAAAAACTCGACCGATTAGCCGTGGCCGCCGCGAAATAACCGCAACCTACGTTAATCAGAACCCGTAACATCGCGGATATCCTCGTAGAACTTGGCGTATTTGTCCTTGTCGGCGGTTTTGCGAACCGCGATGCCCTCGCGAGGATGCTCATTCAGCATACCCGTAATCATATAGGGTATCAGATAGCCCCATTCGATATCCTTCTGCATCGGCAGCATCTGCTCCTCGATAACCTTCAAAATGGGCGTCAGCTTGAATTTCGGATTTTTCAGAAAACCCATCAGCAATTCGAGCGGGCAGTTACCCGGCCCCCTGCCGATGCCATACAGCGACGCGTCCAAAAAGTTGGCGTTGTGAATGATGCCCTCGATGGTATTCGAGAAAGCAAGCTGCATATTGTTGTGGCAGTGAATTCCGATTTCCTTGCTTTCTGGAAGATGTTTGCGAAACAATTTAACGAGGTATTCAATCTGCTCACAATATAGCGCGCCGAAACTATCGACCACATAAACCACGTCAACCGGCGACCGGGCAAGCTGGTCGAGCGCCTCGATTACATCGGGCTCGATTTCCTTCGAGATGGCCATAATGTTGACCGTCGTCTCGTAGCCCAGGTCGTGCGTCCTGTTGACCATTTCAATGGCCTTATCCATATCCTTAACGTATGTCGCAACGCGAATCATATCGAACGGGCTTTTATCGACCGGCGCAAACTGCTGCTCTTTGACGCGATGGGCGTCCACCATTATGCTTAATTTCAGGTTCGATTCGATGCCGTCGGTAATCTCGTGAATTTTCTCGTCGTCGCAGTATTTCCACGCCCCGAAATCCTTCGGCGGGCACAGCTCCCT
>JBELAA010000339.1:0-1837 GCA_049509315.1 Sedimentisphaerales bacterium | reverse complement strand
AATGGTTGTTAGAAAACCTCTTATGGTTTACGAGAAGGGACATTAAATGACGGTAGGACTGCCCGGGACGGGAATAGGCGGTATCTTTTATTTGTTATTGGCCATTTGTATGCCGGCCAGGGAGTTCATTCGAACGCTCAAAGGCAAAACCACCCTCAAACGCTGGGGCTTTATAACGCTGCAACTGCTTTTCGTTTTAGGCGTTATTTCCGCTATGTGGGGGGAAGTGTGGCTTTTAAACGGCGCACTCATCTGGACCTGGGGAGTTCTTAAAGTAAGCGGTCCCGTCCTTATGGCAAGTCAGTCCTTCAGCGATACAAAAGTGCTGGCGTTATTCTCCGCTTATATGAGCTTTATCAGTTTGGCGTTCGTAATTACAGCGATGCACGTTCTGCGGTTTTTTGTTCGTCGGTCGCGTCCGACTTTTGGCAGAACGGGTTACGTGAAGCGGTTAATTAAACCGAAAAGCCGGCACGCCAGGGTAATCAGCAAACGACGGACGGTGTTCGGGGTTCTGACCCCTGCACGCGGATAATTGTCTCAATTCTCCCGCTCATCCGGCGAAGCCGGCGTTTCGATTTTCAGCCAGGCCATTGCCTCGTCTTTGCCGGCAAACTGCTGGACTCGCAAATGCATCAGGGTCGCCACGTTCCTGAAGAACGTGAATTCGCCTTTTTTGGGCGACGACGGGTCATGCACGGCGGCTATTTTAAACTCGGGTCCGACCCCAAGGTCCATAAGCAGTTTAGGCAAGTCATCGATTTGCAATATCGTAAAACTGGGCGTCATATCTCTGAAGTCGATAAGAATCTTATAAGCGCCCCGTTTGCGCGCATAGGGATATATCTCTTCGGCGAATTTCTTGTGCTCATCCCAGGTCATCACGCCGGACAGTTTTGCCGATACGATCCCGTATTCTTTCAAGTAATCGATCGTCCAGTCCATCGCCTGGCCCCTCTTAAAGTATACTATTAAAGTATACTAAAAATAGCATAGTTTGTATTATCGGACGTATCGGGTGGGTTGTCAATAGGCGAAATGTAGAATTTTATGCGATTGTTTTAATGAAAATTCGGGAAAGGCGTTATGTTAACTCCGATTTAAGCCAGGCGACGGCCTTGTCGATATCGGTGAAAAGCTGTAAATGATAAGACCTCAGGTACAGGACGTTTTTAAGAAATGTAAGCATAGTGCTGCCCGGTGAGGCGGGGTCATAAACCAGCGCCGCCCTGTCTTCAGCGCAAACATCCATCTTCTCCAGCAAATCGGGAATCCTGTCAATCTCCACAATCGATAGTTTTATCCCGCCTGAGTGCTGCACAAGAAACCTGTGAGTCCTGTTTTTGCGGGCCGCCGCGAATATTTCCTTGCACAGTTTTCTGTTCTCATCCCAGGTTCCGGCGCCGCTGGTCTTTACGAATAAAATCTTTTCTTTTTCGTTATACTCTATGGTCCAATCCATCGTCCGAGGTTCCTGAAATTTCGTAAATAATACCGAAATCAAACGGTAGCGCAGCTAAAGAATCGGCGGATTTGACATTCATTCATTGCGTTCGGCTGCAAACGGGGGTAAACTTTAGCCAATCCGCTTTTGAATGACTTATACTTGATGATTTACGTTTATGGACGGACGACTGATAATAAATGCCGACGATTTCGGACTTTGCCGGGGCGTCAATAAAGGCATCGCCGAAGCACACGCCACGGGTGTTTTGACCAGCGCCACGCTTATGGCCAATATGCCCGCAGCCGAGGAAGCCGTCGAAATCGCGCACAAGCTGTCCAATCTCGGCGTCGGCGTTCATTTGAATCTGACAGAGGGTAAACCCCTTTCGCA
>JBELAA010000338.1:0-1845 GCA_049509315.1 Sedimentisphaerales bacterium | reverse complement strand
GGAGCAGGAGGGCTTCCGGCCTTTGGCCTTGAACCCAAATATGAACATTAGAAAGTTGAACAGATGACCGTCCCGATAAATCGGGACTATGTTGGCCAAGGGCCAACGGAGCAGGAGGGATTCGAACCCCCGTTACCCGTAAGGATAAAACGGTTTTCAAGACCGTCGCCTTAAGCCGCTCGGCCACTGCTCCAGAATTGACATAGTTATACAATCAGCAAAACGTTTTTGCCAGTTTCAATTCGACGGAGTAAACCCCGCCCTACGACTACTATTCGGCAAAACGTTTTCGCCAGTCAATCATAATCAAAAAACATTTGCATCTTGCCTTAAGAGAGCTTATTTTGCATATAAAAACCGACATTTAAGGAAAGCTGAAAAATGAATATTCAAAAATTCCTGCCGGCAATAACAATTCTTCTGTCCTTTTCAGTTATCGGGTGCAGCCCTTCTCAAAATACCGAACGAGTCGGGACGCTGAAAATCAACGACGCTAATTATTTCGAGACCCGCGGGCTGAATGTGCTGGTTTTCAATAACTGGTATGACGTCAATATGTTCAGCGATTCGAAACTAAGCGGGATTGAGATTATTCACCACGGCGTGCGGACGGCAACCAACGGCGACGTCCGGCTGAACCCGACGCCTGAGCAATGGGACCCCATTCCTCAACTTGTTAAGCGAACGGTTGATAAGCAAAACAATACCATCGAGGCGGTTTTAACTTATCCCGATTATA
This sequence comes from Sedimentisphaerales bacterium, assembly GCA_049509315.1. Taxonomy (GTDB): domain Bacteria; phylum Planctomycetota; class Phycisphaerae; order Sedimentisphaerales; family Anaerobacaceae; genus Fen-1362. Next base: position 1,106 of record JBELAA010000338.1, on the reverse strand, counting down.
ATTTTACTTACACAATTACAGCGAGAGCCCAAGCGGACGGCCTGGCTATAAACGTCAATCTCGATAAGCCGATACCGGAGGCACTGGTGGGCAAAGCGGGGCTGAATCTGGAATTTTTGCCGGCTGCGTATTTTGAAAAGACGTACCTGATTGACGATAAAACCGGCTTGTTCCCGCTTTACCCCGGCGGGCCGATGACGATTGACAAGTCAGGCGTTACAGAGCCAAAGCCAATTGCGAGAGGCACTAACCTCGTCCTGGCGCCGGAAGACCCGTCCAGAAGGGTTAATATCACAGCCAGAACCGGCGAGCTTTTGCTGTTTGACGGCCGGAACAAGGCGCAAAACGGGTGGTTTGTCGTCCGAACCCTCATCGAGCCAAATCAAACAGGCCCGGTTGTTGACTGGAACATTACCGCCAATACGATTCCGAACTGGACGCGGACGCCCGTGATTGCGCATTCGCAGGTCGGTTACAGCCCCAAGCAGAAGAAAGTCGCGGTCATCGAGCTTGACAAAAACGATAAGGCGCTCAAATCGGCCAGTTTACTTAAAGTCGGAGGCGGCGGGCAATTCACTGAAAAATACAAAGGCGACATCCGGAAGTGGGGGCCGTATCTGCGGTATAATTATTTCACATTCGATTTCACGCAGGTCGAGGAGCCGGGCGTGTATGTTCTGGAATACGGCCAGGTGCAAACAAAGCCATTCAGAATCGCGGATGATATTTACGAAAAGGCGTGGCAGCCGACGTTAGACATTTATCTGCCCGAGCAGATGGACCATATGTATGTAAAGGAGGCGTATCGCGTATGGCACGGCAAGGCCCACTTAGACGACGCACGGCAGGCGCCGGTCAACCACAAGCATTTCGATTTATACGTCCAGGGTCCCACGACCGATTCGCCATATCAGCCCGGCGAGCATATCCCCGGTCTCAATATCGGCGGGTGGTTCGACGCGGGCGATTTCGATATTCAAACCGGGTCGCACAATCACGCAGTTTCGACGCTGGTCCAGATTTGGGAGACGTTCAGGCCGACGAGGGACGAGACACTCATCGACGAAAATATCAAACGTGCTTATCTTCATCATCCGGACGGTATC
>JBELAA010000337.1:0-1881 GCA_049509315.1 Sedimentisphaerales bacterium | reverse complement strand
TGGCGCAGGTGGTGCATTCGGCTCAGGTGCGTTTGGTTCATTAGGGCCGGGGGTATTTGCGTCTGCTGCGTATGCCCCCGTCGCTGCGATAATACCGCCTAATCCGGCTATTCCCGCCGACTTAAAAAAGCTTCTTCTTGTGGTGAGTTTATCGAACCCGCTGTTGATTTTTTTATCCTCACTTTTCATAACTCAAGACCTCCAGATAATCGGGTTAACCATAATAAGGTTATTTCACTTAAACGTTTTTCATTTGTTCCATCAAGCCGGCATCGGCGCCTTTGAGGGCGGCCCTGACCATAAAATACCGGCTGATACCGTCGAGACCTATTATACCTTTCAGCCGGCCCTGGTCTATAACCACCACGGCGGTTTTATTGCCGGAATGCAGTATTTTATAAACCTCGTCAAGCCCCATACGAGGGTCAACCGTGGCGAAGTTCTTATCCATTATTTCCCTGACCGGCACATTCAGCCCCCCGCTGTGAATGCTGGCCAGAATACGGTCCCTCGTCAGCACCCCCTCGATGCCCGAATCGCCTATGACGGGAAAATCCTGCTGGCAGCCGTGACCAAAATGCTCAAGGGCGTCAGCTAACGTCGCATCGGGCCTCAAGCTGATATACTCGGTTGTCATCGCGTCGCAGGCGGTAACATTGGCCAGCATCGATTGAAAAACAACCTGCTGCTTTTCAGCGCCTGCGCCAAGGTAAAGGAATATCCCGATAAGGGCCAGCCACCAGTTGTTGAACAGGCCGAAAAAAATAAAAAAGGTCGCTATCACCTGGCCGATATTGGCCGCCCAGGTTGTGGCCCGAATGTAATCCATTTTCATCGCCAGCAAGCCCCGCAGAACCCGGCCGCCATCCATCGGGAATGCGGGCAGCATATTGAAAACGGCTAACATTATATTTACGCCGATAAGCCCGCCGATAAACGCAGCCGACGATTCCGGATACAAAGCCGGCAAACTCACCTTGACCTGGCCCGCCGTCGCGCCATACAGGGCTGCCGCTATGACTATATTTATAAAAGGCCCTATCAGCGCTATCGCTATTTCCTGCATCGGCTTTTTGGGCATCTCCTCGACTTCGGCCATACCGCCTATGGGTAACAGCGTTATACTTCTCGGCTCCTTGCCGAAGCGCCTGGCAATCAAGCTGTGCCCGACCTCGTGAATCACGACGCAGACAAATATCGCGCATATAAAAAGAACTGAAAGCGCCGCGGCCCGCAAGCCGGACTGGCTTAGCGCAGAAGCGAATATAAACAGCAACAGAAGGAAAAAGGTGAGATGAATCCGCAGCCGGATTCCGAATATCCTGCCTGCGCCAATAGACCACTTCATAATGCCTTGACCTCCGAACTCTCGCCCAGTTTTTTACCCAGCTCGAACGCCTCATTGAGGCACGCCGGCTTTTTAAGAACGTCGCCTTTATCGCTTACTCCGCCCACGATAATAGCACCGGCAATACTCATTTCAAGGTAATTCAAGCACTTTTCGAAGAATTCCACGACGGGTCTTGCCGTTTCGGAATTTTCTTCCTCAAAAGGAATAACTATCGCGGCCTGCTTACCCCTGATTTTAGCCCTGTTTTCGGGGCAGTTGAAATATACTAAGCGGTCGATAAGCGCCTTCATTAAGGCGGTCGGCCCATACCAGTAAACGGGAGTTCCTAATACTATCGCGTCGCTTTCGATGATTTTCTGGTATGTATCGAGCATATCGTCGCGTTTAGGGCAGGGTTTACCCTGCCAGCAAACGTGACAGCCGTCGCATTCGCGGATATTCAGTTTGCCTAAGTGCAGCGTTTCAACTTGTGCGCCTTTTGATATTGCTCCCTCAGTTACCTTTTGAACAAGTATATCAGTATTGCCACC
>JBELAA010000336.1:0-1912 GCA_049509315.1 Sedimentisphaerales bacterium | reverse complement strand
AAAATAGCCGAGGCCACACAGCTTTCCCGCAAGCAGGTGGCGTCGGTGTTCAATGCCCTTTCAGACCAGATCAAGGATGCCGTAGGCAAGAAAGGCCCGGGCATCTTTGCTTTGTCGGGTCTGATGAAAATCAAAGTCATTAATAAGCCGGCAACCCCCAAACGGACTGGCATCAATCCGTTCACCAAGCTGGAGCAGGTCTTTGCGGCCAAGCCCGCTCGCAGAGTCATTAAGATTCGGCCTTTCAAAGCTCTCAAAGACATGGCTAAGTAACCGACTTTGGTGTCGGCATAATCCCGGGGCCGTTTAAGCTCTACATCGCCGTTTTTGTTCGAATAGCGAGGCTGGATTTTACAGCTCGTAAATCCACTATTGTACCAGCCTATAGATTCCTGTAGAACGCTTGCTACAGCGTCCTGTGCCCGTCCTGTGAGGTCTTTGCCAGAGCAACTTTGCGGATTTTTGATTGCGGTTTCGTTAATAATCATCAATAATCAGTAAAAAATCATCGGTAGAAGCGCGATGGCACGAGAAATACGATTACCAAAATTCGGCGATACGATGGAAGAAGGGACGATTGTTGAATGCAAAGCGGCCGTCGGCGACCACGTTAAAAACGGCGACGTCCTTTTCGAAATCGAGACCGACAAGGCGTCAGTCGAGCTGGAATCGCCCGCCGATGGCTTCGTAAAACAGGTTCTGGTAACGGTTGGGCAAAATTATCGGGTCGGCACGCCGTTGATTGTCCTGGGCGAAAAGGATGAGCAGTTAAACGACGAGTATGTCCGGTCATTAAAAAGTGCTGTTGTCGTTTCGCCTGCCGTTACACAAAAAAAGCCCCAGCCGATACCGTTATCGACATCGAAACCGGTTGCCAGGGGAGGCAGACAAATTCCCGTAAGCAGGTTTCACAAGCTCACCGCTCAAAAAATGCTTCGCTCGAAGCAGGAGATACCGTGCTTTTATTTGACCGTAAGGGCAGATGTTACAGAATTGGTCGCTTACAGGGAAAAACTTAACGAAACCGCGTCGGTAAAGGTCGCCTATAATGACTTTTTAATTAAGGCGGTCGCAACGGGGCTTGAGAAGTTTCCCATAATGACAGGCCAGCTCGAGGGCGACAGTATAAGATTGGCTGATACTATTGGCGTAGGGCTTGCGATTGAAACGCAGGAAGGGCTTGTCGCGCCGATAGTCAAGGACGCGAACAGAAAAACCCTTGCCGAAATTGCCCGTTACAGCAGTCAGCTAATAAACAAGGCGCAGAGTAACCAGCTTATGCCTGAAGACCTCGAAGGCGGCTGCATAACCATCAGCAACCTCGGCTCATTAGGAATCGACTCATTTATACCGATTGTCGTCCCCGGCCAGTGCTCGATAATGGGTGTCGGGCGAATCAAGGACGCCTGCGTGCCTGATGATGACCATCTCAACACGCGCAAAATTATGAATTTAACACTGTCGGTTGACCACAAGGTCGCAAACGGCGCTTATGCCGCACAATTCCTCGATTTCGTCAAAAAAACCCTCGAAGACCCTGCCGCGTTAAAATAGTCAGGCACTATTCGGATAATCCGGCCCAAAACGCATTATCAGCATTGCCTGTCAATATCAGGCCTGCCCTGAACCAGAAGCGGTTCACGGCCTGTCCCCGATGGGGCGATAAGTTTGGGTCTGCAATACTGATAACGGGGATTTTTATCGGCTCGTCCCATAAAAGAATAAAGTTTTGTCCCGTCTTTTGCCGAAAAACCCCGTGGGCAAAGTGTCTTTATTAGCATTATTAAAGCGACTTTTTTAGGTTTGGGAACCAATGAGAACGATAGCTATTGTCAATCAAAAGGGCGGCGTCGGCAAAACCACTGTATCTATCAACCTGGCAAGCGCCTTGGCGGAAATGGAGCAGAGGACG
>JBELAA010000335.1:0-1923 GCA_049509315.1 Sedimentisphaerales bacterium | reverse complement strand
ACACCGAAGGCGTCTAACGAATCGTCGTAGCCGAACAGGTTTTTGAAATACGTTACGGCAAACCAGGGTATAACGCCTGCCCCGATACCTATCCAGATTGCGCCCATTGGGTTGACGAAGCCTGATGCGGGAGTTATGGCTACAAGGCCTGCCACTGCGCCGGTAATGATACCGAGGGTCGTGGGTTTTTTGTGCTTGAGCCAGTCGAGAATCGCCCAGGAAAGCCCCGCGGTCGCGGCGGCAATATGCGTTACTGTAAACGCGCTGCAGGCAAGGGCACCCGCGCCCAAGGCGCTTCCGGCATTGAAGCCGAACCAGCCGAACCATAATAGCGCAGCACCCAGGACAGCAAACGGCAGATTATGCGGAGGGGATATCCCGTCGGGATACCCTTGTCGGCGACCCAGCACCAGCGCAGAAGCCAAAGCGGTCATTCCGGCGTTGATATGAACCACCGTCCCGCCCGCGAAATCCAGTGCGCCCCAGTTTCGTATGAACCCTCCGACTCCCCATACCCAGTGCGCAACAGGATTGTAAACAACCGTTGCCCACAGCAGCATAAAGACGCACAAAGCGGAAAACCTCATTCTTTCGGCAAATGCCCCGATAATCAACGCCGGCGTAATCACGGCAAACATCATTTGAAACATCATAAATATCTGGTGCGGAACCGTTCCCGCATAATCGGGATTCGGTGTGAGGCCCACGTTTCTCAGGAAGGACCAGTCAAGTCCGCCTATAAGCGAACGATGGTCAGGCCCGAATGACAAGCTGTAGCCGAACAATACCCATTGCAAACTGATAAGGCACAGAATTATCAGGCATTGCATCAGCACCGACAGCATATTTTTTCGTCGGACAAGTCCCCCGTAGAAAAACGCTAAGCCGGGCGTCATAATCATCACAAGGGCGGTACTTATGAGCACCCAGGAAGTATCTCCCGTGTCAATCTTCGGTGCTGCCGCAGCACCGGCAACAGGGGTTTCATCACAGAAGGCATTTCCCGCCATAAGCAGGATTAACAGCGCTGGTAATAAAATCTTTTTCACGGCTTTAAGCTCCTTAAATACTAATTGTTAATGTGTATAAAGTTAAATGGCTGCCTTGCCTTTTACTTCGCAACCTGTGTGCCAAAACGCCCGCCGCGGCGTAATTTTTCATAAGACCTTGTAAAGGCCGAAGTTACGCTTGTTGAAAATATGAAATTGCCAAAGAGCGAAATTACAATTATGTAAAACAATCCAATTGCGTTTACATTTATGTCATTTTCAGAATCAAAATATGGGCTCCGCCAGCCGTGGAACAGAGCCCATTCTAACAAGGACGGTCCAATGTGGAGTCCTGTTATTTTATCGCGGAATCACCTCGCTCTGCGGTGCGAATTCTGACCGCGTCATCCACGGGCGAGATAAATATCTTGCCGTCGCCTTCCTTGCCGGTAAAAGCCGTCTCTTGTATGGCCTTGACTATTTTTTCGGCGTCGCTGTCTTTGACCACCACTTCAATTCTTGCCTTGGTCATTAGCCCGACTTTATAAGTTTTGCCCCGGACCTGCTGCTGGAGGCCTTTTTGTTTACCGTGCCCTTCGATTTCGGTAATCATAAGACCCGGGTAGTCAACTTTTTCCAGGACGGCACATACCTCAGCGACCTTAGCAGGTCGAACAATGGCTTCAATCCTCTTCATTTTCAGGTTCCTTTCTTAATAGCTCTACACAAAAACCTTCAGTATTTAGAGCGGTATCAATCTTTGCTAAATCGCAGAGACGCCTTTTTCGCCGGTTCGAATTCGCATTGCTTCCGAGGCGTCCATCACAAAGATTTTCCCATCGCCTGCTTCGCCGGTGTATAAAACTTCTCTTATTATTTTCATTACGTATGGGACATCCCATTTTTTGACTAATATATCGACCCGGACTTTCGG
>JBELAA010000334.1:0-3071 GCA_049509315.1 Sedimentisphaerales bacterium | reverse complement strand
GAATGGGAGGCGACCTTCAACGCCACAAAGGACTCGATTACGGTCGTCGATAACGACTTCAAAATCATCCAGGCCAATCACGCGGCGTCCCGATTTTTCGGCAGACCGGCAGGTAAAATCCTGGGCCAGCCGGCCCCTGAGCTGCTCTACGGACAGGGCAAACACCCCGGCGATTGCCCTCTGGTTATGGCCAAACAGACCAATAATCACGAGGAAGTGGAACTGTATGTATCGCAAAAAGATATATGGGTCGTGGTTTCAGCAGACCCCATAATCGACGAAGATGGTGAACCCCCCTGCTTTGTCTTCATCATCAGGGATATTACCTACCGCAAAAAAAGCGAGCAAATCCTCGCCAAGCTCAACGCCGACCTCCATAAAACAATTCTTGAGCTTAAAAAATCCAACCAGGAGCTTTGCAGCTTCGCCCACGTCATAGCCCACGACCTCAAGTCGCCGCTGCGGGGTATCGGCTCCATAGCCGACCGTCTCATCAGAAAAAACACCAATTCCCTCGATAACGAAGGCAAAGACCAGCTTCGGCTTTTGATTATCAGGGTCAAGCGAATGAGCGAGTTCATCGACGGCATTCTCCGCTATTCAGAAATCGGACACGTCTTCGAAGAGCAGGAGGCGATAGAAGTTAATTCCCTTGTTACGGAAATAATCAGTGAAATGGCGATACCGGATAATTTTAACATTATCACGGAAAATCTGCCGACCATTCACTTCGAGCGGCTGCGTCTCAAACAGATATTACAAAATCTTGTCAGCAACGCCGTCAAATATATGGATAAGACGAAGCCCGTAATCAAAATCGACTGCGTCGATGACGGGCCCTTCTGGAAATTCAGCGTCGCCGACAACGGATGCGGAATCAAAGAGCAATACTTTGAAAAAATATTCGAAATATTCCAGACGCTTTCGTCCCGCGACAAGAACGAAAGCACAGGCATCGGCCTTACCATCGTAAAAAAAATCGTCGAGCTTTACGGCGGAAAGGTCTGGGTAACGTCAAAACCGGGACAGGGAAGCACGTTTTTCTTCACACTCTTGAAACAGAGAATCGAGGGAACTAAAAATGCAACTGCTAAAACCGATATTGCTTGTTGAAGACGACGTCGTGGACGCGTCCACCGTCAAGCAGGCCCTGCAGGACCTCAGGGTTAAAAACGCCGTCGTCCATAAAAATGACGGCGAAGAGGCGCTGGAGTTCCTCAGGGACGAAAAAAATCCCAAACCTGCGCTGGTCCTGCTTGACCTTAATATGCCGAAAATTAACGGCGTCGAGCTGCTCGGAATAATGAGACAGGATATACGATTCCAGCATATCCCGGTCGTTGTCCTTACTGTCTCCAAATACGAGCAGGACAAGCTCGACACCTTCAATCTCGGCGTGCAGGGTTACATTATTAAAGCTGTGGATTATGACGCTTTTCTGCGGGCTACGGACATCATAATCCGTTACTGGATGTGGAACGGAATCGTTGAAAAAGAAAGGGAAACCGAAAATGCGAAGCTCTAAACCAATTCTGCTGCTCGAAGACGACACCGTTGACGCGATGACGGTCAAGCGGGCCTTGAAAGACCTCAAGGTTACCAATCAGCTTGTCCGCACCGGCAACGGCGAGGAGGCGCTTGTTTACCTCAAGGACGAGAACAATACCAAACCGTGTGTTATCCTGCTTGACCTCAATATGCCGAAAATGAACGGCATCGAGTTCCTCAGGGTCATAAAGACCGACGAATCGCTCAAAAGAATCCCGGCCAGCTCAGCGTCGCCGGCTTCATCGTCAAACCCGTTGACTACGTCAAATTCGTCGAAGCGATGAAAATCATCGACCTTTACTGGACCCTCAGTGAAATGCCCAATGTCGAGCAGGAGAATGCTAATGTCGCCCTCAAAACCGACTCTTCGAGCCGCGTATAACAACGTTTACGTGTTGGCCGTGAAACACGGTTTGACGCGGCTCAGTGCCGTCGGTCAGCCGCCCTGTTCGTGCATCGGCGATGAGGCCCTTAATCCGCTTCTTTTCTCTGTGACCTCTGTGACCTCTGTGGCTAAAAAACTCTGTGGCAAAAGAGCTTATGGAAAATAAAAGATATAAAATTCTGCTTGTGGAAGACGACCGGCTCGACCAGATGGCGTTCAAACGCCTCGTAAAGGAAGAGAACCTGCCCTACGATTACATCATCGCCGGCTCGGTCACTCAGGCAAAACACATTTTAAACGAGGAAAAATTCGATATCATATTTATCGACTACCTGCTCGGCGACGGCACCGCTTTCGATATCCTCGACTCGATTGCCGCCACCCCGTCTGTCTTCGCCACCGGAACCGGAAGCGAGGAATTGGCGGTAAAGGCGATGAAAGCCGGCGCCTCCGATTATCTCATCAAAGACCCTGCCAGAAATTATCTTAAAGTCCTGCCCGAAGTCGTCGAGAATGCCATTCGCCATAAAAAGGCCGAAGAAGAGCTTAAAAAATACCAGGAAAAACTCGTAGAGCTGGTACACGAGCGAACCGAAGAGCTTGCCGAGGAAAAAGAGCTGCTCGCGGTAACGCTTTCGAGTATGGGCGACGCCGTCGTAGCCGTTGACGCCGACAACCGCATAATGCTGCTGAACAAAGCCGCCGAGCAAATCACCGGCTGGCAGTTCCGCGAGGCGAAAGGCAGACCCGTTGACGAGGTAATCAAAATCTGCAACGAACAAACCAGGCAGCCCGCCGAAAGCCCCATCGACAAGGTGCTCGAATCTCGAAAACTCGAAACAGGCACCGAGCACGATATCCTGATTTCACGCCTCGGACGCGAATATCCCGTCTCCGCCACCGCCGCACCAATTCGCAAAAACGACGGCAATATGACCGGCATAGTTATGGTATTCAGGGACGTCTCCCAGCAGCGAGAAATCGACCGGATGAAATCCGATTTCATCTCCTCGGTCTCGCACGAGCTTCGCACGCCCCTTACTTCCATAAAGGCATACGCCGAAACTATGCTTTGCGACAAAAATATGAGCGACCAAACCAAATATGAGTTTCTTCAAATCATTAACGAGGAATCGGA
>JBELAA010000333.1:0-1941 GCA_049509315.1 Sedimentisphaerales bacterium | reverse complement strand
CGTCTTGCAATATCCTTGTGCCAGTCGGCGAAACGCTGCATCTGCCTGCTAACCCCGTTGACGTCCATAAGATAGCCGTATTCGTTTTTTTGCCGCTCGTAACTTTCGAGAGATTTAATGAATAAGTCCTTTTCTTTGCTTATGGCATCGAGCTGGTCGGTGGTTATACTGAGATTTTCGATTGCCATATCGTATTGTGATGCAGGCGGGTTGTATGCAGGCGTCTCGGCCGGCCTGTTACAGCCCGCGAGGATTACAAATGCCCCCAGAATGATTACCAATTTCCTCATCACCGGACTCCTCATATCACATCGTTTTATCAGTCCTAATTATATATTTTAGCTCTCTTAAATTCAAGCATAAATCTCTTCATTTATGATTTTTATCTGTTTTTGCCTGCGGCCTGCCAGAGGGGCTGGTCGGCTGCGTTTGATTCGCCTGATGCCAAATCCAGTGTTTTTATTTCTTTTGGTTGCCTATAATTTTTTTAAGGGCGCTGATATGCTCTTCGAAGGCGTCGCGGCCTTTGCCGGTAGCGATTACGAAGGTTCGGGGTTTGCGGTCAACGAAGGTCTTTTCGATTTTGATGTAGCCGGCCTCCTCGAGTTTGGCCAGATGCCCGCCGAGATTGCCGTCGGTAAGGTTTAAGAGTTTTCGCAAATAAACAAAATCGAGCGATTCGCCGCTGTCGAGTGCGGCCAGAGCCGACATAATCTGAAGTCGAGCCGGCTGATGAATGATATTATCAAGCTCTTCCATAGTTACACCACCTTATTCGAAGATATAGGCCTGTCCCCAGTAATAAACCGCCGGCGGTAACGGCCATCCACAGGCAGTAATAAGACGCCAAAAGGAAGAAGCCGACCAGCGTTGTCGCGGTAACCGCCAGGCCGAGCCAGACCATAAAATAGGCGGCAAACCAAAGTCCTATGACTATATATGCAAACATAACTGCCGTAACGATAAAGGCGTTAATTTGCATCCCGTTGGCCGGGTGAAGAAGATTCAACCATACCGAAATATAAATGAACAACAAGCACCACAACCCGCCCATTCGCCAGTTTAATTTCTCCTCTGCCGGCTCCCTGACGGGCAATCTCCGCTTAACCTGAAGCCAGACCGGAAAACTGCCCACCAGCCCGATGACAACCATAACCCCAAATATCCAGGACGCATACTCAACGTAAAAGTGCGTCGCAGAATAAGCGCCGACCCAAAGCAGACCCCAAAGTATCAGGAGAGGGCTACTGTAAGTGGCAGCAACCGCTTTGCGCGTCCTGACCATCGTATTTTTAATCGCAGCCAGCGATGCCTGGGCTTCTTCATTCGAGACATTCATAACAACCCCTTTCAAAATCATAATTCTTGTTTTAAGTTTCAACCATACAGAGAACTCTACAACACAGAGCACTCTTTGTCAAGGACTTTTTCGGAAATTTTTTAAGATTTTTTTTGATATTATGATAGCCGTGTTATAAGTTCTTTATTATAAAGCACTTAGCTGAAAAACTTGCACAAATAAATTTTTTGCGCATAATAATATAAAAGCCCAATGGAGTGCGAAAATATGAAAAGTGATGAACAGATAAAAACAGAGGTGTTTGAAACGGTGGAGCCGATAGGTAAACGGGTTTTGATTCGCAAGGATGAGGATAAAAGAGAGACCAAAGGCGGGATTCGGCTGCCGGATAATATCGAGATTCCGACCATAACGGGAAGAATCGTGGCGATATCGGCTGAAATAGAAACGATGCCGGAGATACCGCTGCGAAAATACGACAAGGTCCTGTTCAATCCCAAGGGGGCCATACCGGTTGACTTTGAGGGTGATAACCGGCTGTTCGTCGTCGAGGTCGAGAACGTGGTAGCGGTTTTCAGAAAAGCATAAACGGTCTCAAAAGGCCATCAGCATTTCTTAAAAACAAGTCAGCCCCGATTTTG
>JBELAA010000332.1:0-1954 GCA_049509315.1 Sedimentisphaerales bacterium | reverse complement strand
GGCATAATCGCCTCGGCACTTCGAATGAGAGCGAAATTGAAAGGGCTTGCACTACAGGTCGAGGAATTGACTATCGAGCGGCAATGCGACAATGTTTTTATCGAGCAGGCGGCTGAGGCGATAGGCAGAAATGACGCGGTGCTGTCGCTTGGCTGCGGTGCGGGCGTTCAGGCAATAGCAGAACGATATACAAATAAGCCCGTTTACGCGGGACTCGACACTGCTTTCATCGGTATCTTAGAGGAAAGAGGCGTCTGGACGGAAAAATGCGCGGCCTGCGGGGCGTGCGTCCTTCACGAATATGGCGGCGTATGCCCGGTTACACGCTGCGCAAAACGTATGCTTAACGGCCCCTGCGGCGGCTCAAAAGAAGACCGCTGCGAAGTTGACCCTCAGCGCCAGTGCGCCTGGCAGCTCATTTATAAACGGCTTAAGGATATAGGCCAGTTAGACCGACTCAAAAAAATAAAATCGCCCAAGAACCGCGCCCCCAGTCAATCCGGCGGCTACCGAACCATTATCCGCGAAGACCACAGGGTCTAAATACCCCTCGAATACTTCGATTCTCGAAGCTCGTTCCCATCGAGCATCAAATTTATTATTTATTATTTGTTATTTATGATTTATGATTTAGCGGCTGCACCGAGAAATAATAAATTATAAATCATAAATAATAAATGGTAACGAGGGCTGCTATGGTTGAAAAGGAATCAACTGGGGTAATCAACAGGCGTCAATTTATACAAAAATCGGCCGTTTTGGGGACAGGTTTGATATTCTCGCCTATGATTGCAGCCCAGGCAGAAACGGGGCAAAAGCTCGACGATATAAACGTGGCGATAATAGGGGCTGGTGAGCAGGGCGGAATCCTGCTTGAGTCGGCGGTTAAAATTCCCGGCGTCCGTTTCAAAGCCCTGTGCGATATATGGGTCGCCTATAACCAGCAAAACCGGGCGCGTTTCCTCAAGGCCTATAAACACGAGCATAACGTATATGTCGATTACAGGGAAATGCTTGATAAGGAAAAGGACCTGCAGGCGGTAATAATCGCGACGCCTGATTTTTGCCACGCCGAGCAAACAGTGGCCTGCTTAAAAGCCGGATTAAATGTTTACTGCGAAAAGGAAATGTCAAACACGCTGGAAGGCGCAAAACAAATGGTGCTGGCCGCGAGGGAAACCGGCAAATTACTGCAAATAGGCCATCAAAGGCGAAGCAATCCGCGTTATATACACTGTTATCAGAAGCTATTGAAAGAAGCAGAAATTTTGGGGCGAATCACAACAATCAACGGCCAGTGGAACCGCTCGGTTCAACAGCCAAAGGGATTCCCGCAGGGTAAGGGAATCGACGAGGCAACGCTGAATAAGTATGGTTATAAGTCAATGGAGCAATTTTGCAACTGGCGATGGTATAAGGGGCTTGGCGGCGGGCCAATCGTTGACCTCGGCTCTCACCAGATTGATATTTACAACTGGTTTCTGGATGCGACGCCGAAATACATTTCCGCCACGGGCGGCATCGATTACTATGATACTAAAGACCATCAGTGGTATGATACCGTTATGGCCGTTTACACCTATCAAACGTCAAAAGGCACGGTCAGGGCATTTTACGAGACAATAACCACAAATTGCTGCCAGGGTTACTTCGAGGCGTTTATGGGCGACCAGGGGACAATGGTCATATCGGAGGCGTCAAGCAGGGGGCAGATTTACCGGGAAAAATCGGCGCCGCAGTGGACTAAATGGGTTAAGATGGGCTACCTGAATGCCCCGGCGGTAAAAAAAGAAGAGCCGGAGAAGACAGGGGCGCTGGTTGACGTCCGTGAATCGCCTGTGCCGGAGGAGTATAAATTGCCGATAGAAATGAAAGAAGCGTATCATAAGCCGCATCTTGAGAACTTTTTCAATGCGATACGCGGCAAGGAGAAGCTGAATTGTCCGGCTGAAGT
>JBELAA010000331.1:0-1954 GCA_049509315.1 Sedimentisphaerales bacterium | reverse complement strand
CTGATTTGATACAGGTTCACCGGAAGCTGCTTATACGATTTGATTTCCCCCGCCGCGACGCTTGTTACAACCTCCTCAGCCGTCGGCGCAAGCACGTTTTGCCTGCCGTGCCGGTCCTCGAAATGCGCCATCGTCGGCCCGTAATCGACGTCGCGTCCCGTCTGCTGCCAAAGCTCAATCGGCTGAACCGAGGGCATCAGGATTTCCTGCGCCCCTGCCCGGTTCATTTCCTCGCGGACGATACTTATTACCTTGAGCAGGCACCGCCAGCCAATCGGCAGGTAAGTATATGTCCCGCTGGCAAGCTTTCTCATCAGCCCCGCGCGTAACATAAGCTTGTGGCTGGTTATTTCAGCGTCAGCGGGCGCTTCCTTAATCGTCGGTATCAACATTCGACTGTATCGCATAGGGTATCTCTCAAAGTATTGGCAATCGTGTATTTGTATTACTTTTAGAGTAGTTTAGCGGCTGAAGCGTCCACAAGCCATAAGATTTTGTCTAATGCGGGCCAAAGCGAGTGAATCGGGTAGCGGACCTCGTCAGGGGGACCTGTGAGGACTGTTTTCAGGGTCTCGGCTTTTTCGGCGCCGGTTACCAGAACCACTAATTGCGAGGCGGCGCAAAGCACCGGGTGCGTAAGTGTGATTCGATTGACCTGCTGGTCAGGGAGTTTCTGGTCTAACAGATACATGACGCAGGCAATGTCTTTGGTATCAAATGTTGCGTAAAAATTGGGAAACATCGAGCCGGTATGCCCGTCTGCCCCCATACCGAGAAGAACAAAATCGAATACAGGCAAATGACCCGACTTTAAACCGAAAACCGAGCGAATCGTCTTCTCGTATTCCTTAGCCGAGGTCTCGAAATCCTCGTGGTCCGTGGGTATCGGGTGAATATTCTGTTTTGGTATCGGGACTTTTGTCAGGAACGTTTCAGCCGCGAGCTTGTAATTGCTCATTGGCGAATCATAAGGGACGTATCGTTCGTCAACCCAGAAAACGTGCATTTTTCCCCACTCAAGCGCCCTCGCTTCCGGTTCGCTGCCTAACAATTCGAAAAATTGCTTCGGAGTGCTGCCCCCTGATATAGCAAAACGAAAAACGCCTTTTGTTTTGATAGTATTATCCGCCGCGGAAATGAACTGCTGTAAACATTCACGGCTTACCGCCTCGGCGTCGTGCAAAACCTTAACTATCGGTTTTTGAACCTTAACCGGCGACATCGTAAATGTCCTTTCGCTCCTAATGCGATACTATTATAACGTCTGGCAGGAAAATTTGTGCAGATTTTACAATATTTTATAACCCGTTGCCGGATAAGAACTTGCTATACATTAATGCGCCGCTGCCGTTTCGTGGTGAGGGGTCGTTTTCTTTATTAAAAACACCAGTGGAATCAGCAGCAGGAAGACCATACCGAACACCCAGAAACTATCAATATAAGATAACATCATGGCCTGCTGCTGGACAAATCCGTAAATGAGCGCCTTTGCTTTTGTCGCGGCGTCAACAACGTTAACGCCCTGATGAACGAGCATCGCTTTTGCCTGCTCGAAATACTGCTGGTAGATTGGGTTGGTATCTGTAACGTGGCTGACTAAGATATTCTGGTGAAATTGCGCCCGCCTGGCGAGCATTGTCGTAACAAACGAGATGCCCGCCGAGCCGCCGAGGTTTCTCGCCAGGTTAATCAGGCCCGAGGCGTAATCGGTCTCGGTTTTCTTTATGTAGTAATAGGCGACGGTGTTGATGGGGACAAACAAAAAGCCCAGGCCCGCCGACATAATGTTCCTCGCCCAGACGGCGTCGGAAAAACTGATTTGCAGATTAAAATTCGCCATTCTTAAAAGGCCGATTGCGCCGACCACAAGCCCAACGATAATAAGCCAGCGCGGCTGGACGCGGGTCATCAGGAAACCGACTATCGGCATCGAAACCATTACAATAATCCCGCC
>JBELAA010000330.1:0-1956 GCA_049509315.1 Sedimentisphaerales bacterium | reverse complement strand
CTATTTCGAGGTGTTACGCCGTTGCCAATATGACTCCAAATGCCGACCAGATGGGCAATCTTGTCGGTTTTGCAGACGGCGGAACGGTAACAGCGTCATTTTCAAAAGACAATGCCTCCCAAGCTGAATTGATGACGGAAAATACATATACAATGGCCGGATGGCAGTTTACCGGCGAAGCCCCGGGCAGCACAATGAACACCTGGACCATTTGCGAGGGTATGAACTATCCCCGGCTGAGCTGGGAAAAGTTGTATAAGGGTGATTGGATATGCCCAGATGGAGTGGATATTTTGGACATTGCTCTGCTTTGTGAGCAGTGGCTAACCAAAAAAGCCAGTATGGATATATTTCCCAACGGAGGCGATGGGATAGTTAATTTTCAGGATTGGGCGGTTTTTGGCATGGCGTGGAAAACGAAACAAGGTATGGCCGGCTGGAACGCGAAATGCGATATATGGCCCGAAGGCGGCAATGGCGTTATCGATGAAAGGGACCTCTCTGTTTTTATAGACCGATGGCTCACTAACGGCGCAGGTCAATACGATATTGCCCCCGCCCTGCGAGGCGACCAGATTATAAATTTCCTCGACTTCGCTGCCGCTGCGGAAAATTATCTCAAGCAGTAACTGTAAATAGGGAAATCAGCTCGGGGTTGCACCTCGACCGGACCGCGGACTCGGTATAAGCCCATTCCGTCTCCTAGCACACTCAGAAGTCAATTACCTGCGAAAATCCACCGCCGACAAAATACCAAGTTAAGGCAGCGTAATTTCGTCGGTGCCGGTGAAATCCGCGAAAGTAATTTCAAAATCCTCGTTGCCGGCGTCGGCTGCGAAATTGGTATTTTTAATCGTCAGCGTAAAAGTGCATTTGTTGAAATCGAAAGTGGCAGTGGTTATGCCATTTTGCGGCGCATCAACCTGTACTTTTGAGCAGGTGAATTTGTCCCCTTTTTTATTCGCCTTGAAACTGCCTGTGGGAACTGTAAAGGTCTGTGAGCCGACGACAACCTCAAATGGATTCTTCGCCATATTCGCATCGTCAAGGTCTCCCACCGAGAACCCGCCGCTGACGGACAACTGGGTGATAACGCCTAATTTCTTTGTGAATTTCGACTTATCAACCCGCAGAGAATTTTTGACGCCCATCAAGAGTTTAATCGGTATCGGCTTTTTGCCGTTGACTATCGACTCATCCACAACGGCTGAGCCGGCGTAATCACTGATGTTTATATCAAAAATTACGGGGCAGGAAAGCCCCGTGAGGCCCACATTACTGGCCGAAAAGGAAAATGTCAATTTTTTGGTATCGAAAGTAAACGACGTCTTCGAAGGTTTATTGGTTATCGTGCGACTGAATTTGCCCTTCTTGAATGTCTTAGAATTGACGTCAAAGGTCTGAATAAAAGGACTATTCATATCTTTAGAATCAATCGTAATCGTAACGGCATTGGCCTCGTTGAAGTCGGAGAATGTCGCCTTCATCGTGCCCGAAAAAGTAATTTTGTCGCTGCTGACTTTGCTGCCGGCGGTAACACTGCATTTTTTCACCTGAATCGGCCATAAGAGTTTGGGGTATCCGATGCCTTTAGATATGTTCCAGACATTGGCAAAGTCCCACCCTGTAAAACTCGCCTGCTGCTTCATTTGAGTATCCGTTAACGGCACCCCCTTATTGTTGTTAGGCCCCGCGATATTCAGGAAATAGCTGTTAGAGATAAAGTTGATGTCAGGGCTGTAAGTTAAACCAATTCCAACCAATCCGCCGAGGTCGGCTTTGCTAACTTCGACAGATACCTTATCTGTTGAGTAGCAGTTTTCGATAGAACCCCAGTAGTTTCTTCCTACCAGACCGCCAATACCAGCGTAATTAGCTTCGCTTGTAAGAGTCCCCGTCGAGAAACAATTTACGATACCGCCTAAAAAGTTTTCTCCCACCAGACCGCCGATATAT
>JBELAA010000033.1:0-13290 GCA_049509315.1 Sedimentisphaerales bacterium | reverse complement strand
TTATCAGCACGATGTTTGACGCATTTTATGAGAAAAAACCCGTTACGACCGAGCGACTTCTCAAAAGTATCGGGCAAACGGTGCCTTTGTCGAAGACGATGAGCGAGGACGTTGACGGTTTGCGCAAATGGGCGGAAGGCCGGGCCCGGCTGGCGACCAGCGCCGAGATTGCCGCCGAATCCGGGGCCGACCAGCGCAAACTGGAAATATGATATTTGTAATCCCGGCGCGCCGGGAAAGGAGCCAAATATGAGCGCAGTAATAATCCTGACGCCGGTCATAATCGCCAGTTGGCCGACGATTGTCGCCGCGGTTGCGGGGGCCGCTTCGGCACTGGGGCTTATGGTCAAGGAAACCGTAAAACAGGACCTTGCCCAGCAGGTCCAGGCGACGGAGCAGACCGTGGAGGTTGAGCTTGCCCACAGTGAAATCATCTCAAAGAATCTTGCGCTGGAAAAAGAAATAGTTCTCACCAAAGGCGATATCGAGATTCGCGTCGGCAGGGACGAGCGCGGGCGATGCAGCATCTGCGTCAAGGGTAAAGGCCGGACAAAGGCGGAATTAAAGCAGATAGCCGAAGAGTTTGGCCAGAAGATGACGCAGTGTTTCGTTTACAACCGCGTCGCCACTGAGCTGAAGAACAAGGGATTTCAAATGGTCAACGAAGAGGTTATGGATGACCGGAGCATTCGAATAAACGTAAGGCGTTGGGTGGACTAAAAAATGGCGCAGCATGAGGTTGAAATAACGATTTCCAAAACGGGCGAAGTGAAGGTCCACGTAAAAGGCGTCAAGGGCAAGGCGTGCCTGGAATACACCGAATGGCTCAGGGACATCATCGGCCCGGTCAAGGACCAGAAGCTGACAAGCGAATATTACGAGCCGGATGTGAAGTCGAGGATTAATTTACACCAGGAAACGAAGAACGAGCAGTAGTCCAGATGAGATGCCAGCGATGCCAGTTCGAGAATATGCCGGGCGAGAGCCGGTGTTTCAGGTGCGGCTCCGCTTTAGGGGATGCTGCAATTGCCGTTGACGTTCACCCGCCGAGAATGGCACGCTGGAAAAGGCCGATACGTTTGGTATTGAGGCGGTTTCGCCGGCTCAACATAGCTCCAGAGTCATTGCCGAAAGTGCCGGCTTTTTTGAAAATAATGTCCGGCAACGCCCTTGGGGGGATTTTTTTGTCGATAGTTCCGGGCTTGGCGCATCTTGTCGAAGGGAGGTTCCGTGAGGTTCGCTGGTGGGTGCAGGCCTGGTTTGTGGTTTTGCTTGTGGGGATGTTTTTTTACGGCGGCAGTATCGGCCTGCTATTTCTCGGTTTTGCGGTAGGGCTTCACACCTGGATTGCCTTTAATCATGCGCTTATGAAGGAACATATTGAGACGAATCAGCATCTTGTCGATTTTGTAATGCTGCTGGTGTTCTTCGGCCTATTGTATTTTGGCGTTCGGGCAACTGTGTTTCGGGATTTTGTCATGGGTTTTTCCAGCCGGACCATCCCCTATCAGAATGTCCAGACAGGCGATATTATGCTTGCCCGTCGCAGCCGGGCCCAGCCGAATCTTCTGAAACGCGGCTCGTTTGTGCTGGTTAATTTGAATGATGTCGGGAATGGCAACTGGAGGGAATGGCGCTGGCGGCAGGGAAGGGGCGAAATGGTCGTTCAGATAGTAGCCCTCGGCGGGGAAACCGTCGATATAAATAATGCTTTTGTTGTTAACGGCCGGCCGCTGGACGAAAAACGTTTTCCGGTCCCTCAATGGCTGCGGCGAAATATAAGGCAGATTCAAGTCCCGGAGGGTTCATATTTCATAAACGTCGAGTATAATATTCAAGGTAACGCAGCGATGAATGAGGGGCTTATTAAAAGCGCCTGTGTTATAGAAGGTTCGCGAATAGAAGCGGCGGCTGTTATGCGATGGCTGCCGTTGTCGAGGCGTGGTTTTCTCAGGGCGGAAGAATAACATGTTAATCGTTGTAATCAATTTGAATCAGTGTAATCAGTGATATAATGATGCGATTTTCACATCTTGAATTCGGCGACAAACGCGACGAGGGAGCGGGAAAGGCCCACGCCGGTGAAGAGATACGAGACGCGGAGTATTTTCAGAGCCAGGCGATTCGCTACTGGCTTGCGGGGGATTTCGAGGTGGCGCTGCGAAATTATTCGCGGGCGCTGGAGCAAAACAGCAGTTTTTATCCCGGCTGGCTGGGGCAGGTAATGATGCTTATCGAGCTTGGCGAATACAAGGAAGCGTCGGTATGGGTCGATAAGGCGCTGGAAATGTTCCCCGAACACCCGGAATTATTAGCGGCAAGGGCGGTCGCCTGCGCCCGCGACGGGAAAATGGACAAGGCCATCGGCTATTCGGACAACTCGATTTCAAAGGATAACGTAACTGCGGGGGCCTGGCTGGCAAGGGCGGAAGTGATGCTTAATCGCAGGAGCAGCATAGCGCAGAACTGTATCAGTAAGGCGATGGCTTGTGCGGGCGTCGATGGGCCGGTGATTCGGCTGCAGGCGGGCCGGCTGCTTAACCGCGTGGGCGAGTATGCCGGCGCATTGCAGCATCTGCTGAAGGTTTCAGTTGAGCTTCCCAAATCAGCGCTAAGCTGGTTCGAGCTTGGTTGCTGTCAGGCCGCCCTGGGAAGGCCGGAAGCGAAAATCAGTTTCGAGCAGGCGCTCAAGCTGCACCCGAACTGGCGAGAGGCGAAAGACGCATTGGCGAAATTCAAAAACAGGGGATTTTTTTCGCGACTATTTGGAAGGTAAGCTATGGTAGTTCCCGGTGAGATTCAACGCATATTGGCTGCTGCACGACGCGAAAACGCGTCAGACATTCACATCGTCGCGGGTCTTCCGCCCTTATTTAGAATAGGCGGCGAAATTATTCTTACCGCACTGCCCCCGCTTGAGAGAGAAGATACCAAACGGCTTTGCTACAGCTTGCTCAACGAGGAACAAAAAAAGGTTTTTGAACGCGACTGGCAGTTGTGCTGCTCGGTATTCGACGAAAAATTAGGCCGGTTTCGCGTCTCGGTTTACTACCGGCTCGGCAACCCGGAAATGGCAATTCGCTCCATTATGGAGCACATCAAAACACGCACCGAGCTTCGCCTGCCTGAGCAAATCGAGGATTTAACCCGGCTGTCGAGCGGCCTTGTTTTGATAACCGGGCCGACGGGGACCGGCAAAACAACCACAATGAATTATATGGTTGACCTCATCAACAGCGAACGCCGGTGCAAGATTATCGCAATCGAGGACCCCGTCGAATACGTCCACCATCCCAAGAAGGCGGTAATTATCCAGCAGGAGCTATATACCGACGTAAAAAGTTTCGGCAGCGCCCTGATTCACGTCCTGCGACAGGACCCCGACGTAATATGTATCGGCGAGATGCGGGACCTCGACACGACCGCTACCGCCCTGCTCGCCGCCGAAACCGGTCATCTTGTTATCGCAACCTGCCACACGCCAAGCATAGTGCAGACGGCCGAGCGTATCGTCTCGATATTCCCCGAGAACCAGCAGTCGCAGATTTACGCTCAATTAGCAAGCTCGCTGCAGGGAGTGATTGCCCAGCAGCTTGTGCCGTCGGCGGACAAAAAACGCCGGATTTTGGCAACAGAATTTCTACTGGTGAACCACGCGGCAAGAAAGCATATCCACGACAGGGAGCTTAATATGCTTGTTGATGTTATGCAGATGGGTCGCAAGTCAGGTATGCACCTTATGGACGATTCGCTTATGGAGCTTTACGAGGCAGGCGAGATTATATACGAAACGGCGATAAACAGCTCATACCACCCCCTCGAAATGCGGAAGAAAATCCGCCAGCAGGCAGGGCCTTCCGAGGAGGGGAAATAAGGTCGTAATTTGGGCCTTTGGATTTCAATAATTTAAGATTACTTTGCTGACGTTATTCGGGGCGGATTGTCTGCATTTCGTCGGTGAACGACTTGAGGTCATTCACCCATTTTTTGGCTTCGAGCAGGTCGATTTTGTCCTGCTTTACCAGAGTCGCGAGGTGCCTTTCGAAAGTAACCATTTTTTCGTCGGGTTTATTCCGGGTTTTAGTCTGTAACTGCGTGTAAAGCTGCTCAATTTTTCCCGTCCTGATGAGGTTAGCCACTGCGAAATTATTGTTGAGAATTTCCATCGCAACGGTTCTGCCAAGGCCGTCTTTTCTGGGGATTAGTTTCTGGCAGATTATATAGGCAAGACCCAGCGAGAGCTGGTTACGGACCTCGCCTTGCCTGCCCGACGGGAAGTAGTCGAGGATTCGCGTTATTGTGCCGGTAGCGTCTCTTGTGTGCAGTGTCGAGAAGACCAGGTGGCCGGTTTCAGCGGCCATAAGCGTCATCGATATTGTTTCGGCGTCGCGCATCTCACCGACGAATATCACGTCGGGGTCTTCCCGCAGCATCGCCCGCAGGCCGTTGTTAAATGTTTTCACGTCCCTGCCGACCTCCCGCTGAGATATCATGCAGTGATTATTAGGCAGCAGGTATTCTATGGGGTCTTCCAGCGTAATAATCCTGCACGCTCTTTTTTCGCTTATCTTGCCTATGATTGACGCGATAGTTGTTGATTTGCCCGCGCCGGTTATTCCTGTAATCAGAACCAGCCCCTGCTTGTTCTCGACGATATCTTCCCAGACGTTGTTTGGAAAGCCAATCGATTCGACTTTAGGCGTGTCGAGCGCCAGCGCCCTGATTGCCGCGCAAATGCCGTCGTTTTCACGAAAAACATTTATACGGAATTGAAGCTGGCCCAGGCGATACGAGCAATCGACCTCGTCTTCGTGACGCAGCTTGCTCAGGATTTCATCGCTCAAAAGCGGGTATATGAGTTTTTCTGCGATTTCCTGAGTAACAGGCGGGCCGCTGAGATACGTTATATCGCCGTCGATTCGATACGCGGGCGGCATCGCGACTTTGATATGCAGGTCCGAGACGCGCATCGCTCCCCGTTTCACAAAATACATAAGTAAATCGTGCATACTCAGGTGGCCCATATTTTCGGCCTGGTATGCCTTGGCGTTAATATCATATCCTGCAGCCATATCTGTCTCCTGCCCGATTCGCCCGCAAAGCGAGGCGATTCTTTTATCTTGGTAATAGTATATCACTTAATTTATACTGGGTAAACGCGAATATGGATAACGCAGTAGAAAACCGGATACCATTGAACAGAATCCAGAAGCTCATCGGCCAAAGGATGCTGGAAAGCAAACTCACCAAGCCCTGCTATTATATGGGGATTGAAGCCGACACGACTGAGCTTATGGACAGCCGGCACGAATTGAAAAAGCAGCTCGGCGTCAAAATCACGTCAAACGCTTTCTATATTAAGGCGCTCGGCCTTGCGGTAAAGGAATTTCCCTTAATGGTCGGCTCATTCGACGCGGATTCGACAAGCTCACCGCAGGGCGAGTCGATAATCATAGCCGACGAAATCAACGTCGGCTTTGCAGTCAGCGCCCCGCAGGGATTGGTTGTGCCCGTGGTTAAAAATGCCGACAAATTAACCCTTGCCCAGATTGCTACTCTTGAAAAAGAGCTGACCGACAAGGCCCGCAGCAACAAATTGACTTTAGATGAAATCACCGGTGAGACAATCGGCTTGAGCAACTTAGGTGTTTACGATATCGATTCATTTATCGGCATCGTCCCGCCTCCCGCGACGACGATTTTAGCAGTGGGTAACACTCTGCGTAGCGCCATCCCACAAAACGGCCAAATTACAATTCGCAAAATCACCGATTTAACAATCGCCGTCGATGCGAGAGTCGTTGACGCCCCCTACGCCGCAAGATTCCTGGCCCGTATTGCGGACCTGCTCCAGGAGCCAAAACAACTCATCTCATAAGTTTTACAGGTAGGGCGGGGTTTGCCCCGATAGTTTCCCTGAAGAAGTCTAATCGGAAAATTTTTTGAATAAGCGATTTAACTCTGATTTACCTTTTATTCCGTCACTACGAAAGACTTCAACCTCAATACTCCCATCTTCCATATATTCTATTTCCCATCGTTCTCCTGGAACAGTCACAAGAACCATAATTGATTCATCTCGGACGTGAGCTAACTCGAAATAAATTTTAGCCTTCTTTAATTTGCGCAAAAATTTCAGCAAATCATTTAATTTATGACTCATTTATCGATTCCCTCATTTCAAGGAGAACAAGCCCTGTTTTACGAATCATCCCAGCATTTCGTTGATGGCTTTTATGAGAATAGGCAGTTCATTGATGACGATGTTCCAGACGGTGTCCAAATCGAGGCCGAGATAATCGTGGACAAGGACATTACGAAAGCCGGCAATTTTAAACCAGTCGATATCTTCTCGAGATTCCTTGGCTTCATCTGATAAACGCTGACTGGATTCAGATAAAACCTGCAAGTTCCGTATTACGGCATCCTGCATAAAAGTAGATTTCATAAATTCCGGTTTGCCGGTATTGACGATATACGATTCGATTCGTTCTATGCACTCCTTGATATGAATGAGATAAAGCCGGTCGTCTTTCATATCGGTTTTGCCTCTTGAAGGACACGGTCTTTAATATACCAGTGCAGGCCTTTTTCGGTAACGATATCAACGTTACGACCGAGGAGCTTTTGTAAATCCATTAAAAGGCCGCCTAAGTCCATCAGCGACCTGCCTTCTTCCATTTCGACAAGAAAATCAACATCGCTGTCCGGCCTGTCCTCGCCTCTAATAACTGAACCGAATACCCGAACCTTCCTTGCTCCATAAGACGATGCAATTTTTAAGATGTCCTCTCTTTTCTCTTTTATTACCTGCTCAAAACCCATAACTATACCCTTATACCTGATTTTCTTTTATTTCGGCATTCACGGACGGTGTTTGTGGAATTGGCTGGGTTATCGCCACGATTTCTATTGGTGCTTTATTTGCAATCTCTGTGGCCTCTGTCCCGCCAAAACGGGACTCCGCCAAGGGCTTCGTGTGGTCGCCGCGACCATCTGTGGCTAAAATTTTCTCTTTATTCTCTGTGGCTTTTACCTGGACACGGGGTTCGATGAGTCGGGCGACGGCGAGGTAGTCGATTGCGCCGTTGCAGGAAGGGTCGTATTCGAAAATTGTTTGGCCGTAGCTGGGCGCTTCGGCTAACGTGATATTTCGCCGGACATAAACGGGCAAAATTTGCGCTTCAGACCAGGCGCAATTGGTGTTGCGGGCGCTTGACAGGAATTGCTCGATATCGGCCTTGACCTCGTTGGGAAGCGACGCCCGGCTCTCGAACATACAAAGCAGGACCCATTTCACCCTCAGCTCTGGATTGATACGCTTATTGACGAGCGATACGGTCTGCAAAAGTTTGCCAAGACCCTGCAGCGCGAGAAAATGCGGCTGCAATGGGATTAAAATCTCATTCGTCGCCGCCAATGCGTTTAATGCCAACAGGCCCAGTGAAGGGGCACAGTCGATAATGCAGTAATCGAATTTGTCCTCGACGGGGGCAAGGGCTTCCCGCAAAATGGTTTCCCTGCCGACGATACTGACAAGTTCGGTTTCCGCGCCGACGAGATTTATATTGGCGGGCAGCAGCCACAGGTTCAGCCGGACGAGCATCGTCTCAGTTTCGGCTGACGCAGATTGTGTAAGCACTTTGTATATGCCGCCCTGAATCTGGTCGGGATTGACGCCCAGATGCGTGGTCAGGTGTCCCTGCGGGTCGAGGTCGATAACGAGAACTCGCAGACCCGCGTTTGCCATGGCGGCGGCGATATTAACCACGGTTGTGGTTTTGCCGACGCCTCCCTTCTGGTTCAGGACCGCGATTCTTCTCATTTCTTTTCCTCCGGCTGCTTATCCGGGTGTAATTTTCTCAGAATACCATCAAGGACGCCATTAACGAAGCCCGGCGATTTATCGGAGCCGAAAATTTTCGCAAGCTCGATTGCCTCGTTTATTGTAACTTTTGGCGGTATATCGGTGCAAAATTTCAAGTGGTAAACCGCCAGCCGGATTATGCTCCTGTCAACCATCGATAGGCGCGTCAGCTTCCATTTAAGCGCAGCGCCCGTTATCAGCTCATCGCAGCCGGCCACGTTCTCCCAGGTCCCTTTTGTCCAGTCCGACGCGAGCTTGCGAATCCCGAAATCCGGCTCGTTTTCCGCAAAAAAATCGTTCAGCTCGGTCATAACCGATGCGCCCTGCACATCGAGCTGACACAGCGCCTGCATTGCGAGCTGGCGTGCCTTGGTCCTCGGATCCACGCGTTGACCTCTCTGTTTACTTGTCTTAACAACTGGTTAAATCTGTTCCATTACGCTGGCCATTTCCATAGCCGTCATAGCGGCGTCTGCCCCGGCGTTGCCTTTTTTGGCGCCTGCCCTGTCAACGGCCTCTTCGAGCGTTTCGCAGGTCAGCACGCCGAATACCGCGGGCGCTTTCGAGTCGTAATTGATTTGCCCGATTCCCCGCGAAACCTGCTGGCAGACCGCCTCATAATGCTGGGTCTGTCCCCGTATTACCGCGCCGAGGCATAATACGGCGGCGAATTTGCCGCTTTGCGCGAGCTTCTTGGCGACGGGAACGATTTCGCAGGCGCCCGGAACCCATACTGCCATCATTTGCTCTTCAGTAGCGCCGTGCCGTTTGAGGCAGTCAATCGCCCCCGCCAGCAATCGCGAGGTTATGAATTCATTGAATCTGCTGACTACGATAGCGAATTTTCCTTTGCCCGCTGTAAGCTGACCTTTTATCTCTTTCATTAGTGATTCTCCACACTCTACATAACCACATCTGTAAGCCCCCAACTTTATGTTGGGGGTTAAACCCCCAGGATAAACCTGGGGGCTTATGAAATTTTACCTCACACATTATAGGGCTTTGGCCTGTTCCTTTCCATAAAAACACCGTCTTTGGCCGTCTCCAACCGTCGGCCAAAACGGCTTATATTTCCCTAACCCGTTCAAATATAAGGTCTTATGAACGATATTGCCAGTGAAATTTCAATAAAATAAGCACCTAACCGAAGGGTCAAAAACTCGTTAACTCAACTGCCTTGTAGGGCGATATTTTTGGTGAACAATCGGCCCGTGGTTTGCAGACAGATACTAACCATTAAAAATGGACAGGATGGCTCTATGATTTTTGACGAGACACCATACAATTCTTATGACAGCAGCGAGCAGAAGGCGCAAAAGGCCTTCGAGCTGTACGAGGAAGGCAAGATTCCCCAGGCCATCGTGGAATTGAATGATGCCATCGAAATCAATCCCGCCAGCAGCTCATTGCATTTCAATAAGGCGCTCGCCCTTGACAGCTTGAGCAAATTCGAGGACGCAATCGGCGAATACGAGTCGGCTTTGGCGCTGAACCCCTGCGACCTCGAGATTCTTAATTCGCTTGCCGTGGATTATACGCGGATGGGGCAGTATGACCTGGCCATTGCGACATTCGAGAAAGTCCAGGAGCTTGACGCTACTTTTGAGCCGAGCTATTGCAACAGGATTATTACCTATACCGAGATGGGTTTGCACGACCAGGCCGAGCAGATGTTTTATTTGGCGCAGCAGATAAACCCGGATTGCGCCCTTTGCTATTACAATATCGGCAACTCCTTGTATGCCCGCGGCGAATACAAAAAAGCGATTCACTGCTGGCTCAAAACCGCCAAGATTGAGCCGACACATCCGCAGATTGATTATCACATTGCGCAGGCCCTGTGGGCGGAAAACGAAATCGAGCGAAGCCGGCAGCATTTCCTCAAGGAGCTGCGTATGAACCCTGGCGACGTCGATGTTATTATCGATTTCGGACTGTTCCAGCTCGAACGAGGCGAAATTGAGTCGGCCAGGGAAAAATTTCACAGGGCGCTGGAGCTTAGGCCCGATATAGCCGCGGCGGTTTTTTACCTCGGTGAAATCGCCTCTGACGAGAAAAACAAGGCCAACGCCATAAAGCTATACAATCAGGCGATGGAAAAAGACAGCTTACTTGCCGGCCCGCGATACCGGTTAGGCCAGTTCGCTCTCGAACGAGGCGAATTTCAAAAGGCAAAGACGTTCCTTGCTTCCGAAATAAAGCTTGCCTGCGACGACGCCGACGTGCTTGTCTCGATGGCGTCGATGTTTCTGGCGATTGCAGAGAAGACGCAGGCAGACGACAGAGACGAGTCGCTAAATTACGCCGCCAATTGTCTTTTGCGGGCAATCGATATCGATTCAAACGACGACGACGCGTATTATTATCTCGGTCTGGCACACGCTATAAAGGGCGATTTCGGGGACGCCGCCGAATTTTTCGCTCACGCCCTCGATATAAATCCGCATTATGCCCTGGCGATTCGCGATTCGGCGATTGTTTACCTTGCGATGCATCAGCTCGATACGGCTGCGAAAATACTCGAACGGGGCGCCCTGCTTCTTGGCGACCACCAGGAATTGAAGGACGTTCGCCGCAAGGTTCGCCGGGCACAAATCACCCGCCAGTTGGCCGATTTATTCGGCCACAAGAAGCATTGACCCCTTCACATCAGTAATTCCAGGCCGCGAATAATGAACATTTGCCGCAGCGGCGTCGTATCCTGCCTGAATAATTAAAATTCGGAAGGGAAATACTATGGCAAAGACAAGGAAAATTCGCAAGGTTTTCAGGAGCAAGCCAACCATAGAAGGAGCAGGGGTTCATCTCAAAAGGGCGTTCGGATTCAGCGAGGTTGGGATGTTCGACCCGTTTTTACTGCTGGATGATTTTCGCTCGGATGTTCCGGAGCATTATCTAAAGGGTTTTCCCTGGCACCCGCACCGCGGCATAGAGACAATTACATACGTCCTGAAAGGCGACGTCGAGCACGGCGACAGCATGGGAAATAAGGGCATTATATCATCGGGCGATATACAGTGGATGACTGCAGGCAGCGGGATTATACATCAGGAAATGCCCAAAGGTGACCCGCAAGGCGCTATGTATGGCTTCCAGCTCTGGGCAAATCTTCCAAAATCGCAGAAAATGATGGCCCCGCGATACCGCGATATCAAAAACAGTCAGGTGCCGGAAATAAAGCTGGATGACGGCACAAAGATAAGGGTTATCTGCGGGAAGGTTCGAGGCACACAGGGGCCTGTCCGGGACATAGTAACCGACCCCGAGTATATTGATGTTACTATTCCTCCCGGCTCCGAGTTTGTTCATCTCACCCAGAAAGGCCACACGGTTCTCGCATATATCATCGATGGGAAGGGATACTTTTGCAAAGAGAAGAAACCGTTTTCATACGAGGCCGAAGGCGTAAATTATTTCGATATCCAGAGAGAGCCGTTCATCGATAACGGGACACTCGTGCTGTTTGATGATGGCGAACAAATAATGGCTTCAACGGAAGACCAGCCGGTCAGATTTCTGCTCATTTCCGGCAGGCCTCTCGGCGAACCGATTGCGTGGTATGGCCCTATCGTAATGAACACTCAGGAAGAGCTGCAGATTGCTTTTGAAGAGTTCAATAACGGCACATTCATAAAAAACGAAGGACGTCCGGTCAAAACCAAATATTGAGAAAACTCTCAACGGCTGGAAAAGAGGCGGCAGCGATGGTTTGTTTTCCAGTCGCTGCCGCCTTTATTTTACCGCAATTTCAGTGTTGTTTTTCAGGCAGGGTCAGGTCATCTGCCTCTGTCTCGCCCGCCTTTTTGCTGGTCTGTATCTTTTTGCTGGTTATCCTTAGGCGCGTCGCTGTGCCTGGATGTGTCTTTATCACGCTGTGAATCATCGCTTTTGGGCGTATGTTTGGCGTCGGTTTTTCGTTCATTGTCCGGTTGAGACGGCGAGGTTTTATTGAAGAATCCTTCATGTTTGCCGACAATCGGTGGAGATGGAATGTTCACCCGCTCCGGCTGAGTCACCTTATTCTCCTGATGAGAAGTGTCTTTGGTCTTACGCTCATCTGAAGGGGGCGTTTGTCCTCGCTGTTCGGAAGGCGGCGTAATTGGTTGTTTACGTTCCGTTGGTGCAATTACCTGCTCTTTTCGTTCGTTCGGCTGCGTTGCCGGGCCTTTGCGTTCAATCACGTCTGGCTGAACAGATTTCGGCGGCGTCTTCGCGGATTCCCAGAGGTTTCGGTCGTTGCCGAATTTGCGCAAGTCGGCCGAATTCCTGGTTATTTTCTGTCTTGCGTCGGCCTTTATCGGCTCGAACTTCATTGTCGATTTCTTGTTCGCGACGATTCTGTCCATCGTATCAGCTATACGAATGTCCTTTCTCCTTGCCTCAGGCATTTTGTCCAGACGTTGCTCCATTTCGCGATATGTCCTCGGCGTGCGGAGGTCTCTGTCGTCCCTGCGGCGGTCGTATTCCTGCCGTTCGTGGTTATCCCAGTCGCGGTCAACCTTGTGGTGGCGCCAGCGGTCGTGCTCATAAATCGGGTCATACCATGAATGGCGAGTCCTGCACTCATACCACGGGAAGATACCTATGCCGATATAGACGTTATCATAGTAGTCGCCGAAGTAGTAGTGGTTATAGCGCGGACAGGTGAACAGGCCAAACTCTATGTTGCCGATATCGACGGCAACGCTGAGTGAGAAAGAAAATCCCGGACGTTCACAATAGTGCCTCGGGAAATAGACCGGTGCGAACAGCACACCTCGACGTCTCAGCGAATAATCCCAGTGTCCGCCCACAAAAATATGACCTCGCGGTGTGTGAACATAGCACGAAGGCGCCCAGACCCAGCCATCCTGTGCCACAAGCCAGTAGCCGGGTCGCCAGATATAATTATTCTGATACCAGTACCAGCAGGGCGGAACCCAGATATTATCTTCGGTTGGCGGAGGTCCAGGCGGCTCCACGTCCGCGATTGCCGGCGGTTCGGGCAAATACTCGATTTGCTGAACATTGCTTGTCGAAGCCCAGAAACCGGGGACCCATTGCCAGCCCATATCAGTTTTAGACCAGTATCCCGGCACCCAATATCTGTTTGGAGGGGCGGCTCGCCAGCATCCGCTGACCCAGATATAGCCGTTCCTGTCACTGTCCCACGCCCAGTATCCCGGCACCCAGACAAACTGGTCGCCAACGGGTCTTTCCGCCGGCGGGTTTTCCATTATGTTGGCAGGCGGCTCCTGTGGAGCCACCAAACCCTGCTGGTCCTGTAAATCAACCGGCTCGGCAAATGCCTCGTTGACCGGACCACGGGTCAAAACCTCAGGTTGCTCCTCGGCCGGCGTCGGCGGCGGTGTTGTCTCATCGCCGAAAACCGTAGCGCCCGTAAGAGCCAAAATTATTGTAAGCGCAATTATAGTTTTCATTTG
>JBELAA010000329.1:0-1996 GCA_049509315.1 Sedimentisphaerales bacterium | reverse complement strand
GTTGAGGCTCATTACAATCTTGGTGTTACTTATTTAATAACCGGCAACAAGGATTCGGCCATCCAGGAATATAAAATCTTAAAAACACTCGGCGCCGAACAGGCAGACCAGTTGTATAATTTGATTTATAAGTAGGTACGCCTGAACCAAACGCAACAATTTTGTGAAATACAAAATTAACAGAAAAGAACTGACCTAAAGATGAGGAATGCGCAATACACTGTAAGCACGCCTGAATTAGCCAAGAGAAACATTGTCATTTTCATTTATTCTGCTTTGATTCTGAGCACCCTGCTGGTCTTCTGGCAGGTCCGCAATTTCGACTTTGTCAGCTATGATGACCAACTCTATGTTTACGAAAATACTCACGTTTTGAAGGGCCTTACAGGCGATTCAATCATCTGGGCTTTCACAGCCTGTCAGAAAGGATACTGGCAGCCTCTGACGTGGCTGTCGCTGATAATAAATTGTCAGTTATTCGGCTCGCATCCAGGCGGATTCCATCTTGTAAATGTTTTTTTGCACCTTGCAAATACCTTATTGCTCTTTTGGGTTCTTAAGAAAATGACCGCCGCAATCTGGCCAAGCGCATTTGTCGCAGCGCTATTTGCAATTCATCCGATGCATGTTGAATCAGTTACCTGGATATCAGAGCGCAAAGATGTCCTGAGTACATTATTTTTGCTGCTCACCCTGGCGGCTTATACAGGTTACACAAAAAGCCCGACTATATACCGATATATGGCATCTCTGGTTCTGTTTGCATTCGGCCTTATGACAAAGCCAATGCTTGTCACTTTGCCGTTTTTGCTTTTGCTGCTCGACTACTGGCCATTGAATCAAATCCGAAATCCGAACACGGAGCGAAGCGCAGGGCCCGCTTCGGAATTTGAAATCCGAAATTTACTTTTGGAAAAGATCCCTTTCTTTATCCTAGCCGCCATCTCAAGCGTTGTCACCTTTCTAACTCAGAAGGTTGGTACCATCACCTACGATACGGAAACTATCCCGCTGACCGACAGAGCCGGCAATGCCTTTTTGTCTTACGCAAGATACATAGGTAAACTGTTCTGGCCGCGAAGTCTGGCGGTTTCTTATCCTTTTGACGCCGGCGGCTTTGTTTTTTGGCAGGTGGCGATGAGTATTGTGTTATTGATTGTTATATCCATTTTCGTGATTCGTTTTAGACGAAATCGTAAGTACTTGGCGGTGGGGTGGTTTTGGTTTGTGGGGATGCTTGTCCCCGTCATTGGGCTTGTTAAGTTCACATGGTCGTCATACTCCGACCGGTTTACTTATATTCCCTATATAGGTCTTTTCATAATGCTCGCGTGGGGTCTGCCGGATTTTCTTTCAAAATGGCCGCATCGCAAAATTGTTCTTAGTATTGCAGCGCCAATAACGCTTATAGCTCTGGGAACAGGGGCTTTCAGGCAGGTCAGCGTCTGGAAAGACAGCATTACACTGTATTCACACGCTATCGAAGTCACACACAACAACGCTCTTGTGCACAATTATCTTGGCATGTCCTATCTCAATCTTAAGCGCTACCAGGATGCGATAGAGTCCTTAAAGCAAGCCATCGTAATTGATCGAAATTGTACCGATGCGTATTATAATCTTGGTGTTGCTTTCGATAAAGTTGGTCGTTGGGAGGATGCCATAGACGCTTTTAAGCAGGTCATCCAAGCCAGGCCACATTATGCTGAGGCGCACTATAATCTTGGTAATGCCTACCTCAGATTGGGCCGCAGTCAGGATGCATTAGAGATATACAAGCGGGCTGTAATACTCGATCCAGCTCTTGCCGAGGCGCACTATAATCTTGGTAATGCCTGCCTCAGATTGGGCCGCTATCAGGATGCAGCAGAAGCTTATAAGCAAGCCATCAAAATCAAACCGGATTATGCCGAGGCATACAATAATCTTGGTAATGCCTGCGTCAGTTTGGGCCGCTTTCAGGAAGCGGCAGAGGCCTTTAAGCAGGCCATTAACA
>JBELAA010000328.1:0-5156 GCA_049509315.1 Sedimentisphaerales bacterium | reverse complement strand
ATTCTCTGGGCGGGTCTCATCTTCGCCGTGGGTGCGCTTCTCGTTGATTTTCTCACGCCGAAAAAATCCCTCGCAGCTCTTGCCGGCGTATTTTTTGGACTGCTCGTCGGTATCGTCATAAGCTGGGCACTTACACAGGTCCTCGATATGATTATCGACATCTATCGCATTGAACTTAGCGTGCCGGCTATACGGGCCTTAAAATGGATGCTGGGTATAAGTATATGCTTTCTCATCATCAACGTGGTCGTCCGAACCAAAGACGATGTTCGCTTCGTAATCCCCTACGTCGAATTCGCCAAACAGACCAAAGGCGCAAGACCCCTCGTCCTCGATACCTCCGCAATTATCGATGGTCGAATAGCTGATTTGTATAAAAGCAAGCTTTTCGACGCACCTCTCATCGTCCCGCGATTCGTGCTGAACGAAATTCAATTGATTTCCGATTCCGCAGACAAGCTCAAACGCAACAGAGGCCGTCGCGGCCTCGATATCCTCAAGGAAATGCAGTCCAATACCACCATTGATATAGAAATCGACGATCTCGTCCTTCCCGACATAGAGGATGTCAAAGGAACCTCAGCAAAGTCGCCGCCGTCCGCGATGTTGACGTCCTCAATATCAACGACCTCGCCAACTCCCTCAAAACTATCGCCCTGCCCGGCGAAACTATGAAAATCCGGGTAATAAAACCAGGCGAAGAGCCCCAGCAGGGCGTCGGCTACCTCGACGACGGAACTATGGTCGTTGTCGAAGAAGCACGAAACAAAATCGGAAAGGAAATCATCCTCGCCGTTACAAGCTCACTGCAAACTTCCGCCGGCAAAATGATTTTCGGCAAATTCGAATCCTTCGCAGGACAATAGCAAAGTAAAAATTAAAAAGCATCGTGCCGATACGGTGCAAAAAGTAAAAATGCGGAATAGAATAAACTTAAATAGTTCTTCTTCCGCATTTTTGATATTCCCTCTGGAATCTGAAAGATTCCGAGGACTGAGTCCCGGAAATTCTTTGAATTTCTCGGGGTACTTTTTGCTATTTGATTTCTATTCCGGCTCCTGCTTTTGCATCAGCTCGATTATCTCCTCTTTCGTCGGCATAGCGTCAACCGAGCCGAATTTCGTGCACGCAAGCGCCCCGGCGGCCGAGGCGAATTTTACCGCTTTTCTCAAATCATCCCCCACTGCCAATGACGCGGCCAGTGCCCCGGCAAACGCGTCTCCTGTGCCGGTGTGGTCAACAAGCTCGATATTGTATGCCGGAATATGGTCGGCTGAGTCGCGGTCAACAACCATACAGCCGCGCCTCCCCATTGTTATAACTGCTGCTGCGGCGCCTCGGGCGACGAGGTCGGAGCCGACGAGTTTGGCCGTGCGGATATTAGCGCTGGAACGTTCGCTAATCAATCCCGCCTCGTAAAGGTTCGGTATGAGAATATCCGCCGAAAAATACTCGGGCGGCAAACCCTCTGCGCCGGGTAATTCGATTGCCCCAGCCGGGTTAAGAATCACCTTGACGCCGTAAAGCTTGGCCGTCGCAATTGTCTTGCTCACCGCCTCTCTCGGCAATTGGGCGTGAATCAGGCACACTTTGGCGCCGGCAAAAACATTCTCAGCCGACTCGATATCCGCCGGGACAAGGGCGCTGTTGGCGCCTTCGTATCTGATGCAGGTGTTTTCGCCGGCGGTGTTGACAAGCGTTAGCATTACCCCCGTATTTTTCGCCTGGGCGGTAAAAATGTGTTTGGAGTTAACGTCATACTGCTCGATTACGGCTTTTATCATCGCGCCGAAGGGACAGTTACCGACCTTGCTAATCAGGTGAACGTCGCAGCCGCATAGCGCTGCCGCAACCGCCTGGTTGACCCCCGGCCCCGTAGCGGTCGCCGATAACGCCGTGCCAATCGACGTTTGGCCCGCCATGGGCGCCTGCGCGCATTTTATCGCCATATCAACGTAAACGCTGCCGACCACAACAATCTTTGGCTTGTTTCCAGACATTCACAGCCCCGCAATTCAGTTTTGGTTCGAGTATACCGGCCACACGCTCAAATGCAACCCTTTTTGAACGCCCCAAAAAGCTATTTTTTTGTTTTTTTTGAAAAAAGTTGTTGCATCAACCTGTCCGATAAAATACAATCTTCTACAAGAATAGAGGACTTTCTTCGCTATGCGGAATAATGGCTGCCTGTCAGCATTTTTTATTGAGACGCTCCGGCGCGCCGGGACAGCCGGGCAGGAAACGGTTTATTCACACCAACAAACCCAAATCGGTGTCATTCGGCATTCTATTAGGGATTTATCAGGCAAGCGGCAAAACCTTACAATTACGGGATGTATTTTCGTTTTGCTCCTGTGATGATATTATGAATGGCTTTGCCGCCGGCCAGGAACGCGTAAAAGTCATAGTCAATCTTGCTGAGCCGGCCAAGGAAAAGGCAAAAACGGACTGGTCTTCAAGGCGGTCCCTCGCGTTGCTCCAGGATAAAATCAAAGCCCTTCAAGCCCCCGTGTTATCTGTCCTGGGGCCTCAGGAATTCAATCTTAGGTATCGCTTCGAAAATCAGGCGGGCTTTTCAGGCGAGGTTACATCGGCCGGCCTGGAAAAACTCAAAAACGACCCGCGGGTGGTATCTATCGAGCCGGATATTAAGTTGGAGTTGCATCTCAGGCAGGGTATTCCCCTGATGAAAGCCGATACCTACCGTTCCACCTACAACGGCGCCGGCATCGCCATTGCGATTTGCGATACGGGAATTGATTATCATCATCCGATGCTGGGTGGTGGCGGGTTTCCAAACAGCAAGGTAATTGGCGGCTACGATTTCGGGGACGGCGATTCTGACCCGATGCCCTCAGATCCACACGGGACCTGTTGTGCGGGAATTGCCGCAGGCAATCTGGGTAATACCGGCGATTACATCGGCGGTGTTGCGTATAATGCCAAGTTATACGCACTAAAGGTAATGGATAGCTCAGGTTATATATACAATAGTTATGTGATTGCGGCGTGGAACTGGTGCGTTACTCATAAAAACGATAACCCCGCAAACCCAATCATGGTAATAAGCAACAGTTTCGGCGGCGGACGTTATTACAGCACCTGTGATACCGCTCAACCTTCTATGACAACAGCCGCCAGTAGTGCCGTTGCCGCCGGAATTACGGTGCTTGTTTCGTCCGGCAATGACGGATACTGCGATTCAATCGCCAATCCGGCGTGTATTTCGAGCGTAATTTCCGTCGGCGCCGTATATGACGCAACACTGGGGAGTATAGGTTTCTGCATAGACCCGGCCTCTTGTGGCGGTGAGAACTATCCATCGTGCACATCGACATCGTGGGCATGCTTCAATAGTTCCGCCGCGGATATGGTAACTTGTTATTCCAACACAGCATCGTTCCTGAATTTGCTGGCGCCATCCCACAATGCATATACCACCGATATTGTCGGCTTAAGCGGCTATTCATTGGGAGATTATTACGACTCTTTCGGCGGCACCTCGGCGGCCTGCCCTTACGCTGCCGGAGCTGTTGCCTGCCTGCAATCCGCCGCAAAAGCCATAAGAGGTAGTTACCTTTCTCCCTCACAGGTGAGAACTATCCTGACCTCTACGGGCAATAATATTACCGACGGCAAAGTCCTCATTACAAAACCTCGCATCAACCTGGAGCAGGCAATCAATAATCTCCTCATCAGCGGCCCGCCCATAGCCAATGATATCGATGTTGTGACGACGTTAAACACAGCGATAACTATCGCCCTTCAGGCCACCGACGACGGCCTGCCAAATCCGCCAGGCGATTTGAATTACATTATTACCTCGCTTCCGACTCACGGCGATTTAAATGACCCCAATGTGGGAATCATTGGTTCGGTCCCGCACACTCTCGCCGGCAACGGCAGCCAGGTCATTTATACGCCTGCAACCGGCTATACCGGCCCGGACAATTTTATTTTCAAAGCCAACGATGGAGGGGTGCCCCCTGACGGCGGGGATTCCAATACTGCAACGGTTTCTATCACGGTTAATCCGGCAAGGTCAACTATTTTATTCGAAAATTTCGAAAGCGGCATAGGCGGTTTTACCATAAACAATGCCTTCGGCGACGGTTCTGGATTGTGGCACCTGACTACTGCCTGTAATTCCCCCCTTTCCGGCCACTCTACGCCGACCTCGCTTTACTATGGCCAGAATAGCGACTGCAACTATGACGCGGGGAAAACCGAAGGAGTAGTAACTTGTAACTTCATCCGATATCAATCTGGCCGGCGCCTCTGCGGTCTCATTAGAATTCAAATATATGCTCCAAACCGAGCAATATCCGAAATTTGACATCGCTTCAGTTGAAATATCGGTGAACGGCGGTGCTTTCACGGAATATCTCAGTAATACCGCAGGAACTCTTCAGGACGCGACCGGCGGATGGGTTTCAAAAACATTAGACCTTTCGTCGATGGGGGGGTCTAATATCCAGATTCGCTTTCGGTTCCGGACGGTTGACAGTATGTACAATGCTTACCCCGGTTTTTATGTCGATGATGTAAACGTAACGGGGATTGTCCCGGTCGTCCACTACACAATTTCCGGCAGAGTCACCAGCGGAGCAAGCGGGCTTGACGCTGTAACAATGGCCGGTCTGCCGGGTAATCCTGTAACCGCCGGCGGCGGATATTACAGCGCCCTGGTTAATTCCGGCTGGTCCGCAACGGTTACGCCGGCAAAGGCCGGTTACATATTTGAGCCGAACAGTTACACTTACGCTAATGTTAATCACGATTACAACAATATGAATTATGCGGCCACGCTTATAACCCTCAAAATTGCCGGCTTAATAAAGAATGATTGTAACTTGCCTATAGCGGCGGTTCTTGTTGATGCCAACAACGGCGGCGGCAGCGGCCTCACCGATGCTAACGGCCGATACGAAATAGCGGTTAATTCCGGCTGGTCGGGAACGATAACGCCGAGTAAATTAAATTATACTTTCGAGCCGAACCTGATGAGTTACAACAACGTGTCGGCTGACCTTCCCGACCAGAATTACGTCGCGGTTAATATTTACGACCTCGATTGTAACGGCTCTATCGGATGGGGCGACGTTGGTGTGCTCGCTGAAAACTGGCTTAAAACCGGAAGCGGAATTGCAGGTGAT
>JBELAA010000327.1:0-2010 GCA_049509315.1 Sedimentisphaerales bacterium | reverse complement strand
GACCAACTAATTGAGCAGCACATCAAATCCGATGATGACTTCCGACAAAAAAACAAAATCTTGAGAAGCGCCAAAGGTATAGGCCCCATAACCAGCGCTGTGCTTATCGCTCAACTGCCCGAACTGGGCCGGCTCAACCGCCAGAAAATCGCTGCTCTGGTAGGCGTCGCTCCTTACGACTTTGTCTCCGGACGATTCGCCGGAAAATCGCGTATATGGGGCGGCCGAAAGGACATTCGCAGCGTTCTTTATATGGCTGCGACGTCTGCTGTTCGCTGGAATCCTGTAATTCGTCGTTTTGCCAATCGTCTTCTCAAAAAAGGCAAAGCATTCAAAATCGTTATCACGGCCTGTATGCGAAAATTGCTTATAATCCTTAACACTATGATTCGGAATCAGACCTTATGGCATCCCGAAAATATTTAAAAAAACATTTGATTTCAAACACAGCCGCTCTGTGGCTAACAAAAAACAGCGTAATCTGCGTAGCCTTGCGCAGCCCCCCATGCCTGCCTTCGCGTCGTATTTTGTCGAAGCGTAGCGAAGACAAAATGTTGCGGAGGTTGTTTTTTCGCGAAGTCCCGCCCTGCGGGGGAGAAAAGTGTGGGGGCGTAATCTGCGTCTAAAAGTCGGCAATCGGCAACCTGTCCTGCCTGCCCTCGAATGTTTACCCGCCGTAGTCATTTTTGTCGTAGGTGGGTCGTTGTCGGGGAAGCATAGTCGAAGGAATTAAAATCCATCCCGCAGGGATACCGCAATTTTGCATTTCCCTCTGGAATCTCGAAGAGATTCCGAGGACTTGGTCCCGGAAATTCTTCGAATTTCTCGGGGTACACTTTGATTTTTGCATTGGCTTACCTGCCCGCTGCGAAGCCCCACCCTGTGGGGCGTAGCCCCCCGCGTCTCGTTATGCTTTGCAAAACGGCGGGGGGTGGTGAAAAAGGTGATTAAAAAAAACATTGCCCCCCTTCCACCGGACTCGTATAATACCCCCCATTATGAAAAAGAGACGCATTGATACAATTTTTAATATAAATTTTGTGTCTTCGTGTCTTGGTGACTTGGTGGTGAATCTTTTTAATATGGAAAGGAGAGACCTATGACTGGATTTGGATTATTGGCAACCACATCTCAACTCGGAACACTGGACTGGCTCACAATAGCGGGATATTTTACCGTAATTCTCGGCGTCGCCTGGTGGGTCGTCAAAAGACGCAAAGACAACGCCACCGATTACTTCCTCGCCGGCCGTAACCTCGGCTGGTGGGTCATCGGCGCCTCAATCTTCGCCTCCAACATCGGCTCCGAGCACATCGTCGGCCTCGCCGGCTCAGGAGCCGCAGACGGCGTCGCTATGGCCCATTACGAATTGCACGCCTGGTGCCTGCTCACTCTCGCCTGGGTTTTCGTGCCTTTCTATATGCGCTCACAGGTATTCACGATGCCGGAGTTTCTCGAAAGGCGGTTCTCAATTAGCTCACGATACGTCCTGTCAATTGTTTCGCTTATAACTTTTGTCGTCTCCAAAATTGCCGTAGGCATCTTCGCAGGCGGCGTCGTTTTCGCCACACTGCTGCCTGAAGTGCATTTACGCCTCGGAACAGCCCATCTTAACGAATCCGCGCTGCGGACGGCTCTCGAAATCCTTAAAATTTATCAGCCCGATACAGGCGTCCTCGACATTAACAGCTTCTGGATTGGCTCGGTCGCCGTAATCGTCCTGACGGGCCTTTACACAGGCCTCGGCGGTATGCGGGCCGTGGCTTATAACGACGCCGTCCAGGTCCTTGTCCTTATAGCCGGTTCCGCGTTATTGACGGTTTACGGGCTTATTAAGCTCGGCGGCTGGCATGAGCTTCGTCGCCTCTGCGGCTCTGATATGTTCAACCTCTGGAAACCGCTCATCCCGCCCGGCGTCGAGTCAACCTGGTCCCCCGTTATCGAAAAGAACGCCGTAGGCCACGTCGTCAAACAGGCCTGGTATTTCAACGGCTACTACCCCTGGCTCGG
>JBELAA010000326.1:0-2019 GCA_049509315.1 Sedimentisphaerales bacterium | reverse complement strand
ACTGAATATTTCCTTGGCAAAAAATGCTACGACGTGTTCCATAAAACCAACGAGCCGCCGAAGACCTGCCCGATGGAGAAACTGCTCCAATCCGGCCATTTTGAGACAGTTGAAATGGAGATGGAGGCGCTTGGCAGGACTTTTCTTGTTTCCTGCTCGCCGATACTCGATGATACCGGAACATTGTCCAAAATAATTCATATCGCCACTGATATTACTGAAAGTAAACAAATGGAGCGCAAGCTTCGTGAAACCGATGTAAAATTCCGGACATTGTTTGAATCAGGAGTCGAAGGGATTCTGGTTGCCCGGCTCAAAGACAGAAAGTTTAAGTACACCAATCCCGCTGTCTGCCGGATGTTCGGTTATACCCAGGACGAGATGGTCTTGTTAGGAGTCGACGAAATTCATCCGGCAGAATCACTGAAGCTCGCGGTAGAACATTTCAATTTGCAGGCCGACGGCCACAAAAGCCCCCCTATAGATATACCGTGCAAGCGTAAAGATGGGACCATATTCTATGCTCATATTACCGCAACAAGCGCGTTGATAGACGGGGAGCCATGTAACATCGGATTTTTCAGGGATGCAACCGATTTACGGCGTATTCGAGAGACGCTTCGGGAGGAAAGAGACAGGGCACAGAGGTATCTTGATATCGCAGCCGTAATATTAGTGGTTATCGATGCCACAGGAACGGTAACGCTCATAAACAAAAAGGGCTGCGAAATTCTGGGCCGCGATGAGACACAGATAATCGGAAAAAACTGGTTTGAAGATTTTTTGCCTGAAAGCATACGTGAGGGTGTGAAAGCAGTTTTTACGCAGCTTATGGCGGGGAAAAAGGAGCCGGTTGAATATTTTGAGAATCCGGTGCTGAGACACGATGGTGGAGAACGAATAATTGCCTGGCACAACACAATTTTGCGGGATGGAGCAGGGAACATCACGGGCACCCTGAGTTCGGGCGAGGATATCACCGAGCGCAAACGAGCCGAGGAGAAGCTGCGAGACAATCAAAAACGGCTGAAGGCCCTTGCTTCGGAGGTATCTTTCGCGGAGGAACGAGAAAGAAGGCGAATCGCCGTGGGGATTCACGACGACCTCGGCCAAAAGCTTGTAATAGCAAAGATGCGCCTACAGGCATTGAAGGGGGCCGTGTCGGACAGGAATATGCTGGCAGCGCTCGACAACGAGTGTATCCTAATGGATGGTATATTGGATGATATTCGCTCCCTGACGTTCGAGCTGAGCAATCCTCTGCTGTATGAGGTCGGATTTGAGTCGGCTTTGAAATCCTGGCTGAAAACCGAGGTGCAGAAAAATGCCGGTCTGAAATGTGAATTCACCTCGGATGACACGAAGATAGAGCTCGATGAAGAAATCAAGATTGTCCTGTTCAAGTCGGCGTGCGAGCTTCTGATAAATATCATCAAGCACGCCAAGGCCAGAACCGTTAAAGTAGGCATAGCAAAGCGGGATAATGAAATTGAGGTTACCATAGAAGATGACGGCGCCGGATTCGACGTAAGCACACTCATCCTTCCGCCAGGCAAAGAAGGCGGGTTCGGGCTTTTCAGTGTCAAAGAGCGACTGGAATACATAGGCGGGCAGTTGAAGATTGAATCTTTTCCGGCAATGGGAACTCGCGCCGTTATGACGGCCCCTGTGAAGAAATCCGGGCAGGGATGAGAAAGGGTTGAGTTAATTCCTTTACGTAACGCCGCCTTATACGACCTGTCCTCGCCGCACGACAGCGAGTTTAAGTTCTTCAAGGACGACAAGAAACGCGTTGAAAGCATAAACAGCGGCCGGTTAGTGCCGCCGACTTTTAAAAACCCCTTAATCTACGCTAAGGAAATGCCTTATTGCTTATAAGTTTTCGCCTGAATAGCGGGCATTTAATTATTAGCAAAATCGAGTCCATTCCTAATAGCCGAACAACGCCATTATGTGATAGTATATTAAGAGAGCAGCAATTTTAGATATTCTTCCTTTAGCAGCATTGTTCGGCACACG
>JBELAA010000325.1:0-2023 GCA_049509315.1 Sedimentisphaerales bacterium | reverse complement strand
TCGCGGACGTCCGATATGTTGACCTTGACCCTGTCCTTAACCGGCTCGATATTCCAGAGGTTCCCGCCGTATTCAGGAATCAAGCTGTCAATCAGCGTAACATTTGCGCCCGACTCAACGAGCCGCAAAGCCAGATTCGAGCCGATGAAACCC
The DNA here is from genome assembly GCA_049509315.1 of Sedimentisphaerales bacterium. Taxonomy (GTDB): domain Bacteria; phylum Planctomycetota; class Phycisphaerae; order Sedimentisphaerales; family Anaerobacaceae; genus Fen-1362. The sequence goes on along the minus strand of JBELAA010000325.1, from coordinate 1,870 downwards.
ATACCGCCGGTTACGAGAACGTTTTTCGATTTGAAAATATCAGGTTTATTTTTCATTATTTTTTCCTGCACAGCGCGTAGCTGGCCATAACTGCCTGCGGGGCGCCGTAATTTTGTGGGTTAGTATCGCCTATGCCGGCGGCGCTTGAGTAATTGATATGAAAGTCGCTCTCGACGCATTCAAAGCCGCTTGTTTCGTGAATTCTCCTCAGCGCCAGAGGCGAGAATCTGAAATTGTCTTCAGGCGAGGGATGATAAGGAAACAAAAACGGCGTGGAATTTATCAGGTAGCCGCCGGGTTTTATGATTTCGTATATCGCGTCGGAAACGATATACGGGTTATTAACGTGCTCGAATACCGATACCATTATGACCGTATTGAACCTGCCCCTGTATTGCTGCGGCAGCGCTTCGATAGGGGGATGGCCGTATTCCGGATTCAAAATCAGGTATTGGGGGTCGATGAACTGCCAGGGCCTAGTGATATTTATATATCTGTCATTTTGATTAGGATGCGGGACATTTACCTGCCACTGGTGATTACTCGATTTTTCGTTAAGCGTGATTTGAAGTGCTTTTTTAACCGATATCTCATAATCGGCGATTGTCGGGTTTTCGAGACCGCCGGCATCCAGCAGGGGCGGCACAAACCGATACTTTTTGTGCAACCCCTCGATAAGCTCAATATCTTTTTTGAACATTTACTGTTCTCCGCCTTAATTCTTACGGCCGGTTCGCGGCGTGCATTTCCGGAACAGGTAAGTAACTTCGAAATAGTCCTTCTCAGGATTGGAATAATATTCCAGCGCCTTGATTAGTTTTAAGCCGCCCGAAACGCATTGTGAAACAAGCTGCTCCTCGTTGAAACACAGCTCGAGGGTTTCAACGCCATACACAAGTTTTTTGTAGAACCTCGTTTGATTCTGCCGGCAAACCGGCGTTCTGTGAATAACCACAATTTCCCCGGCAACGCGTATGGTTTCGGCAAGGTGCTGAGGGTAGTTAGGCACGTGAAGCAAAATGCTTGACGATATAACTACTGGAAATTTGTTGTCTCCGAACGGCAGATTAGCGCCGTCTGCTACGACAAAATTTCCGCGGGGGTAATAATCTTTTGCCATATCAATCAATGGCTGGGAATAATCGACCCCAGTATAAGTGATTTGCCTGCCGAGAAGATATTCGAGGATTTCAAAATAGTAGCCGCTGGCGCAGCCGATTTCCAAGAGCGATTCTCCCTGTCGCTGATACGGCCAGATGATATCCGCCAGGACCGAGTAAACAACAGGCGATTTACCTTTATACATTTCGTCAAGCTCTTTTTGCACAAGCGCCCGCTGTTTCGAAGGGATGTCCCCGTTTTGCCAGCCGGAAGTTAAATTGTCGGATACTTCGGACTTCTGAATTTGAGTGAAGCCGTAAGATATTTTTGACAAATCGGGCTCCGGGAAACGGCCTTTTTCGCGTTTATAGCGCAAATGCCTGTTTAGTATTTCAACGGTCTGCTTCATTCGCTGCGTGTAGGTGTGGTCGCGAAGCGTTCTTTGCTGACCTTTGCGGGCGATTTCCTGTGCCTCTTTGGGATGCTGTAAGTAATACGTAATCAGCGCCGCCGCCTCTTCCGGGCTGCGATATGCGACCACTTCGCTGCCGATTTCGAACAGCTCGTTTAAATTATCCTTATAATCGGTAACCAGCATTGCCCCGCAGCCGGTGGCCTCGAAAAGACGCATATTGTTTGCGTAGTTTTCCGCGACGTCCAAGTGCCGGTTGACGGTTATTCGAGAGTGAGCCAGCGTGGCAAACATATCCAGCCCCCAGACCTCGCCGTGATGGCGCTGCCGCAGCGGTGAATTTGCGGGCAAAGATTC
>JBELAA010000324.1:0-2045 GCA_049509315.1 Sedimentisphaerales bacterium | reverse complement strand
TAAGCTGAAAGATAATTCCTCGATAGCGATTTTGATTTGCGGCGATTCCATAGTTTTACGTCCTAACAGTCATTGATGTTATCTCTTTCCACGCCCTCATTATACAGCAAAACGGGGCTGAAATTCAAGCCATTTTTCAGTATTGATAAGGGCTTTTCCGACACTTATAGGACGGTAATGACACAAATCCAGCAAAATAAAAGGGTAAGAGACAGGCGTTTTTATGAAAAAATTTTGCTAAATTTCGCATTTTTTGCCGGAATTTATCGCGTGAAAACCAGCGCGTTAATGAGCGTAGCGATTATATCGTAAAAAGCGTGGGTTCCGGCGGTTATGCCGAAGCCGCGAATCGCGAACAGCGCCGCGAAATAGACGCCCGCCATTGTCCTGAATATGAATTTCGGCCAGTCGAAAAAGTCGCCCCTGTTGGGCCTGCCGCTGAGGAAATCGATGTGGTGATGGGCGCCGAAAAGGGCCGCCGAGACGAGCACCGCCAGAACGATTGAGTTGTTTTTACCGAGGCCGAAAACATCTTGAAACAGGAGCAGAAGCACGCAAATCAGGATGAGGCGAAAGAGCAATTCCTCGTAAATGCCTGCGCCGATACCAGTAACAATGTCGGCAAGAAGGGAGGGTTGCGTCTGAGTTGCTGCGGCAGATTGCGCAGCGGCGGGGATACATTGTGAGGATGAATTGGAAGCGACCGAAGACGAGTGCAGAAACAAGCTTAAGACGATAAGGGGAATCGCCAGCAGGATACACTCGAGCGTCATCGGAATTATATCAGGGAATGAGACCCACCAGCGTTTGCCTGAGACCAGTTGATAGGCGAGCAGAATTACAATTACGACAAGTGCGGGCATTGCCCAGAGGAACTTACCGCCGAAACCGAGGTAGCGAAGCAATTCCTGAAGCCAGACGAAAGCGACTACGCGGATTTCGGTCTGGCTGAGAACGTCGGTATTGATGAAAATCGTGCCTAATTCGTAAAAAATGATGAAGGGCAAAAGGAAAACTATCGCGTAAACAGGCCGGCTGGTGCGCTCCAGATATGAGTCGCGCGTGAAGTTGAACCACTGACTTGTTGTCGCTCTTTGTTTCTTCGCCATTCCTTGTTTATTTATTATTTATGATTTATTATTTATTATTTTAGACAATCACACACACCGGAAATCATAAATCATAAATCATAAATTATAAATCATAAACTGTTTCGATAGGGGCTGAATTTATTGATTACTATCGGGTAGGAATTGTTTCGGCTTTGTGGCCTCGTAACCGGCGATGTCGAAAACGAGGATTCCCCTGCCTACGCCGGCGAGGTCGCCTCTTTTGGCGTATTGGAAGGCGATGTATTTGCCGTCGTCTGAGACAACCGGGTTGCTGGCCTTGTAGCCGTAATCGCTGAAGTTAGTCAGGCGTTCCGTTTTGCCTGAGCCGTCGAGCGCCAGCTTGTAGATATCGATGTATTGGTTGCCTTTGGGATTGTGGCGGTCGCACTCGACGAGGGTGTATTTGCCGTCGGGGAATATGCCTTCGGGCTCCTCATAGCTTTGCGGGGCGTTGGAGTAATCGACGTATTTGCCTGTGGCGATATCGAGGCCCATAACCTCACTGCGTTTATAACTATAGGCGCTGAAGGTAAGCTCTTTTTCATCGGGCGGGCGGAAGTTCTGCGTCTCGACGTTGCGTCGCAGCGGCGGGCCGTTGGCATCTAAGATGAGTTTTTTATTGACTAATTTCGGGACGCCGCCCTGAGAAATCTCTTTGAGATTTCCAGGACCAAGTCCCGGGAATCCTTTGGATTCCACGGGGTTGTCGTCGATAATATCGCCCATAAAAATCTGACCCTCGTCCATAAGCGTCCAGGCAATCGTCATCCGCGTGCGCGATACCGCGGGGCCTTCGGAACAATGCTCGCCTAAGGGAGTCGGCGGACCTGACAGGTCTTTCTTGAGAACCCATAGTTCGGCGTTTTTACCCGTCCTGCTTTTCTGCGGGCTTTGGGGGTCGAATGTCCTTGCGCCGGAAAGCAGTATATCGCC
>JBELAA010000323.1:0-2051 GCA_049509315.1 Sedimentisphaerales bacterium | reverse complement strand
AATCAGAAAATTGAAATCAAAAGGATTAACCGCAACGACCTCATTGCGGCCCAGGAACAAAAGCTTAAACTTTCAGTGTGCAGAATTCAACTGATTTTCGCCACGATGTGGTCAAGTATTGCGCCGAGGTTATCGTAATCCCTGTCGCTTAGCTTATGGTCAACGTCTTTGCCATCCGGCCCCTTGCTGGTAATTACGAAAAAGCCCTTCGAATCGAAATGCGTCTTGTCGATTTTCTGTATTGTGTCGTAAGCGATACTGATTTTATCGTCGATGACAAGCTGGCTGTCCTCGGCCACGACCTTCCTGTTGCGAATGACAACCATATACACGCCAAGCAATACCGCGGCGCCGACAAGAAAAGGCGGCGACTTGCGGTTAAATGTAAGAGTGCTCTTGGGGACGCCGTCCTTGCCGGTGTGCTTTTCTATGAACGCCTTGTTGTAATAGCCGTCGTATGTGAACCATATCGCCAGCCCGATACACACGGCCATCCAGAGTATAAAGGTTTTCTTTTTATACCTGCTCAATGGGGCTGTCAGTGCCATAAGCAATCTTCCTTCCCGCCTTTAGCGAGGTCTCGCCATCGGGCGGAGATTTTAAGTTATTCGTTTTTGTGCGATAACGTTAATAAGCGGGTGGACAAGATTCGGTATGATTTTATCCACCATCAGCTCTTCTGCCAGCCGGCATTGCCGCTCGAAAGACGCTAACATATCAAACTTGCCCGACGGACTGGGATACTGACGAATCGTAAAAGACAAGCTTATCGGCTCCTCGATTGGCTGCCCCGTTCTATCGGGGTCGAAAATGCTCGTCCGCGATTCCACGCTGATTCTCGCCTGTGTCCTGGAGTCCTCGGAAAGGGCCACTACCATCGAAGGTGAATTATCGATTGCCTTTGCGTTGGCCAGATCGAGCAGACAATTAAACGCCCCTGAGCCGAGGGCTTCAGCGATGACCTGGTCGTGGCTGCCGGTGCAGAAAAAATCCATCGCGTATGATACATCGAGAGAATCGACATTGAGATGACTAACGCCGAGCATATAGGGAATCAAGTCGAGGACAAACTTATCCTGCGTATAGACCTCGGCAATTTCCGACGGATTAACGATGCCTGAGCCGACGCGTTCGGCTTCGAGTGAGACCCAGCGATACTGGCCTGCGGCGTGGTCTTCCTCAAGTGAGTATTCGTTATTTTCACGCCTGCTGAAAGAGCCCATCGTCGGATACTGTTTTTGAATCCGCTCAAAAAACGCAAGAACCGTGTCGCCCTCGAAAGGCAGCTCCAGCTCGGTATTTACGAACATATCGAGATAAAAGTCATCACACAGGGAACTATAGCCATTTGCCATCGCAGTCACCCTCAAATTCATCCGCCTGTAGCGGAATATACACCAAAACAACAACAGCCGGCTTTATCTATAATTTTTACGAATCCGGCACGTATTATTATACGTCAAAATGTTCGTTTTGCCAGATTTTTTTCAGTCAAGTCCCATAACAATTCAGGTCAGGGTCGGGCAGGATAATCTCGGTAACAATCGCGCCAATCGCAGCCAAAAGCGTGGAAATGAAAGTGTGCATAGCACACAACGTAACAAGCGTCGATGCCGGGATGTGCCCCCTGCTGATTATCACCACGGCGACAGAAGCCAGTATTCCCGTTAACCCGCCGGCGCCGGCCGCGGTAACAATTCGCCTCCACAGAACAGCCCCGCCGCAGCCGAGCGTTACGGCCGCCCCGCAAAGCAGCGGCACAAGCATAACAAGCCACCAGATACCCGAAAGCCCCGGCATTTCGGCGTATTTGCCAAGATAAAGAAAATCAGCGACTGCGAATATCAAAACCGACGCCAGGACGCATAGACCCGCGTGCCAATACCGCGGCGAAAACGCCCGGCGAATCTCGACGCGGCGGGCCATTCGCCTGCGAATCGTCAAAGGCCAGTTGTAAAACAGGCAGAAAACCCAGTGCTCAAGCAGCGCCCCTCTTTCGCCGAATACCGGCACAATGTGCACTATTTCGGTCGCCCAGTGGCCCGCCATAA
>JBELAA010000322.1:0-2068 GCA_049509315.1 Sedimentisphaerales bacterium | reverse complement strand
GAACGCATACGCAAACAAAGCGTGGCCAGCCCCGTGCAATATGCTGAAAAACTTAAAAAACGCGTCGATGAGATGCTCGCGGCGGCAAAATTGAAATTAGACGATGACACGATTGCCCGCGAGGTCGCGGTCTTCGCAGACAGGGCCGATATTTCGGAAGAAATCGCCCGGCTCGATTCGCACCTTGTGCAGTTCAATAGTGCGCTATCGGGAAAACAGCAGGCGGGAAGAAAGCTGGATTTCATCTGCCAGGAAATGCTGCGTGAGGCCAACACTATGGGCAGCAAGGCCGCCGACGCTGATATTGTGCACCAGGTGGTCGAAATCAAGTGCCGGATAGACCGAATCAAAGAACAGGTTCAAAACGTAGAGTAATTACGCGGCCATGAGCAGCCAGATGCCATCAGGAACAATTGTTGTGATAAGCGGCCCCAGCGGCGTGGGTAAAAGCACGATTTGCAGGGAATTGCTTAAGCGGTTGAATGATACGCTCTTGAGCGTGTCGGTTACAACCCGCCCGAAAAGCGACAAGGAAACCGACGGCAAAGATTACTGGTTCGTCAGCAGGGATGAATTCAAGAGACGAATCGAAAAGGGACTGCTGCTGGAATACGCCGAGGTTTTCGGGAATTTTTACGGCACGCCTAAGGACAAGGTCGATGAGCAGTTGGCCGCGGGTAAAACAGTTATACTCGAAATCGACGTTCAGGGCGGCGCACAGGTTAAAAAGATATGCCCCGACGCGGTGATGATATTTATACTGGCGCCGACGCAAAAAGACCTGGCGGGACGCCTTTTCGGAAGGGGCAGGGAAGACGAGCAGACCGCGAAACGCCGGCTGAGTCAGGCGGAAAACGAGATTACAGAGGCGAAAAAGTATTACCAATTTATGGTCGTAAATGATAAAATTGACAGGGCCGTCGGCGAGATAATCAAAATCATCAGTGAGGCGAAAAAGCCGGTTGATTGTAAGAGTAATAAAAATTGTGGAGCAGTATAATGATTGATGAATTAAAAAACACAAAACTGATTGAAAAATTGGGCGGCAGGTTCAAACTGACGGCGCTGGTTCAGAAACGCCTGCTTGAGCTGATGCAGGGTGGCCGGCCCCTGATTGAGGACACCGAGGGCAAAACCCAGCTCGAGATTGTCGTCGAGGAAATCAAACGGGACAAAATCACCATTGATTACGAGCACAGCGACATCGACAAGCCCCGCAAAGAGTAAATCGGTTTTGTAATGCCGTGAAAGGCGGAAAATATGGCCGAACAAAGCGTAAAACTCGATGGGGTAAGGGTCCTGTTAGGCGTCAGCGGGGGTATCGCCGCTTATAAGGCGGCGGACCTGGCAAGCAAGCTGACGCAGACGGGCGCAACCGTTAAAACGGTAATGACCGAAAGCGCTCTGCAAATGATAGGAGCCAAAAGTTTCGAGGCCGTAACAGGACAGCAGGTCTATACGAATATGTGGATTACTACCGAGGAATACGAAATCGGGCATATCAGTTTGGCCGACTGGGCGGACGTCGCGGTTGTCGCGCCGGCGACAGCCAATATAATCGGCAAAATGGCAAACGGAATATGCGACGACTTGCTCAGCACCATACTTTGCGCACGCTGGAACAAGGCGCTATTATTTGCGCCGGCTATGAATGACAAAATGTGGACTAATCCGGCAGTCCGGAAAAACGTCAAAATGCTCATCGGTATAGGCGTTGAAATCATCGGCCCGCAGACCGGACGCTTGGCCTGCGGCACTGAGGGTATCGGCAGAATGGCTGAACCGCAGGATATTATAAAAGCAATCGAAGCAATCGTCGCCAAATCGAAAAAATAACCCGCGTCAAAAATGCGATTCTCCCAAACAATCCGTCAACTGAATTTCCTTATAACAGCAGGCGGAACACGCGAATATATCGACCCTGTGCGTTTCATATCAAACGCAAGCACCGGCAAAATGGGTTACGAGCTTGCCAGGGTGGCACAATCAATCGGCCATAATGTAATACTGATAAGTGCGTCGACAAATCAGCCCCCGCCAAAGGGAATCAATGTGATTAAAGCCGTAT
>JBELAA010000321.1:0-3608 GCA_049509315.1 Sedimentisphaerales bacterium | reverse complement strand
GTCTCTATAAAAAATAAGGCGACTGTGCTTGCTGAATGAATGGCAAGTTTAGCTATTCTTGAATCTATTCTATTTATATTTTTCCCATGCCCATGAGCATCTCCGCAATGTGTGCGTAGGGACCCAATACCACGAGAAACATTTGCTAAGCCACCAAGAATACGTTTTACATCTGGTTCTATGTCTGCTCTGCCAGGAGATAGATTCAAATTGTTCTCTACCGCTTGAGCCAGTCCAGCTATATCTTGATTTGAGGGGTAAGGTTGTTTCATTTCGTCCAATAAACACTTATATACACTTTCCAAAGTTGAACAAGCTGATGTAACAGCATCTTCAGGATCGGTTTCAGCTTGGCTTAATGCTCTTTCAAAGTCGGCTTGAACCGATTCGAATGCTAATTGATTAGCCATTTTGGTTAAAGCGATCGCAGCCGTGCCTGTAGTCCCAAGTTTCATCAACCTATATTTTCCGGATATTTCCTTTAATGCATATCCGTCGCCATTCAATCGTGCATTCAAATATTCTGCCACGCTGTTACATTTTTCAGGAGAATCCAGGTATTCCCTCGGATCTGCAACCTGTTCAATTAGTCTAGCAATTGCATCAGTGTCTATTTCATTCGCTTGGGTTATTACCTGTCGAACTGAAGGAACCCTAGAGCTATTCCCAATATGTAACTCTATTCCCGCAGCTCCTAAGAATAACTCAAGTTGTGGGCCCGATCTATAATTTCCTATAGGTTTTTCCCTACTGTAACCTGAACCGCCGGTTACAACATCGATTAATGCGGTAATAGTTTGAATAGAAAAAAGTCCCATTATTTAGTTTTTAACCGTGTTAATCCGTGTAAATCCGTGTCTAAATTCTTAAAAATCAGTGTTAATCCGTGTCTAAAAATCTTCTGTTTTAAAAACCACTGCGTCCATCTGTGTCTAACAGGCCGTCGCTAATATCTTCGTCCTCGCCATAACCGAATATTCGCCGTTTTACCTTCACTGATTCCCCAAAGTTTATCAGCAAACCAATCTGTAAGCCAGTTGCCTTCAAATAATTTACCAACTGCACTTCGTGAATCGGCGAGAGGTCGCTGACGGCTTTGACTTCGACAATAATTTTGTCGTCAACAATCATATCGGCGGCATAATCACCGACTGTTTTCCCGTGGTAAAGTACCCTGAGAGGAACTTCAACAGAACATTTTAAACCCTTTTCCTGCAATTCGACCGCAAGGGCGTTTTTATATACTTTTTCGATAAAACCGTATCCCAACTCCTTATGCACCGCATAAGCCGCAGATATAATTTTCTCCGATAGCTCCCGATGCTTCAACATTTTGTTTTTAACCGTGTTAATCTGTGTAAATCCGTGTCTAAAATCTTACTGTGTCAATCAGTGTCCGAGAGATTTATTGCTATCCACGACCGCCCCGAAACGCCTGACGCGATGCGCGTATGCCAGTATCGCTTTTTCCAAAGAGGTTTTGTCAAAATCGGGCCAGAGCGTGTCGGTTACATAAAATTCGGCGTATGAAATCTGCCACAGCAGAAAGTTACTGACCCGCATTTCGCTTGCGGTGCGTATGAGAAGGTCTGGGTCGGGCATACCAGCAGTATATAAATGATTGCTTATGCACTTCTCGTCAATTTCTTCGAGAGCCAGATTGCCTTGTTTGTGAAGCCGGGCGATTTCTCTTGTCGCGTCGATGATTTCTGCACGGCCGCCATAGTTGAGGGCAAGGGCAAAAATCATCCCTTTATTTTTACTTGTCAGCTCGATGGTTTTGTCAAGCTCGGTTTTGACCGCGTCAGGCAGAGGCCTCTTTATGCCCAGGTGCACAAGCCGGACGTTATCGTCCATAAGCTTTGGACGCATTTTAACGAGATATTCGGCGTAAAGCCCCATCAGGGCATTGACCTCCTCCATTGGTCTCGATTCCGAATTCGACGCACAGGTGTGAAATTTTCTCGGCGGTTACGGCGCCCTGGCGATGTCCTTCAGGACGGGGCAGGCCCCTGTTTTTCGCCCATCGGCCGTTGCCGTCCATTATTATCGCGATATGACGCGGCATATCCCCGGGTTTTATCCCGAGCCGGTCGGCGGTCTGTTTAAGTCGGTTATCCATTTATTATTGATGATTGTTTTGATGTTTAGCCGTCGCCGGAACGGCGACGGCAGCGGCCGTGCCAGCCGCTGCTAAACTGTCATTTCAAAATGGTTTGTTTTCTGTTAGGACCTACGCCTATCATCGTAATGGGCTTTTTAAGCTGTTTTTCAATAAAAGCAATGTAGTTTCGGGCATTGGCGGGCAATTGCTTAAAATCGGTTATCTGTGTGATATCCTCTTTCCAGCCGGGAAGTGTCTCGTAAACGCATTTGGCCCTGGCAAGTTTATCGATATTGGCCGGGAAAAATGACGTGCGCCTGCCCTCAATTTCGTAAGCGGTGCAGACCTTCAACTCATCGAGGCCGGTCAGCGTGTCGAGGTGCATCATCGCAATGGCGTCGATTCCGCCAATGGTAACAGAATAAGAGGCGACGACCGCATCGAACCAGCCGCACCTGCGGGGTCTGCCCGTTGTCGTGCCGTATTCGTGCCCTTTTTCGCGGATGTATTGGCCTATTTCGTTGTCAAGCTCGGTGGGGAATGGGCCTGAGCCGACCCTGGTCGTATAGCATTTCGCGACGCCGACAAACTCGTTGACCGTTTTGGCCGGCACCCCTGAGCCGGCGGGCATTCCCAGTGCGCTGACATTAGCGCTTGTTACAAAAGGAAACGTCCCATGGTCGATATCGAGCATTGTTCCCTGCGCGCCTTCGAAAAGCATCGATTTGCCCTTTGCCAGCGAGTTGTGCAGGTAGTCGGTTGTATCGATTGTATAGGGGAGCAGTTTTTCTGCGTATGATTTGCACTTATTAAGCAAAGCCGAGGCATCGAGCGGCTCGGCGTTATAAATGCTTTTGAAAAGCTTGTTCTTATAATCAATAATCGCACGCAGTTTCGCCTCAAGCCCTTTTATATCGCGCAGGTCGCCCATACGGATGGCGTTGCTTCTGCCTGCCTTGTCGGCGTTGCAGGGGCCTATGCCGCGGGCGGTGGTCCCGATTTTATTTTTGCCCAAGGCCTCTTCACGCAACTGGTCCTCTTTTTTATGGTAATCGAGAACCAGGTGGGCGTTTTCGCTGATGAAAAGCCGGCCGGCTAATGTTATACCCTTGCCGGCAAGCGTCGCTATTTCGCCCAGCAGCGTCTCAGGGTCAATCACGACCGCGTTTGTAATCACGCACATCGTTTTCGGCCTGACCGCCCCGCTTGGCAAAAGATGTAACGCGAACTTGTCGTTTCCCACTACGACTGTATGGCCCGCGTTAGCCCCCCCGTTATAACGAACGACAATATCGCTTGTCTCGGCAAGAATATCGACGATTTTGCCCTTGCCCTCATCGCCCCACTGTAAGCCAATCACACAACGATTCACACGCGCCCTCTTCAATCAGAAAATTGAAATCAAAAGGATTAACCGCAACGACCTCATTGCGGCCCAGGAACAAAAGCTTAAACTTTCAGTGTGCAGAATTCAACTGATTTTCGCCACGATGTGGTCAAGTAT
>JBELAA010000320.1:0-2098 GCA_049509315.1 Sedimentisphaerales bacterium | reverse complement strand
AATATCCCTGACGAGCTTAAAAAGCTCGATAGTGGGGCATACGATTACATTTCGAAACTGGATAGCGCCGGCTTTCGGCAATACTGCGATAAGACCGGCGCCACGATTTGCGGGCGGGTCCCGATAGCGATAGTGCTTTCGATGCTGCCTGCGGGGACAAAGCCGGAATTGCTGAAATATACGACGTCAGGTGCGTTGACCGGCGATTACACAAATTCGGTAAGTTATTTGTCGGTTGCGTTTCACGGCCAATGGCAAAAGCAAACTGCCGTCGAAACGCCCAAAGCCGACGCGGCGATGACCTCTGATGACCACAAAAATTTATTACTGCTTGTGCGCAGGACAATTGAGTTTTATCTGCGAAATAACCGTGTTCCGACGCCTGAGGAGGTAAACGTTCCCATAAGCGAGGCGATGAAGGTCAAGCGGGCGGCGTTTGTAACGCTGAAGAAAAACGGCGATTTGCGGGGCTGTATCGGCGAGATTTTTCCGACTCAGGCACTTTATAAATCGGTTATTGTAAACGCGGTGAACGCGGCGGTGAACGACTGGCGATTTATGCCTGTTACGCTCGATGAGCTTAAGGCGATTAAAATCGAAATCTCGGCGTTGACTGTGCCGCAATCGATTGACTCATATAATCAAATCCGGCTGGGGACCGACGGGATTGTTTTGAGAAAAGAAGGGCACGTGGCGTTGTTTTTGCCGCAGGTTGCAATCGAGCAGAAATGGACGTTAGCTGAGACGCTGACGCAGTTGTCGCTCAAGGCGGGATTGCCTGCGGACGGCTGGAAAAAGGACGCGACGTTCGAGGTTTTTCAGGCGGAAGTATTCGGTGAGGAGTGATGACGCCGGGCGACGACAGAACCAACGGTGTTTCAGGGGGTGATTCACACCTCGGCGGGGTCGCACGCGGATTTGTGATTTTGGCATACGGCCTATTCTCAATCGCGGCGCAGACGCTGATTTTCCGGGAGTTTATTAGCTCATTCGAAAGCAACGATATCGCAGTCGGGATATTTTTCGGCTGCTGGTTTTTGTGGATTGCCTTGGGCGCTATGGTCGTTAATAAAAGCGGGCGTCTGGCGGGCTGGTTAACGTCTAATATCGAACTGGTTTTGCCGGCGTATTTGCCGGCGTTTGTCATTCAGGCGGTTTTGATAATCCAAATACGCCGGCTGGCGGGCATCGCCCCGTACGCGCTTTTACCCATTCCTACTGCTTTAATTCTGGGTATGCTGGTCAATGCGCCAGTCAGCTTTCTTACGGGCGTGCTTTTTCCTGTTATCTGTCGATGGGTCAAGCTCGATACTACGTCGGCTGTCTCCCGCGTTTATCTTCTGGAATCGTTAGGCAGTTTCGTCGGCGGCTTAGGGACGACGGCGCTTCTGGCTTACGGCGTCAGCACGGAACAGGTATTTCTTATTCTCTCGCTTATTTTGTCAATTGCGATTGTGGTATCGTTGTTCCTGATTTCACAGTTCAATCGTATCATTTTCAAAGTCATTTCGGTTCTGATAGTTGTTTTTTTTGGTTTTACAATTATCTCAGGCGGCGGAGCGACGCTTACGAAATTTGTCAATACGGTAAAGTGGTCTCGACTTTTGCCGGCGGATTCGTTGGCCGGCTCATTTCAAACGGCACAGGCGGAATACCTTTACGGGCAATACCAGAGCCAGTGGGTCGTAGTCCGCCAGGGCAGCGTAATCGAGGCGGTTCCCGACCCGACAACGGCGGGCAGAATCATCGCCCTTACGCTTTCGCAAAATCCGAAAGCAAAACGTGTTCTGGTTATCGGTTCAGGCCTGGGGTTGTGTCGGCAGTTTTTGCAGTTGCCGCAGATTGACCGGCTTGTCTGGGCGCATCCCGACAGCGAGTATATCAGCAGGGTCTTGCAGGTTTTGCCGCGTGATTTGGGTATTGCCGATAAGCGATTCGAGAATTGGACGGGCGACGTTCGTTCGATATTAGCGCAGGGTCGGGAGCGATTTGACCTTGTAATTGTCAATATGCCTGACGTGCTCAGCTCGGTTTCGAATCGCTACTGGACGCTGGATTTTTACGGGCAGGTCAAACGCTCGCTTAATCCTGATGGTGT
>JBELAA010000032.1:0-13335 GCA_049509315.1 Sedimentisphaerales bacterium | reverse complement strand
GAAAACATTGATGCGGAAATGTGTCGCGGTCAGCCGGTATGAGCAGTCAACGCTGTGCAGCTCGCGCAGTTTTTCAAGCGAGTTTTCGCTGAGTAAAGGCAGAATCAATTGTTCGGCCATATCCTGTGTCAGTATGGGGCCGTTGAGCTTTTTGAGGTCGCCGTCAACGCGATAAGTTGGCGGGGCGCCGACCTTAATATGCAGGTCCGAGACCCGCATTGCACCCATCTCCTCGAAATAACCGAGCATATTCTGAATGCTCAACTGTCCCCTGTCTTCGGTGGGATAAACGCGTTTGGTCGCTTCGTATTGCACAGCCATTTTTCGACTCCTTACAGATTGGCGGACTTATTAAAGTATAAATTCCGTAATTGCGGTTTCCAAACCCAAGATACCCTTGCGCACTATTACCGCTGGGTGTGTATCGACAAAAAAACGGGGCAGGAAAAGCTAAATATGGGTTAATATGATTAGGGCTGATAAATCAGGGGTTTTTAGCGGTTTTCAGGATTGTTTCGGGGTTTTGCCCCGCGATTGTGGGCGGGGGAGGCAATCCAGTCATTGAGGTTCTGGGCCAGAATTTTGACGTCTTTTTTGGCCATTATATGGCTGATAATGTCGGGTGGTATTTTGAGGTTGAGCATCGCCTTGTGGACGCGTTCCCACAGCCGGTCTCGCTTGGTATCGGTTTCTGCCAGGTAAAGCTCGCTGACCAGCTCGCCGAGCTTGCCTAACATTATGGTGTCGAGGTTGCCGTAATAGTTGTTTATTACGTTTTTCTGAAATTGTGAATATTCCCTTTTAGCCATAGCTTTTTCTTTCGTCTAATGTCGCGGGTGTTATGTAATTTTGCATTAAATTTCCCGATAAATCAAGGTTCTGATTTTGCAGGCGGTCTTATTTTAATTTTGCTATCAATGAAAGGAAATCGTGGACCTCGTTTATGTCTTTAACGTAATAGCGGGCGCGGGATTTACCCGGCTTTCCCACGTAAATACTCAGGCCCCGGTTTTTCAAGAACTTGAACGCGTCCTCATCGGTAACATCGTCGCCGATATAAATGGGCACGATTTTAGTATTTTTGACTGCCGCGTTTTTTAAAAGCCATTGCACGGCTTTTCCCTTGTTCCACTCGACCGGCGGGAATACCTCTAAAACCATTTTGCCCGGCTTGACGAGTATCTGGTTTCGCTCAACATAAGCCGAGGTGATTTGACTAAACACTGTTTTAACCAATGGCCTGTCTTTGGCCGCAACCAGACGGTAGTGAACGCTCAGCGACAGCCCCTTGTCTTCTATGAGGACGCCTTTGATTGGACTTAGTTTCTCGACGAGCCGGCGGTGGAGCTGCCTGAGAATCGCTTTGTGCTTTTTCGATACGGGGGACTGGAACCTGATTCGCGGGCACTGCATTTCGAGGCCGTGGTTTCCGCCGTAAATAATTCCGCTCACTCCCGCCATTTTGCGAACGTCCTTAAGCGAGCGTCCGCTGATGATTGCCAGGCGGCAGTGAGGCGATTTTGACAGCTCCACAATCAGTTTTTTAGAACGTTTTGAGATATGGCCCAGCGCCGGCTTTTTTCTGATTGGCGTAACCGTGCCGTCATAATCGAGAAAAAGAAAAATCGGTCTATTTGCCAGCGCCGGCTCAATCTTGTCTAAAAAACGAAATAAGTATCTCATAATTTTTCGCAGGGCATAAATAACAGCGATACGCAGGATAGTCAACCCTGATTCCGGGGGTATAATCGTATTTCGTATTTCGTATTTCGTAGTTCGATATACGAAATACGAAGCCCTTGGCGGAGTCCCCTCAGAAATTGCGAAGCAATTTCGAGGACTTTAGTCCCGGAAATCCTCTGGATTTCACGGGGTCGTTTTGGCGAGACGCACGACGAAATACGAGAAAGGGTTTGTGCTGGCATTGGCGATATGGGCGGGTATAATCGTATTTTGTATTTCGTAGTTCGTAGTTCGATATACGAAATACGCACGACGAAATACGAGATATGAAGGCAAGGACGGCAAAACTGATTTCGTTTTCAATCGCTATGTGTGCGGCATTGGCCGTCTTGTCGATGCTGAGCGAGTCCGCGCGGGCGATTGACGCCAATCTGGCCAAAGCATTTACCGGCCACGATTTTTATGTCATCGGCGAAAAGTCGGTAAGCTTTCACGCTGAGACAGGTGAAGATGTGCTTGTCGTTGAGGGTAGTTTTTCACAGACAATCGGAGCAGACACTTTCGGCGGCGACAGGGCGGTAATCTGGCTCAAGCGGGGGACGCAAAACGAGTTAAGTGTCTGGACATACATTTCGGGCAGGGTCTCGGCCAAGAGGGGAACGGGAACGCGATTACCTCAGCTTTACTGGCAAATGGTCGCCGGCGCGACGGGACAGGCAATAGTGATGTGGTTTAAGACCAGCGGCGAGGTGTTTTTGACTGTGAAAGACAGGCAGGAGGGCGAGGCCAGGGGCGGGGAATTTTACGCTAAGGCATACGAGGCAATTTCAGCGGCTGACAAGGATTTCGCCGGGCAAATGGGAGCGGTCGCACCTGTAAAGACGGAACAAAGAACACAGAACAAAGAACAAAGAATGCAGAACGCGGAAGAACAGCCAACGTCCAACATTGAACGTCCAACGTCGAAGGCCCAACAAAAAACGCGCAATGCTGAAGAGGACAGAGAACGGAGGACAGAGGGCGGAGGCGGATTTTTCAGCCAGTTAATAGGACCACCCAAAAAGAAAGAGACGGGTCCGGCAACCCAGGCAAAGCAAATGGTGCGATACCCGGTGAATCTGGCACCTGCGAGCGATACTGAGCCGAACATCGAGGCGGGCAAAGTTAGCGGTGAGGATGTCGCGACGGTAATCGGGCGGTTTTACCTGTGGCAAAAGCAGAATGAACAGGGGGGGCTGGTGGAAATGCAGGCAGACGCCGCAGTAGTGTTTTACGGAAAAGGCAAAAAAAGTGATGACTCAGCTAAAACAGATGAGTCGGGCGGCATAAAGGAAATGGGGGCAAAAGGGGCGATTCGGGCGGTTTACGTGTGCGGGGACGTGGTTATGACGGAGGGTTTGCGCACGATACGGGCCGACGAAATGTATTATGATTTTGAAAATAAAAGAGGCATAGCAATAAACGCAACGCTGCGCAGTTTCGACGCGGGCCGGGGGATACCGATATACATCAGGGCGGCGAAAATCAGGCAGTTAGCGGAAAATAAATTTTCGGCCCAAAACGTGGTGATTACCACCAGCGAATTTGAAAAGCCGCAGCTCTCATTTGAGGCGTCGAGCATCTTGCTTGTCGATGCGACCGAAGTGGAGCAGACCCGGCTCGCCGAGGGAGAGGTTAAGGACAGCTCTTACGACGCGGAAATGAAAGACGTCCGGCTGAAGTACTATGACACGACTTTGTTTTACTGGCCGGTTTTGCGGAGCAATCTCGAAAGGCCCGATGTGCCTTTCAAGAGTGTGCAAATAGGCAACGACAGTATTTTCGGAACGAGCGTCGAAACGAGGTGGTTTCTGTCCCGCCTGCTGGGTTTGCGCGAGCCGGAAGGGACCAACGGGACATACGAGCTGGATTATTACAGCAAGCGCGGCGTGGGCACGGGTATCGACGTGAATTATGCGCAGGAAGCGCATCTCGGCAAAATTATCGGTTACATAATCGACGACAGGGGCAAGGACCGCCTGGGCAGGGTGGACTTCAGGCGGAATCTCGAACCGCCGGAAGATACGCGGGGAAGGTTTAGCTGGGTGCATCGGGAATTTATACCTTATAACTGGCAGCTTACGACGGGCATAAATTACGAATCGGACGAGCATTTTGTCGAAAGCTACTATCGAAGGGAATTCAATACCGAGCCCGAGCGGGAAACGTATGTGCACCTCAAAAGAATCGAGGACAACTGGGGAATTGGGTTTCTGGGAAAAGGCAGGATAAATGATTTTGCCGACGAGCTGGAGGAGTATCCCACCGGCGAGTTTCACCTGACGGGGCAATCGATTTTCGACGACAAGCTCACGCTATACAGCGACACGCAGGGGGGCCAGTACAGGCAGAGGATAGGCGACGGCCACGACACAATAATGAACCAGGAGCCGTTTGCCGACGCGACGCACAGGACCGAGATTGACGCTCCCGTATGGCTCAACGGCGTTAAGGCGGTGCCCTATGTCGCCGGGACGGCCGGCTACGACGACCGCAACGGTTTCAACAGGGGATTGGTTGACGGCAGCAACAGCGGTGAGTTCGGTGAGAGCGCTGTCGGTATCGGGGAAGCCGGGTTACGTATGTCGAGCGAATACTGGAACCTGTATCGGGCAGTGCAATCCCGGCTGTGGGATATAGACGGCCTGCGCCATATTGTCAGGCCTGAGCTGGATACGACGGTTTACTCCGTAAGCGACCCGGTGGTCGAGCAGCACAACATGGTGCATATCGGATTGTCGCAGCGATTACAGACCAAGCGAGGGCCCGCCGGCGACCAAAGAACGGTTGACTGGATGCGGCTGGATTTGGGCGGAACGTGGTTTGCCGACGATGAGCCGAGACAGGACGGTAGCGCCCCGTTCAGGTATATATGGAACAGGCCAATGACGCCGCTGAGGATGTTTACGATGCCGACAATTCTTAACGGGGATTTGAAGCAGGACGGATTGAAAAAATTCGAGACCTACGGGCCGCAAAGGGATTATTACAGTTACGATTACAGTTGGCAGCTCAGCGATTCGACGGCGTTTTTAAGCGACGCTTATTACGACATTCACAACGGGACGTTCGAGCAGGTTGACGCTGGTTTTTCGAGACAGCGCCTTCCCGACCTGAGCTATTATATCGGGACGCGGTATCTGGCAAATACACAGATATTGAAAGAGCACGGGACCAACGCATTTGTGTTTGCCGCCAGCTACCAGGTGGATGAGCGATATACGCTCGTGTTCGCTCAGCAGTATGATTTTGACTACGGGGCCAACGTCGAAAGCGATTTAACGATAATCAGGCGTTATCATCGGGTATTCTGGGCGCTGACATTCGCCACTGACGCCTCGCTGGGCAGTAATCTTGTTATGTTCAGTATATGGCCCGAGGGTATGCCTGAGATGGCGCTGGGCACAAGGCGATACACCGGCCTGCTCGGGCCGGGCGGCTACTGATTCTGCGGTAATTATATTACTAATTAAGAATAAGGGAGCGTATGATGGCACATAAATTTATAAACGAAATTAACCCGGGCGAGACGGTCGATGATATTTACCTCATCAAGGAGCCAGTCCTGCGCCCGACGACGCGGGGCGACCAGTATATCGCGATGTTTATCTGCGACAAGACCGGGCAGTTGAACGGGCGCGTCTGGAAGGCCAGTGAGGAAATGTATGGTCGATTACCCAAGCCGGGTTTTGTCCACATACAGGGAAGAAGTGAGGTTTATCAGAGTAATTTGCAGATTGTGGTCAATAACATCAGCGTAATCGACTCAACCAAAATCAACGTCGAGGATTTTCTGGCGCGGACCAACAAGGACGTCGACAAAATTTTCGCCGAGACAAAAAAAATGACGGGGGCGATAAAAAATAAGCAGGTAAAGGCGCTGGTTGACGAATTTTTGGCTGATGAGCCGCTAATGAAAAAGTTTAGGAGTTGCCCCGGCGGAATGTCGATGCATCATGATTTTATCGGCGGGCTTTTAGAGCATACCTGGAATATGCTGCGGGTGGCGACAGCGATACTGCCCCTGTATCCCGACATCCAGGCGGACCTGGTTCTGGCGGGGATTTTTATTCACGATATGGGCAAGACCGAGGAGCTTGTTTACGATACCGCTTTCTCATACACCGATTCAGGTCAGCTAATCGGGCACATAACCAAGACGGTCCTGATGCTGAATAAAAAGGCCGACGCCCTTGCGGCTAAGGGAGTGAAAATCGACGGCGCGATTTTGGATTCGCTGGGGCATATTGTCTTGTCGCATCACGGCCAATACGAGTTCGGCTCGCCCAAGCTGCCGGCGACAGCCGAGGCGTTTATGGTTTGCTATATCGACGACCTCGACGCGAAAATGGACCAGGTTACCCGGCTGATTGAGGAAGACCGCGGCGAGTCGAACTGGACGGGCTGGCAAAAGCCGCTGGAAACAAAATTGTATCGCAAACGCATTGACAGCGATTGAGGAAACGGGCGGTGAATGATTTATTCGGTAACCAGAAGCCGACACCCAGCGAAGCGAAAAGCCCGCCTCGGACACGCAGCGCAGCGGAGGGCCCGCCTCGGCAAGTTTATACCGTCAGCCAGGTAAATACGCTGATAAAGACCGCGCTGGAGAATAACCTGCCCGGGCGGTTAACTGTAACGGGCCAGATTAGCGACTGGAAGGTTCACGCAAGTGGCCGTTATTTTTCACTCAAAGACGAGAGGGCGGTGTTGCCCTGCGTGATGTGGTCGGACAAGTTTGAGAAGGTGAAATTCAAGCCGGAGAATGGGCTTGCGATATTTGCGACGGGCCATGTTGATGTCTATCCACCAAGGGGCAGATACCAGTTTTATGTCGAGTCAATGGAGCCGGCAGGAGTGGGGGCACTGCAATTAGCATTCGAGCAAATGGTCAAGCGGTTGGCTGCACAGGGCCTGTTCGATGAGGCGCACAAAAGGCCGTTGCCGAAGTTCCCGCAAAGAATCGGGATATTGACAAGCGAATCGGGTGCGGCGTTACAGGACATCGTAAAGAGCATTTTTGACAGATGGCCCTGTGTGCGACTGTGTTTTTACCCTGTGCCGGTGCAGGGCGAGGGGGCGGCGGAAAAAATCGCATTGGCGATAAAGGACGTCAACCGGCGAAACGACCGGCTCAAATTAGACGTTTTGATTGTGGGTCGCGGCGGCGGGTCGTTAGAGGACCTGTGGGCATTTAACGAGGAGGTTTTGGCGCGGGCGATTTACGATTCGAAGATACCCATAATCAGCGCGGTCGGCCACGAGGTCGATACGACAATCGCGGATTTGGTGGCAGACGCGAGGGCATCGACGCCGACGAAAGCGGGGGTCGTGGCGGTGCCGGATAAGCGTGAGGTGCTTGAGAAATTAGCGGTTATGGAGAGACGATTGGCTGGTGATATCGGCTCGCGATTAGCCCTTGGCGGAGAGCGCCTGGAAACGATATGCGCAAGCGCAGTATTTAAGAATCCCCTTTTGCCGATTCGAAACCGCCAGCAGCAATTAGATGAGGCGGGAGGCGGCGTTGCGGAATCGTTAAGGGATATGCTGTCGGCGGCGAAAGACAGGGTGCGGGGGATGTATGAGCAGGTGGTGAAAATAGAGCCGCATCGGCTTTTGGGAAGGAAAACCGTTGAGGTCAACGAATTTAGAAGCCGGATAAACGCAGCAATGGCAGTCGGCCTTAACAGGATGGGTTTACTGATTACCGCACAGGAAAACCGCCTGGCGGGACTGAACCCGAGGGCGGTATTGAAAAGGGGTTACTCGATAACGACCCTCAAACAGACGGGGGCGGTGATAAAAAGCATAGCGGACGTGCAGGTCGGGTATCTGCTGACAACGGAATTAGCGGGGGAAAATTTGATTGAAAGCAGGGTTACGAAAAAGTAAAAAGAACCACGAATTAACACGAATTAGCACAAATTACTGGGTAAAAGAATGGCTAAAGAAGAAATAAAAGGCGATTTAGGCAAATTAACGTTCGAGCAGGCGATTAAGGAATTGACGGGTATCGTCGGCAAAATCGAGCAGGGTGAAATTACCCTGCAGGACAGTATCCAGCAATATGAGCGAGGGATGACGCTGATAAAGCACTGCAGGAAAATCCTGCAGGAAGCGGAAAAACGAATTGAAAAGATAGCTGAAGAACAAGGGCAGGAAAAATAGTTTTGGAATTTGCCCCGCCAGAATTTTTGCTTCGCAAAGCTACGCAAAAATATCAAACCTCGGCAACATTTCCCGAAGCGGGAAATACGACGCCGAGACAGGCGGCGGGGCTGAAAAATAAAATATTTTTCAGCGAGCGTGGCGGAACTGGCAGACGCGCAGGGCTTAGGACCCTGTGGGATTAAACCCGTGGAGGTTCGACTCCTCTCGCTCGCAGTGATAATAGTCACACAGACCCACACTGACGGTAACACTGACTTACACCGACTGTAACGCATCGGTCAGTGTCAGTCAGCGTTTTAGTCCGTGTGAGTCCGTGTATAGCCAAGACAGGATATCGATTATGGCGGGCGATTATTTTGAGCTAAAGGCCAGGGGGACGAACGTCAAAACGGAAATCGTGGCGGGGGTAACGACGTTTCTGACGATGGCGTATATCATTTTTGTCAATCCCGATATGCTGAGCAAGACCGGTATGGACAAAAACGCCCTTGTGGCGGTGGTGTGCCTTGTATCGGCGATTGCGACAATCGCTACAGGCATTTTCGGCAAGGCGCCGATAGCAATGGCGCCGGGAATGGGGTTAAACGCGTTTTTCACTTATACGCTGGTGCTAAGCGGTAAAATGAACTGGGAGACGGCCCTTGGGGCGGTGTTTGTTTCGGGCGTCTTATTTTTACTGCTCACGCTGATAGGGCTGAGGAAAAAACTCGTTGAAGCGATACCTTCCGGACTTATCTCGGCGATATCCGTCGGCATCGGCCTGTATATTACGTTTATCGGGCTGGTTGACCTTCACGTAATAGTTCGTAACGAGGCAACGCTCGTATCAGCCGGGCCTCTGGGCGGCACGACACTGATAGGTCTGGCGGGATTGCTCTTTATAATTTTTCTCGAAATAAAGAAGGTAAAAGGGTCGCTGCTTATAGGTATTATTTTTTCAACGCTCCTGGCGATTGCCTTTGGATACGTGGACAGGCCGGAGAAATGGATTTCTTTCAACGTTGACATAAGACCAGTTGCGTTTCATCTGGATATTTTAGGCGCGCTTAAATGGGGATTATTCGGCAGCGTTTTCAGCTTGATGTTTATAAATATGTTCGACGGCTTAGGCACATTGGTCGCGTGCAGCCACCAGGCGAAATTAGTCGATAACCAGGGCAAAATAAAAGGGTTAGACAGATTGCTGGCGATAGATGCGCTTGCGGCTATAACGGGGGCTGTGTTCGGGACATCGACAACGACGGCGTATATCGAATCGGCGGCAGGAATAGAGCAGGGAGGCCGCACTGGTTTGACTTCGGTAGTAACCGGACTTTTATTTTTGTTAGCGATACTTTTTGTGCCTGTCGTGGGGATAGTGCCGAAGTACGCGGCGGCCCCGGCCCTTGTTATGGTGGGTTTATTTATGATGAAAGAAGTAAAGGCAATCAATTTCGCCAACATTGAGGAGGCATTCCCGGGATTTATTATTATTGTGATGATAGCGCTTAGCTACAGTATCAGCACGGGACTTGCTTTCGGATTTATTTCCTTTGTGCTAATCAAAACCGCCGCGGGCAAAGTCCGCGAGGTCAAGCCGACAATGTGGATTATCGCGGCCTTGTCGCTGGCGTTTTTAGCAGGCGACAAATTAGGCGACTTGTTGAAATTCGTTAAGGACTTCTAAAACATAATGAAAAGGACACAGATTAACACTGCTTTTTTAGACACTGATGGTCGCGGCGACCACACGGATTAACACTGTTTTTTCTTTTTTCTCTGTGACCTCTGTGCCCTCTGTGGCTAAAATAAATTTACTCTGTGGCTTGGTGTGGAAAGGATTACGATATGGAAAAGTTATATGAAAATGCGGAGACGGGGTGCTGTCCGAGGTTTGAGCCGGGGCCGTGGGACAAGAAAGAGGTTACATTCAAAGATAAATTGTTCATTAAAGACGACGTAACAAGTTTCTTTCATATCCCGCTCAATATGAACAAAGTTATGGTGCGGAATATGGAAAGTATTGCAAAGGCGGGGGCGCTGGCGGCGGAGCCGATGGTGCTTTGCGATGAGAATTCGCTTTGGGGAGCGGATATCTATATCGCCGTATCGAAGGATGTGTCGGGAGCCGAAATGGTAAAGCTGTCGGGGAATTTCCTGAGCGGGGTTTTCGAAGGCCCGTATAAGAATATTCGTCAGTGGATTAAACAGATGACCGATTACGTTCGTGAAAAAGGCAAAGTTATGAAGAAGCTTTACTTTTTCTACACGACCTGCCCCAACTGCGCAAAATACTACGGCAAAAACTACGTGGTGCTCCTGGCACAAGTATAATATCGGAAAAAGATTTCTGACACTTTTTCTCACAAGTTAGAAAGGGTTTTTATGAATCTGAAAAAAGCAATAGCTGCGTCAATCATAATAGTCATTCTTTTTGGCGGCTTATCTTCCAGCACGACCGCAGAGGAGAATAATGCTGGGACGCAAGATGTGAATGTTCTCAAGACCAACATCGGAGAATTGAAGAAAACCATACAAACTCAGGAGGAACAAATCCAGCGAACGAACAAAGAACTTGATGAGTTAAAGAAACAGTTGGATGCACAGATTAAAGAGAACGATAGGTTGCGAGAACTCTGTAAGAAAGCAGGAATTGATACTACGAAAGAAATTGACTCGAATACCACGCCCAACGGGCGTATAATTTATCGAGGTAAAGAAAGAGACGAGGACTGGTTTAATAGAATGTACAAACGATTCTCCGACAAAATCGCCTTGGTTGGTGACAAATTTGTTGACCTTGGAACGGAACCAAAAGAAATTGGAAATGACTTTGTAGAAGTAGGCACCATCATTGATGCACGTTATGGGGACAATACCGTCATCTCAGTGATTGGAGATAGGGAAGCGTTAATTAACTATCAAGGAGGCCGCTTATCACAAATCAGTTCTATTACTAAAGTAACCTACCACATCTGCGGATATGATTATCCTTTAATTGATGGTCAGAGGTTGGACATACTTTTCAAAAAAAACCTCATTTGTGTCGGAACATACGAATATACTACGGCTCAGGGAGCTAAAAAAACTATTCAGAGCTTCAAGGTGTGGGAACCAAAGCCGCTCACAAAAGAGCAGTTTGCAGAAGCGCTAAGAAGCGGGTTTGAATTGGTGAACTATGTAGAGAAGCAGGGAAAGACGGTTAAGGTACCCATACGCTAATCTCATTAATAAAAAGACTTTGAGCTTTTTTAAGTAGCTCACCTGATCCCTTTTTCATTTTGAAGGATATACTCGAAGAGAATTTTATGAGTATAAATGAGAAAAAGCCGGAAGATGTTCTAAAGCCGGAGTTCATTCAAAAGTATAAAGAACTCCATGAGGACATCTGGCACAGATTGGTTGAAACAAACACTACTATAACCATCCTCGAAAAAATACAAAATTTTCCTTTCCAGCATATCTACGCACCCGGAGAAAATATTTTCTGGACTACTGTTTCTTGGGATTTCCTCCATATTGTGATTGTTTTCCTACATGCATTGGTAAAAGATCAGGGAAAGAATGCGCATACATTAAATGTATTCAAAAATAAAATCGTAAAATGGCTTAAAGATAGTGAAAAGGAAGCATATTTTAAGAAGATTGAAGATGCTAAGTTTTCCCAGAGTACAAAAGCCGTTCTTGATAAGATCACCAATATGCGTCATCAATTGCTGGCGCACCGGCTTCTTGACGAAAATGGCTATCTTTTGAATCCTGGTGGTATTGTGGTTTCGGAAATTCGCAGTGCATATGATGATGTCGAAAAATTATTTAACATGTGCAGCTTTGGGGCGAGATATGTTTGCAATTTTTACACAAATGATACTGTCGGAGGCAAACCCATAGAAAAAGACATTGACCAGTTGCTCGACCTCATAGTGAAAGACAGTTATTGGCTTAATCAACCTGAAAGATATCCAATGCGGTGGCAATGCGCAAAAGATGCAAGAACAAAACCGGAGATAGCTGAACTGAATAAATGGAGACAAAAATTTGGCCTTCCGTCTGTTTAATTGTTCTTCTGGATTCCCGCTTTCGCGGGAATGACAAGCAACATCCGTTATGCCGGGAGTTTAGCCAGGACGGAGGCGGCGTGCAAACCTAAAAGCATAAGGTAATCGAGGTCGCCTAAATTGTAATGGTCGTCGCGGAAGGTGTTGTTGGTGTAGAGGACGCCGAAACAGCCGGCGGTGGAAAGCAGAGGGGCAATCAGGATTGAGCGAATCTGGACTTCCTTTTGAATGGAAAGGTCCCTGGGGAGAATGAAGAGCATAAGCTGCTTTTTATTGATTGCTTCGCCGATTTTGTCGCCGAATTCAAGGTCTGCCTGCTCGGCGGCCATACCGCTTTTGTTTCTGCCTGCGTGAGCGGTCATTGGCCCGTCGGGTTTCGGGCGCACGGCGCCCCAAACCTGGTTTGCCTTGAATTGTTTTGTAACCAGATCGAGCATCATAAGAAGCGCCTTGTCGAGGTGGTCAACTTTTTTCAATTCCTCGGTTGCCTGGAGAAAGTCGGTTGCGCGTTCTGCCTGGAAGCGGATGGCGGGGGCTTTTTCGGCGCCTAATTTCCTGATTATGATTTGCGGACCTGAAGAGAGCATCGCCGGGGCTTCCTCAAGCTCGACGGTTTCGCCTGGGTCCTGAGAGGGCGCCGATTCGAAGCTGACCTCGATATTAAAGTCGGAAATGCGGATTATATCGCCTGATTTGACGTCGGCTTTGCGAATTTCGTTGTCATTGAGGTATGTTTTATTGGCGCTGTCGAGGTCCTCGACGACCCATTGGCCGTCTTTTGTGTTATAGATTACGGCGTGCTGGCGCGAGACGGCCTTATCGGGCAGAAAAACCTGGCTGTTGGTGTGCCTGCCGATATAGACGGGGCCCTTGTCGAAGTGAAATTCGTTTACCGTCCGCTCACCTTGTTTTACTATGAGGCGCATCGCGTATTCTCTCTAAATTGGGTTAATTATTTATAATAGCACTTTTCGCTGATTTTGTCAAGAAAAATGACTTTTGTAAAGAGGGTAATTTACAATTCAGGCATTAAGAGGCAAAGGGGTCATTGAAAGCGGTCTTAAAGTCGAAAACCTCGTTAAAATCGTCGATTGAGTCGGTATGCTGGGCTTTCATCCATTTGTGCTGAATCAGCAGGTAAACGATTTCGCCGAGGTCCCGCGTGGTTTTAATCTGCCAGTTATTAAGGACAAGCAGCGCCAAGCCGCCCCATTTTTCGAGCGCCATTTGGCGCAGACCCTCGCACAGCATTTGCCCGGTAACGTGGCCGGGCTCGGCAGCCAGCTTTTTTACGGTATAGCCAAGCCCTTCGAAAACGAACTTTACGGCCCTGGGGTTATATCGGCCGTCCTGCTCGGCGATTTCCTCGATGCTTTTTTTTGCGTCCATTTGATTTTCAGCTTAC
>JBELAA010000319.1:0-3696 GCA_049509315.1 Sedimentisphaerales bacterium | reverse complement strand
TTTGCGTCCTTCACCGTTAACCTGCCTTCAGCAAACAACTGAATGGCCTGCGGATAAGCGATACATTCCTGCTCGAATACCCTCGCCGCTAACGTATCGGGCGTGTCGCCTTCGAGGACTGGGCAGCATCGCTGCACGATAATGGGGCCGCTGTCGTATTCGTTTGTGCAGAAATGAACCGTGCAGCCGCTCACCTTGCAGCCGGCCTTCAGCACCGCCTCGTGAACGTGATGTCCCCACATACCCTTGCCGCCGAAGCTCGGCAAAAGCGCCGGGTGTATATTCATAACCTTGCTCTCATACTTTGCCGGAATCTTCCAGAGGCATAACCAGCCACCCTGAATCACCAGCTCGACACCCGCTGCTGTCAGCTCCTGCCCAATCGCCTTACTGAACTCGTCTATACCGGGATAGTCTTTTGTGCGAACGATTCTTACGTTCATACCGGCTTGCTTGCCCCTTTCGACTCCCGCAACCGTTGAACGCGAGCTTATCACAACCGCTACCTCGGCATTGAGCCGGCCTTCTTTAATACAATCCAGCAGATTCATAAGCGTCGTTCCCCCTCCGCTTATAAGCACCCCCAGCCGAATCGACTTCGCTTTTTTTGCAACATCCGCTTTCACTTCAATATCCTGCTCAAGGTCCAGTGCTCGATTCACCAGCTCATCCGCTCGTTTGTTTTTCTCCCTGACGATATGCGTAATATCCCCACTTTCAAACTCATCAAGCATTTCTACCGCTTTTGCAAAAAGCGGCCTGATATTGTCGCTCTTTACCTTGTATTGCCCCTTAAGCTGTTTAACCAATAGCTCGCTGTCGCTGTAAATGGCGATTCGCTTGGCCCCCAGCGCTCTGGCCCCCTCCATCGCCCTGCAAATCGCGGTATATTCAGCAACATTGTTGGTCGCCTCGCCGATGAAAAACGCCTTTGCCTCTAATTGCCTGCCCTGTTCGTCGGTCAGCACATACGCCGCCGCTGCCGGCCCAGGATTGCCTCTGCTACCCCCGTCAATATAAGCAATTATCTTGTCCGTCAATGTATATTCT
Organism: Sedimentisphaerales bacterium; assembly: GCA_049509315.1. GTDB lineage: Bacteria > Planctomycetota > Phycisphaerae > Sedimentisphaerales > Anaerobacaceae > Fen-1362. Next base: position 2,646 of record JBELAA010000319.1, on the reverse strand, counting down.
CCGATTTTCTATTTATTATTTTCTATTTTCTATTTAGACCGATGCTTTTTTCAAATAGAAAATCGAAAATAGAAAACAGAAAATAAAATTATTCTTTTGCAGCTTCGAGCACCAGTATTCTCGTGCAATTGGGGCAGCGAATTACCTCATCCCTGGTCATCAGCATATTCACGCTTTCCATCGTAACCCCCATAAAACACCCGCCACAGGTGTAAGTCCCGTTGGGGCCTCCCTGCTGCTCTATAACCGTAACCGCCTCCCCGTCGTATGTATCGGCGACACGCTTGAAAACTTCGAGGAACTCCGCGGGAACATCTTTTGCCGCCTCGTCCCATTCGGATTGAATCTGGTCAATCTCCGCCTCATATTTGGTCGCCAATTGTTCCGATTCCTTGCGGATTTGCTCGAGCTTGGCTTTCTGCTCGTCTATTTGCTGCTGGATTTTCTGGCACTCCGCCTGGTCAACCTCGATATTCTTCATCAGCTCCAGAATCTGCGCCTCAATCTTCGTCCAGCCGGTCCGATTGTATCGTGGTTAGCTGAATCTCCTCTTTTTTGGCTTCGTGGGCGTTTTGAAGTGTCCTGATTTGGTTTTCCTGTATGATTACGTTTCTGCGGCATCGTGTAAGTTTTGCCTTGGCCGCTCGCAGGCGGTTCTCTACGCTTTGCAGCTTTATTAGCGCCTGTAATATCGAACCCATCTATTGCCTTTCAAAATACGCGCCCGCCATAAGCCCCCAGGTTTATCCTGGGGGTTTACACACATCAAATTATCAAACCGGTAATTATGCGCATTTTGCCCGCCTCCTGCAATGAGTTTTTTGAATATTTTTACCTGCTACACTGACTCACCCGCCTCGCCGCAAAGCGGCGGGCGAGGTTTCACCATCCCTAAGGGATGGTGGACACTGACTGCAACACTGACTTACACCGACCGTAATAGTTTTCGGTCTGTGTCAGTCCGTGTCTCTTAAAGTCAGTGTCCGTCAGTGTCCAGCGCAAAGCCGCTCGATATCCCTCGCTACGATTTCAGCGATAATCGAATCCCGCAGTGTTTCTACCCTGCTTGCCACGGCGTAGCTTTTTAGCGAAGCCGGGCGTTCTGCATTCTTTGTTCTATGTTCTATGTTCTGTCTTCTGTCTTCTGTCTGCCTCGGCGTAGCCCCTTGGGTGAAGCCGGGTCCTTTGTCCTCCGCTGCCTCCGGCCCTTTTCGCCGAACAGTGCTTTGCCGTCTCTGTGCTGACAATATGTCCTGTGCCAGATTAAATCGTGGAATATCAAACTTTGCCGCTCCTGACTCCTCATCGGGAGTGCCCCCCCGCTCAGCCCCGGGAATAATATCCTTCGCCCGCAATATCCTGTCTTGCTTAGGTCTTGGGTCTTGCGTTTTGGGTTTTGGGTCCTGTTCGTTTTTATCAATCATTGTCGTAGCTCGTCCGGCTTATCAGGTTTGCCTATTTTAACACTTCCGCAGGTAAATTTCAAGAAATCATTGAAAGAACGCTGGGCTAACCAGGAAACATCGTTCTATTCATACAAAATAATTTGCCTGTAAGAAATATCCCTCCGCTGTTACTATTATTTATGAGAACAGGCAAGGTAAATTGTGACTGCTGATTTGGAAACAACTTTTAAACAATGGTTTGGCGAACATCAGGGCCTTCTGTATCGCGTCGTGCGGGCATACGGCAATACGGCCCAGGACCAGGATGACCTGTTCCAAGAGATTTGCCTGCAATTGTGGCTTTCGATTCCGCGGTTCGAAGGCAGGGCAAAAGTATCGACCTGGATTTACAGGGTGGCTTTGAATACGGCGATGGTCTGGAACCGCGGCGAGAAAAGCCGGCGAAAACACCGCGAAAGATTGCTGACATTTGCACCAAAACAGCAAAATGATTACTCTCAGAAGTCACAGGAAATTATCGAACGGCTGTATGAGGCAATCAGGAAACTGCCGAAGGTTGATACGTCAATTGTCCTGATGCACCTCGACGGTCTTGGTTACGACGAAATGGCGGAGATACTCGGTATTTCGGAAAATAACGTAGGTGTGAAATTGAATCGAGCAAAAAAACAACTGGCTTTACTTTTGGATGGGCTTGTCGATGACTTTTAACGAACTGCAAAAAACCTGGCAACAAAACGAGGCCGGCTCAAAACTGACCATCGATTCGGGTTTACTGATTCGGGAGGTCAAAAGAAACAAAAATGCCTTTGAATCTACCATATTCTGGCGTGACTTCCGCGAGGTTGGTGTTTCAATTGTTATGGTCGGCGTATTTCTGCACGGCGCTTTCAAATCCAGAGAGAATATCTGGGTTGCCGGCTCATTTGCGGTTCTGGCAATTACGTGTCTGTTCGTGGCCGCATTCTTTCTCTTCTGGTGGTATCTGCTTCCGCTCGGCGCCGGGACATTTTTATTCGGTGTAGTTGCTGCCTGGAACGCGTTCAGGATTTTGCATTCCGGGCTGGTGTTGCTGACATTTGGGGTTGTTTTACTGGTCGTGGGGTTTATGTTCTGGGGAGTGTATTGGCTTAATCAATATGCCGTGCGAAAGGGTCTGGCTCCTCGCCAACAGGAGCTTGAATCGCTGCTGAAAACACTCGCCGGCAACGGTGCGGTTACGTAGTCCTCATTTCCGCGA
>JBELAA010000318.1:0-2978 GCA_049509315.1 Sedimentisphaerales bacterium | reverse complement strand
GGGGTAGGCATTATGAACATAATGCTTGTCTCGATATCGGAGCGGACCAAGGAAATCGGGCTGCGAAAGGCGGTCGGTGCGAAGAGGTCGGCGATACTGACGCAATTTCTGATTGAGGCGATAATATTGTGTTTTGTGGGCGGTCTTGTCGGCGTTGGCGTGGGCAAACTGCTGACTTTAGGGATATCACACTTGAATCCTCTATTAAGCAAAACATATATACCCGCCTGGGCGATAGGGCTGTCGTTTGGTTTTGCGGGGACAGTGGGAATAGTATTTGGAATGTTCCCGGCGATAAAGGCGGCCCGGCTGGACCCGATTGATGCATTGAGACACGAGTAAAAAATTTCGGATTGTAGATTGCGGATTGCAGAATTATGAGAATTATCAGGACAGTGGTAATAATTATAGCGTGCGGGGTGATGGTATTTGTCGCCGGCTGCGAGGAATTTACCAGGGAGGAGGATTTTCTCGAGGTAAAGGCAAAGCCGGAGCAGACCAGAGAGATTCAAACACTGAAGCTGGAGAAGAAGGCGGATGTGAATGAGGGGGTCGAAATTAATCAGCCGGCACAGGGCGAAATAAAACTGAGTATCGAGCAGTGCCGGGCGATGACGCTGAAAAATAACCTCGATTTGAAGGTGCAGTTGATAGAGCCGGCAATAGCGGCAAAGCAGGTCAGCGCGGAGGAGGCAAAATTCGAGTCGTCATTTTTCACGAATTTAAATTATTCAAACATAAACCAGCCGTCGGTTATAGTTGAACAGGCACAACAATATAAAAGCCAGACAGCCGACCTCGGCGTCCAGGTCCCGCTGCAGACGGGCGGCACGGTAAAATTTGACCTTGCGGATAATCGCACCAAAGCGGATAATCGCACCAAAATTATGGGTAATATTTTTGACCAGAACGGCAGCGTCGTTGGGAAGAGCAGCGCGATAAGTTACACGCCGACGACTACGTTTTCGATAAGCCAGCCATTGTTACAGGGTGCAGGTAAGCGTGTAAACACCTACTCGATAAGGGTTCTGGAAATCAATCGGCAGATAACCGATACGCTGACCAAGCTGGAAGTGATAAGAGTTTTAGCCAATGCCGACCGCGGTTACTGGCGATTGTATGCCGCAAGAAAAGAGCTTGAGGTCAGGCAGCAGGAATACGAAACCGCAAAGGCGCAATTAGAACAGACGCGGAGAATGGTTGCTCTCGGGGAAAAAGCGGCTGTCGAGGAGACACGGTCGGAGGCGGGCGTGGCGGAGCGATTAGACGGGATAATCAGAGCGCAAAAGGCCCTGCAGGACAGGCAGCGCGAGGTGAAGCAGATTATGAATGAGGCAGGTCTGGGCGCGGACTCGCCTGCGGCAGTGGTTCCGACGACTGAGCCCGACCCCGTGCGATACGAAATAAATAAGCAACAACTGACGGCCTCGGCGATAGAGAGCCGTATGGAAATGCTGGAAGTGGAATTACAGATTGCCCAGGATTCAAGCACGGTGGATTATTATAAAAATCAGACGCTGCCTTTAGTGGCGATTGATTACACTTATAATATGAACGGTATCGGGCCGACAAGAAGCGACGCATACGATATGATGAACAACAGGGATTTTGAAAACCATACGGTGGGCCTGCAATTGGTGGTGCCCTTAGGCAATGAGGCGGCGAAGAACCGGCTGCTTGAGGCGCAATATCGCAAGAGGCAGAGGTTATTCACTAAGGAGAACCGGCGGATACAGATTGAGACGGAGGTCCTCGGTGCGATAGAGCAATTAGAGGCGAACTGGCAAAGCATCCTGGCGGGCAGACAAAACTCGATTTTAGCAGGCCGGCTGTATGAGGCGGAAAAGAGGCAGTTTGTGGCTGGGCTTCGCACGGCTACCGACGTTTTAGACGCACAGGCGAAATTCGCAAACGCCCAGAGCACCGAGATACGGGCGCTGACGGAATATCAGATATCGCAGGTGGATTTGGCATACGCGACGGGGACGCTATTGGGTTCGGCGAAAATCCGCTGGCAGCCGGGGATAACGGACGACAAAAACGGGGCGCCAATCAAATAAAATATCCGCAAATACGGGTCAAGCTCGTAAATCCTTGTAAAACAATAGCTTAAAGATGTCGAATTTTTCAAAAAAAGCGGCAAAAGGGCTTGCAAAGGGCAGGGCAATAAGCGTATAATGAATAATGAAAAGTTAAGAGTTCTTTTCTTCCAATTAAGTTTTTTTGGTTTCTGTGGGACGGTGGCACTATAAGCTTGTTATATTTTTACCACTGTCTCATAAAAGCCGGAGTTGCTTCCAACTCCGGCTTTTTTATTTTGGGAAAAAATAACCCCCGGTGATACCGAGGGCTAAATATAACCTGATTCAGGATATGAGATTAACACTGGGAGCTTGCGCTGACGTGAGCGGCCAGAAGTATGTGGCGAAGGCGGTCAACGTTGAGCTTGTCTAAGTAATCCTCGGTGAAATCGAGCTTGAAGCGGCCTTTGAAGTTCCTGATGCGTCTTTTAAGCTCGTCCCTGTCGAGCGCCGCGATTGAGGTAGCCGTCTGCTCGAAAAAATCTCTCGAATTCATTGCCTCACCATTCCAAAATAATGACGACCAGGTTTCATTATATTAACAACTACGACTTCGGCTTTATAAACGTTCGGCTTAGGTCGGCTTAGGAAGGAAATTGATACTCCTTATTTTTAGTATGAAAATCAGGCAAAGATGTGAAAAAATTTTGTTTGAGGTCGGCGTTTGGTCTGATAAGTTTTAGGTATGCTGACGAAGGAGCTAAATTATGATTTGCCGGCGGAGTTGATAGCGCAGCAGCCGGCGGAAATCAGAAGCGAGTCGCGACTGCTGGTTTTAGAACGTAAAACCGGCTCAATCACCGACAGCCGGTTTTCGGATATTGGCCGATACCTGCGACGGGGCGATTGTCTTGTGCTCAATGATACAAAGGTATTGGCGGCGAGGTTTTACGCGAG
>JBELAA010000317.1:0-3169 GCA_049509315.1 Sedimentisphaerales bacterium | reverse complement strand
ACAAAACAATAGAACCAGGCCAGCGATTTGTAATCCGCCTGCCCCGGCGCGGCGGGGCTGATCGCCTTTTGCTCAGCGGCCTTGAGAATATTAGCGGCAGTCGCGGCATCGCCCGTTGTTTGGGCGGCCCTGGCGGCGATTACCTCGATTTGCAGGTCGAACCTGCCTTGTTTACGGAATTCCTCGGCTAATTGCAGGCACCTGGGCCGGTTACGCGGCGAGTTGTATAAGCTCGTCATCCACTCAATATAAAGAACTGTTGGCGCCTGTCTGCCCGGGAACAAAAAGTTAAACAGGTCCGCGCTATACTGGTAACTGCCTGCCGCGATGTCGTAAAGACCGATTTTGCGGGCATATTGCGCATAGGAGATAGCCGCGTCGATATCGAGAGGATTTGCGCGGACTTTGAACCTGAGGTATTCGAGGTTCGACACCGGGCTGATTTGCTCAGGCACAAGCTCGACGAGTTTTTCGTAAGCGAGCTGATTGTATCTGTTCCAGCTATAGGCAATGGCAAGGGTTCTTGCGGCATTGGGGTCGTCGGCTCTTTCGGCATACATTAAGCCAAGCTCGGTTGCCAGATTGCTCCTGATGGCCGGGTTCGATTCGCCGATGTCCCTTATCAGCCGGGAGAGTAATTGCTCCCTTTGCTGGCGTGTGTCTAATTGCTCAAGGAGGTAACGCACGTCTTTTTTGACGTATTTGATGAGCGAATCGTAAAGAAGCTGCAAATGACGCGCCGGTCCAGGCCGGGACAGTATCGCCAGCATATCGGAAGCCGCGAAACCGCTGCTGACGTCGAGCTCCATCGCGGCGTTGAGCAGCACAATGGCCTGCTCGGTCTGTGACTCGCTGATTTCGTCGCGATGAGAAATCTCGTATGCCATTTCATAAAATAACTGGCTTGCCGTCGGCGAGAAAAGCTTTTCGGGAGGGATTGTAATCAATTTCGGGCTTGGGTACAGCGGTATCTTATAAGCAGGCGCACCGGTTGCTGGCTCGTTGGGATCTTGTGTCGCGGCTACGACAAGCCCCCCAAGTAATAAACATAGCGGCATCGGGCATTTTCTATATGTCCTTTAGGTGGTATTGGCCGATTGCTAATATACGGCCAATGGCATCTTTGGTGCGATTTTTATGATTTTAGCCGGAAAGTTATAGGGCGTTGACCGTAATGCCATTATAGATTGATTCACGCTTTGCCAATGCCGTCCTTTTAACTTTCTGGAAATGGGGCTTTTTGAGAGTATAATCTGCCCGCTATGGCTATCGAAGACAAAACTAATCACCAGCGGTTAGACCCCGATAAAATCGGGGCTCAGGGCGAGCGGTTCGACTCCGCTCACCGCGAGCGGGAGCATTTTTTTAACGCCGCAAAGGTGGTTGCGGGGCTGACACTCATTTCGCGTATATTCGGCCTGTTTAGGGATATGGGCATAACCTCGCTGGGCGCAAATCGCTCGACTGACGCTTTCGGACTTGCATTCCAGATACCGAACCTTTTCCGCCGGCTTTTCGGGGAAGGGGCGCTTGCCTCGGCGTTTGTGCCTGTTTTTACCGAGACCAGTGAAAAAAGCGGTTTCGAGAAGGCGTCGAAACTGCTGGCAAACGCGATGGCGTTACTGGCGGTGTTCCTGCTGGCAATTATGCTCCTGGTGGAAGCCGGCTTTGTAATTACCGCTTTATTGCCGGGGCCTGCCGACAGGAAACTGCTGATGACGTTTGCGACAATTATGTTCCCGTATATGGTTACGGTGTGTCTGCTGGCGCTTGGTTCAGCCGCCCTGAATTGCAAGGGGCACTTCGCGTTTCCCGCCGCCGCACCCATCATATTTAATATCGTGGGTATCATCGCCGCCTGGTGGATTACGCCGTTACTGAAAGGTAATTTGGAGGGTCAGCTTGTAATTGTAGCCATAAGCGTCATAGTTGCCGGTATTATCCAGCTTATCGCGGTACTGTGGCTGCTGCGTATAAGCGGCTTTACTGCTCGTCTTCACCTGACCCCCATTGAGCCGGGTATCAAACAAATATTGAAGCTGCTTTTACCGATACTTCTGGGTCTGGGTTTTCTGCAAATTTCGGAGTTACTCCAGTCAATCATTTCATGGAACTTGACCGCCACGGCATTGGCGCCCGATATCAATCTTTTCGGCTGGATTTTGCATCGCCCGCTGACACCGGGCGTCATTACCCGCGTTAACGCCGCAAGGGCGTTGTATCAGTTCCCGATGGGGGTTTTGGCGATTTCGCTGGGGGTTGCGGTTTTCCCGCTTTTGACCCGTTATGCCGCCCGCAACGATATTGTCAATCTGCGGGGCAGTATCAACAGGGCTTTGCGTCTTGCGTTAATGGAAGGGATTTCAACGGGCGTTGGGCTATATATTTTGGCCGGCCCTATTGTGAGGGTTATTTACGCGAGGCGTAATTTCAGCCCCGCCGACGCAGACCAGGCGGCCTTTGTTTTGCAGATGTATGTCCTCGGTATGTGGTCGTATTGCAGCTATCAGATTCTCGCCCGTTCGTTTTATGCACTGAAGGACACTATGACGCCTTTGAAGGTCTCCTGTGCCCTTGTTGTAGTTAACCTTTTGATGCTGGTAACGATGATTTGGATTCCCTCGCTTGGGGCTGGGGCATTCGGCTTATCGACCACGCTGACATTCGCGGCTAACGCCGCTATCCTCGCTTACCTGTTGCGTAAGCGTCTGGGGTTATTTGGCGGCCGGAAGATTCTTGTAAGCATCCTCCGCAGTATTATCGCCTCGGCTGTTATGGCAGCTTGTATATATTTAATGAAATGGTATATGCGGGATATGGCTAACTGGGTGATTGTCTTAACCTGTGTGCCGGCAGGCGCATTTGTCTTTTTTGTTGTTGTATGGCTGACGGGCGCACCTGAAATTGGGGAGCTGCGGGGAAAACAGCTCACCGCAGAAGTCGATAAGCCCCCAGGTTCATCCTGGGGGTTCAAACCCCCAACATGAAGTTGGGGGCTTTCATTTGTGGTGAAATTATTTATTTATCTTTTCGGTGCTACGGTAAAAGGCCGCCAGCGGCCGGCGTTGTTGAGCAGGCCGATACAAAGCAAACTCACTAACAAGCTCGAACCGCCGTAACTGACAAAAGGCAGGGTAATACCGGTAATAGGCATCAGCCCGACTGTCAT
>JBELAA010000316.1:0-2439 GCA_049509315.1 Sedimentisphaerales bacterium | reverse complement strand
AGGGCCGCCCTTTATTGCGCAGAGGCAAGCGCGCTTATGGCCGGCTACATACTTTTCGACAAATTTTATTACGGCGTCCCCATACTCGTCGCGCACGGACCCCTCGCGGGGCTGGCCGCTATCCTGCTGATAGTCGGCACCGTTTTCATCGCCACAGGCCTCATCGGCGAAATGATAAGCAGGGTCTATTTCGAGTCCACCGGCAAAAAAATCTACGCCGTGCGAAACATATACCGCAAAAGCGCTTCCCGGCAGGTTATAAAATGAAAAAGAAAAACCACGTTCGAACCGTTATTATTGCTCTGCTCGTTACAGCCAGCGTCGTGCTGCTGGTCCGGCATTTTCACGTCAAAAATTTCAGAATAGTATCGCCGGGCGCTCTTTACACCAGCGGCCAGCTCAAGGGAATGGATTATACCCGCCTGCTTTACAAATATCACATCAGGACAATCGTCAACCTGCGCGACCCCGCCGAGCACCTTGAGAAAAACTGGTATCCCGAGGAAATAACGTGGGTTCGTAATAACGGCGTCAAATACGTCGAGATGCCGCTGGATAAGCATATCGATAAAGCGGCCCATTTCCCCGACGCCGATATGCAGGAAAAATTCCTCGGTATGATGGCCGACAAGGAAAACCTGCCACTGCTGATTCACGATGGCTCAGGCAAAAGCCGCGTCGCTATGCTGGCTGCCGTATGGCTTGCCAAAAGCCAGCAGCGCCCCGCACGGGAGATTCTTGCCGAAGCCGAGAAAATCAAACAAGAGCCGCTCGTCGAATCGGAGAAAGCGTTTATCGCCGGCATAGCTAAGTAAGCCGCCGCATTAAAAGGACCGCCAAATGAATGTTAATCCTTCTCAGAAATATACCGGGGCCGGCCGAAAATGGTTATTTGTCGCGGCGTCGGCGGTCGTCGCCGGCCTTGTAATCGTGGGCTGGTTCGGTTTTGCCCGAGACCGCATCATCCCTAAAAAATTCGGTGTTGTGGTTCCCGGGCGTGTTTATCGCAGCGGACAAATATCTTCCACGCTGATAAAAAAAGTTCTTACGCAAAATAACATACGCGTCATTATAGACCTCGGGGCTTACGACCCCAACGACCATGATAAAATTGCTGAAGAAAAGGTCGTGGACGAACTGGGTATTAAGCTCCTCAGGTTCCCCCTCAAAGGCAACGGCACTGGAGACGTGAATAATTACGCCGGCGCAATCGCGGCAATTGCCGAAGCCGATAAACAGAGTTTGCCCGTTCTGGTGCACTGCTCCGCCGGGGCACAGAGAACCGGCGGAGTAATCGCCGTATATCGGGTGCTGGTGCAGAAAATGGACCCGAATATCGTCGAAGATGAAATCGAAAAATACGGATGCGATATTGACGATAGGCCGATTTTGCGCTCATTCCTCAACGATAATATGGCCGAGCTGGCAATGCGGCTCAAACAGGCCGGAGTTATAGACCAAATCCCCGCACCCATTCCCCAGCTACCTCGCGATTAAAAAGTTTTTCACTTTGCGCTTTCAATAACCGCCGACTGCTTGTGAAACACTCCACCGGCTGAAATATTTTTCCCTCGCTGCTTTGCGTTTTCCTCCCTGAACGCAATCTTGTACCGTCCCGTATCTTCCAGCTCATTCATTTCATTGCCGAACGAAACGACCCAGTAACCCTGCTGATAAAGATTGTTTGATTCTGTCTCGTCCTGGATCCTTTTAATCGTCCTGCCGAAGTAATGTATGAAATTAGAGGGCACGGGACCGTATGAAATAGCTTTATCCGTCGGAGGCACTATTTCTGCGACTTTAAGTGCGAATTGCTTCACTGGCCGGTCAATACTAATCTGGCTCACAATCTCAGTATAAGGACAGGCCATTAACGCCCCGAAACTGCAGAAGAATACCGCAAGAGCGACGAAAGGACGATGCTTCACAAAAAGTATTGCTGCTATTACAGTAGTTACGGCCAATATTACTGAAAAAGCAATTGCGAACCGCACTGTCGTTGCGGCTGCATACGCGGGTGTTTTTGATTATCGCAAACCCGATGAAAAACAGCACGTGACCCCGCAGCATATTTGCCGCAAATTTCGGCGTGAACGCCTGGCGAACAAACGCCATTTCGTCTATCAGTATCGCCGTCATTATGGACATCGCCGGAATCAGCGGCAAAAGATAATGCTGTCGCTTGCCCCCCGACAGCATCAAAAATACGTAATCCCCCACAAACCACAGCCATAAATATTGCATAATGGGCCGCTTCTGGCCCCACGCTTTGTAAAACGGCACGACAAGGGCGATTGGAAACAGAATGCACCACGGCGACACGTATTTGAACACCATCCCGAGATAATAATGCCACGGATAATGCCCCGCGGCATATTCGCCGAACAAGCGGTCAAAAAATTCCTTCTTCCATATAACCACGTTCCAGTCCATCTTATG
>JBELAA010000315.1:0-2175 GCA_049509315.1 Sedimentisphaerales bacterium | reverse complement strand
TTTGTCATCGCCTTCTCGAAATCTTCCACGTATGTCGGCCAGACAATTACCGTATATGGGTCAAGCGCCATAAACGAGGCGTCCGCGAACTGCGCTATCACCACCGTTTCAGGCAGGCGGGCGCTTGCAAGGTTAAGCTCCAGGACCCTTTCGAATACGGCCAGAAATTTGTCCTTGCCGGCGCCTTTCGGCCAGTTGTTTATATCCTGCTCCAGGGACGACAGCCCCGCGCAGAATTTCGCAATCTCATTTACATCCGGCTTAAAATCTTTGAAGCTCTCTCCCAGTGACGCGAGATTCGGCTCACTTGCCTGCCCCTGCGCGTCGTTAGCAGGGGTGCTCTTTTGTATCAGCGATGCCACCACTTCGGCAAATGATTCAATCCGCCTCACTCCTTTGGCCGACATCGCCTGGTAATCTATATTGCTGACGTAATTGAAATTCAGGGCATCGACCGCCCGCTCGAATATGCGTCTTTTGACGCCGTCGAACCGCTGCCTGCTTGTCTCACAGGGACTGTCCTGAAAACTTCCCGCGATTTCGGCCTTTTCCACAAGCCGGTCCGCGTGGTCCGACCAATCTTTGTTATTCGGCTCCATAGCGGCAAGCAAACTATAGCAGGCAATGTAACTGTCTAACCATTTGCCCTTTTTCTCATACTCCGCCGCCTCCGCTTTAGCCCTGCTTATTGCGTCGAGCACACAGGGGTCGGCCAGCAGCTCTTTTTTCTGTTTTTCATTCGCGAATTCGCTGGTGCGAATCACCGCCGCAAGAAGCGCCGCCGGCTCATTGGGCTCATTGACGTCATTGGCGTCATTTATATCTGCGGGCTTGCCTTTCTTAAGCCGGGTAAATTTGGCGAGGTCATCTTTGTATTCTGCGTCTTTCTGCTCCTGACGTTTTTTATTCAACAGGTCCCATTGTCCTATCATTGCCTTTAATTGTCCGGCATACCTGTCTTTTTGCCCTTCCTTGTCCGAGGAATTTATCAGTTGGCCGGCCTCATCGAACTTGCCCTGCTCTATGAGGGCGCACGCCTGCTCTATCAATCCCTTTGACTTTTCAGTTGCCTGCTTTACCGGCTCTTCGGACTTCGTAACTTCAGATTTGATTGGGCCTGCTGCTGCCAGCGCTACCGAATTATTCGGCTCAACCGCCTGGGCTTGGCCGTCCCATACGGGATTTGCCGGCCCCAGACGAACCAATACCACAATCGATGACAAAATCAGTGCCAGCCATATTCCGTAAACCCACCTTCGCAAGTTACTTCGCATATTACTCCAAATATGTATTGATTGTTGATAATTGATTATTCGAGTAGAACGGGTCTTTAAATCATCAATCATCAATCATAAATCATAAATTGTTTTACAGGCATTCCGCCGCCTTGCCCGAGCAGCCCAGCACCTGTAGTTTGTGCTTAACCATCGCCTTTATGGCATCCCTGCCGGGGCCTAAATACTTGCGCGGGTCGAATTCCGCCGGCTTCTCGGCAAAAACCTGCCGAATCTTCGCCGTCAGCGCCAGCCGCAAGTCGGTGTCGATATTGACCTTGCAAATCGCCATTTTCACCGCCTTGCTAATCGCCGATTCGGGCACGCCCATCGCGTTTGGCATTTTGCCGCCGTATTTGTTAATCAAATCGACAAATTCCTTCAAAACGCTGCTCGAGCCGTGCATAACAAGCGGGAATCCGGGCAGCTTATCCTGTATCTTCTGAATAACGTCGAAAGCCAGTTTTGGCTCCGTCTTGAATTTATACGCCCCATGGCTTGTTCCAACCGCTACCGCTAACGAATCGACGCCGGTTTTACCGACAAACTCGACCACCTGGTTGGGGTCTGTCAGGTGCTTCTCAACGTCGTCAACACCGACAACGTGCTCTTCGATACCGCCCAATTGGCCCAGTTCCGCCTCAACCACTACGCCGTGGTCGTGAGCATACTTAACTACCTTCTTGGTTTCTTTTATGTTCTCCTCGAAAGGCAGTTTCGATGCGTCTATCATCACCGATGTAAAGCCGTCGTCCACGAATTGCTTGCAGGTCTCGAAATTGTCGCCGTGGTCCAGGTGAGTGCAAATCGGTATATCGGGGTTTTCCTTCACCGCCACGTTTATAATCGCCATCAGGTAGCTGTTGCTGGCGTATTCCCGTGCCCCGCGTGAGATTTGCAA
>JBELAA010000314.1:0-2192 GCA_049509315.1 Sedimentisphaerales bacterium | reverse complement strand
TTATCAACGTTACTAAAGACATTTTTTATCCTTTCACAGATTCCAGGTTTTGATTGTTTACCTGTTTAATGTTTTCAATGTTCATCTCTGCATCTCTTTATACGCTTTCTGATAGCGAAATCAAGGTCGAAACAGCGCAGGCCGTAGGGGGGAAGAAATCTCTACGGAGTAAAAGGTTATCGACCGGCGGGTAGCCACGTGTGTTTTTTTAAGGGTTTCAACAGGGGGTATCACCCCAAAAGGGCCGGGCTGGTCTTTGTTGCCAACTGATGATAAACAGGGAAAGACATTGCTTCTGCAAATCAGATTATCAACAAAATGATGGAATGCGCGAAAAGCGACTGACGCAAAAGTAACGCAAATCGGCTTTTTGAGGGTGTTGAACCGCTCAGCTTTTTTAAGATACGCCTGTAAGTATTTGAATTTACAATGCTTATAAAAATGCGCCCGGCGAGATTCGGACTCACGACCTACGGATTAGAAATCCGTTGCTCTATCCAGCTGAGCTACGGGCGCCAAATTATTCAACTGCTCGCAACCTCTCGTAATATAACAACTTTTCGCCTGTTTTTCCAATCTTTGAAAAATTTATAACCGTCCCAAAGATTGCCAGGGAATTTCGGGCGCTTGACAAATTGTGTGTTGGCCGGGATATTGGGCAAATGCAAAACGAGAATTTTGACATTGTTGTTATCGGCGGAGGGATAGTGGGATTGGCTACGGGATACAAAATTGCGCTGGGTCGGCCGGACGTTCGTTTGGCGGTGTTGGAAAAAGAGCCAACGCTTGCGAGTCATCAAACGGGCCACAATTCAGGGGTGATTCATTCGGGGTTATATTACAAGCCCGGCTCGGCAAAGGCCAAAACCTGCACAGATGGCCGAAAGCAGCTTGTCGCCTTCGCAAAGCAATACGGTATCCCTTATGAAATTTGCGGGAAAATCATCGTCGCTACGCACCAGAGCGAATTGGCCGGCCTGGAACGCATCTTCAATAACGGCATCCAAAACGGTATCGAGGGTATCGAACGAATCGGCCCAGAAAAAATCAGGCAAATCGAGCCATACTGCACAGGCATTGCGGGTCTGAATGTTCCCTGCACCGGCATAATCGATTTCGTGGCAGTCGCGAATAAACTGGCTGAATTGATACAAAAACAAAACCCAAATAATAAAATCCTGACTTCGCATAAGGTTGTCAAATTCGAGAAACAAGCCGGCCAGACGAGCGTTTTAACAAACCAGGGAGTCGTCTCGACGCGATTTATTATCAACTGCGCCGGCCTTCAAAGCGACAGAATCGCCCGATTAGACGGCATAGATACCAAAATGCGAATCGTTCCCTTCCGCGGCGATTATTATGACCTCAATATCGCGGCACGGGGCAAGGTGAAAAACCTCATTTACCCCGTGCCCGACCCGCAGTTCCCTTTTTTGGGCGTGCATTTTACGCGGGAAATCAAAGGCGGCGTCGAGTGCGGCCCAAACGCCGTATTCTCCTTCAAACGCGAGGGCTATGGCAAACTTGATTTCAATTTGCAAGATGCCTGGGAATCGCTCACCTATCCCGGCACGCTGAAATTGTTTTTCAAAAACTGGCGATACGGCTTAGGCGAATACGTCAGGGCCTTTTCAAAAACCCTGTTTGTGAAACAACTACAACGGCTTGTTCCCTCAATTCAGAAAGCCGACCTGACCCCCGGCAACTCAGGCGTCCGCGCACAAGCCGTCGGCTCAGACGGCAGACCAATTGACGATTTTGTGATTGAATCCCGGCACGCAGGGATTCACGTTCTCAACGCCCCCTCCCCCGCCGCCACCGCCTCACTTGCAATCGCCGACCACATAACCAAACTCGCCGCCGAACAGTTCAAACTTTAAATCGCCGGTTTACTATTGCCAGCCAAGTGCATTCAAAATTTCACCCCGTTTTTTGTAGACGACGTATCGGCCAGCGGCAATGAGGAGGTTCTGCTGGGATTTCGGAATCTGATATTCGAGGCCGTGTTTGCCCCAGAAGACAGGCGCGGTCATCGAGATACTGCGTAAAAGATAAAACGGCGTGGCGCTCGGGCAGTGTTTGGGCTTATCGGCGGCAAGCTGCCTTTTATCCTGCTCGGTCAGGCCGAAAGGCAAAAGGTCATTGAAATCGGCTTCGACAAGGTCGTCGAAACTTATATAAATCGGCTTTAT
>JBELAA010000313.1:0-2205 GCA_049509315.1 Sedimentisphaerales bacterium | reverse complement strand
ATGACCAGCTCCATAAGAGTAACCGCTCGCCTCAGCGAGGTTCTAAGGGGAAGCCGGGCACTGTAACAGCGAGTTTTTATATATGTCTCACTCATCTCTTTTCGCGCATAATGTTCCTGTTGCTTACCGTGTTTTCGGCATAAAATTGAAGGGGGATAATTGATAACTGGTGAATGATTTATTGATGATTTATGAGTGCCGCCGCTATAAGAAAATAATCAATAATCAGCAAATCAACGTCCGATAAACCTACCACCTTTTTGCTATCTTTGTGGCCAAAGTAACCTCGTACTCACCGGAGTTGAGGACGCCGTCGCCGTTTTCGTCTAAACCAACTGAAACAGTTATTGTCCTGAGAGTCGCGTTACCGTCGTCTGTAACATCGCAAAGATATGAGCCGGAAAGAACTGTATCGTTGGCTGTAAAGGAATCCGAGTAATGATAGACCGCGCTGGCTTTTATTTCGTCGAGTTTCTTCTGCGCAAGAATAAGTGACTGAGTTTTTTCCGCGACCTCCGCTGAATACATATTCGCTTTTGTCAGTGACCTGAGAATCGGGACCATCGCCACAATCAATAAAGCCGAGGCCATCGCAACCTCGATGATACTCAGCCCCTTGTGCCTTTTGGCTTCTGCCTTTTGCTTTCTTAATTGGTGCATTTTATGATACCTGTAGCCGACACAACTGAAATTGTGTATGTCTTGCCTTGTGATGAGACGGTAAGCCCCGTCCCGCTGCCGGAACGCAGATTCCCCAAAGGCCCAAAAAGAAACTGGGTATCGCCTCCACAGCTTATAGGCGAGTCAATCGTTAGTGAATCTACAGTCGTGCTATTGGAGTCATTGATGATTTGATAGTTCGAGCCGTTTATTCTCAGCGAAAATCCCGTGGTATTCGTCGCGGCGTTGACAATCGCCAGCGTTCGGGTTCGGCGAAGGTCGGTAACGAGTGTTTTGGCGACCGTCCAGGCCTGCTGGTGGTGCAGGGCGCCTAAATCCAGCCGGGGCACCGCGATAAGCGTCAAAGCGCCCAGAATCAGGACGATTATGATGACCTCCATCAAGCTATATCCTGTTTTTTTCCAAGTCATTTTGTTGTTTAGCCGTCGCCGGCACGGCGACGAACCATCAATTAAAAAAACGGGATGGCCGTCGACCTGCCTCGACTCGCCCTCGAGTCGGACTGTTCGCAGCCATCCCGGAACTTCTGTTCTCAAAGCGCCTGGCTATCGCTTAATGAGTGTGAGGAACAACCCTGTGGGTCGTCGCATTCCAGGTATACGCAGTGCCGAACGGACAGGTCGGCGCCCCATCCGGGAAATAAGCTGTATTGGTATCGACGTCGGCTAACGCACTGGGCCACGCGCTGTGGTCTATGTTATACATCTCAATCGCTGTATTTTGCGTATCGATGTTGGTCGTGCACGCGTTTACTTTGGCCGTGTACGAGCTGGTGGTAATTCTTGGTATCGCAATGGCCGCCAAAGCGCCAAGAATTATGACCACAATCAGCAGTTCTATTAACGTTAACCCTTTTCTACTCCGCATCTGTTTCTCCTTAAAGAAATTAGGCATAAAATCTCATTTCAACTGCCTCTTATTCGTCACGGAACACACCCGGCTTAACTAAAATTGCTAATAAAATTACAACGCCTGTAAAAAATTTATTCCCGCCAAAATCAGTTATGAGACCAAACGCTATTTCAAATGGTTCATATAATCGAACATAGGTAGGTATGCGCCTATCAGGATAAAGCCGACGATAAGACCCATCATCAGCGTCAGCGCCGGCTCAAGTTTCACAAGCAGCGAGTTTATCGACCGCTCGATGTCCCTATCCAGCAGTTCCGCGCCTTTTATCAGCATCGCGGGCAATTCGCCGACCTCTTCACCCGACGAGGCCATCTGAACAATGACGGGCGGGAAAACATCATACTTTTTAAGCGACCCCGCTATCGAGCCGCCCCCTTGTATAGACCTTGTCAGCTCGTTGGTTATCTCAGTTATTCTGTAATTGTGGGCAACAAGGTTCGCCATTTCCAGCGCCTTTATGACCGACACCCCGACTGAAGTCAGCATCGCGAAGGTCCTGGTCCAGTGCGATATGACAATCATCCGGTTAAGCCGGCCGAATACGGGGACGTTAAGCTTGAAATTGTCCCACGCGGCCCTGAAGCGGGAGTTTTTCAATAACTTTCTGACGGC
>JBELAA010000312.1:0-4322 GCA_049509315.1 Sedimentisphaerales bacterium | reverse complement strand
CAGGTCGCTAAAATAGCAGGGTTGTGATATTCACCCGCTGCAATTGCCACAAATCCAGTTTGTACCGGAGGCGTCGCCTGACCGTAATCATTGCGGCCCCAGCCGATTATCGAGCCATCTTTGCGCAGTGCCAGGTTATGATAACTGCCTGCCGTTATTGCGGTGGTAACAATTAGGGCCTGCGGGGCTGTTGAAAAAGTCGCGTAAATATCTCCTTCAAGCGGCTATTTTCAAAACTGTAAAATCTTTCCGCCATCGCGACAAAATTCGATTAAAGGATAATTCTATCCGTCCTGAAGCAACCAGGCGTCTATTTTTGTCCCCTAAGCGGATAAAAAGCAAACAAAGAAACGCCTCGCGGCGTTTCAGGTTCATTACTGTGGCAGTCAAATGCACCTGTATAGACACATTCGCTAATCCCCTGCGAACGGCACGTCTCAACCCGTGTTGGGTCTTGGCTTCTCCGTGAATGCCTTCTACCCGCATTAACAAAATCATCGTCTCTCATCCTGTACCTTCTCCTGACCCTAAGCAGCGATTCATAGCCGAAACAGATTAAAACCGTTCTCGATCTGGCTGTCGGGCTGACGCATCGCTCACGCAGGGGACATTCGGCACAATCCTTCGCAGACGCCTTGTAAAACCATCCCTTATCGGTCCGGCAGGAACGCTCCAAAATCTTTCCCGCGGGGCAGCGGACAATCCGGTGCTTGCCGTCATATTTAAAGCGATTGACAGGAATTCGCTGCGGACTTTTTTGTTGGCGCTGGGGCGGGATTATCGCTTCTATACCGCGTTTTTCCAAAATTGTGTAGTTTTTGCTATGCGCGTAAGCCGCATCCGCCGTTACGGTCTGCACCTTATTGCCTGTCGCCTGCTCGATTCGATTTATCTGTCCCAGAAGCTCTTTGCCTTCGCTTGCCTCGCCTGTAGTTGTCTCTACGTCCAGAATAACCCCATAATCATCATCTACTGCCGTGTGCTGCTTGAAACACGGCTCCATCCGATATTGCCCGGCAGGACGTGGTCATAGTCGCATCAGGGTCAGTTGTGCTTCGCTTCTTAGGCCTGCCGGTGTTGCTTGTCTCTATTTGCTCGGTCTGATTGTCTTCTATAACCCTCTGGGCATACTTATCCGTCAAACTCTCCCAACTGACGTCAGCCCTGATAAGCGTCGCATCAATATGAACCGTCTCGCCGCTGACCAAACCCGCTTTTATACATTGTCCAACCGTTCGCTGGAAAATACGCTTGAATAAATCCGGCCCCCAGCGTTGACGTATTCTTGTAAGACTGCTGTGGTCGGACAGCTTATCTTGCAGCCGATAGCCTGCAAACCAGCGAATCGCAAGATTTACCTGCGCTTCACGCATCAGCTTGCGGTCGTGAACAATACCCTGGAAAAAACCGGCCAGCATCAGCCGTATCGCCGATTCCGGATCAATGCTCGGACGACCGTTCGACTCGCAGTAAACCTCCGAGACCTCCTTGCGCAGCCAGGATAAGTCAAGGATATTGCCTACTCGTTTGAGAATATGACCTTCTGGAATCAGTGAGGAAAGCGGGCCTGCCACAAATAAATCTTCTTGCCACCGGGTTTGATTGCCTACCACGACTTGACCTCCATGTTATGTACTGAAGCTCTTGGATTCCGTTAACATTTGCTTTACAATACTATCGGAAATCAGGGACTTTTTCAACAGCCCCACTGTCACCTATTTATGATAAAAATCTAAACGATCACTCGGTAAATCCTTGGCCGCCATACGCAGCCTTGCGAAGTTTCGTTCCGCGAAACGCAGCGAAGTCTCGCCTTAGCGAGAATAATTCCCCGAAGGAAGTAGGGCCTTGACCGCCCGTCACGGGAAATTAGAAAGTAGAGCAGAAGATCATTTGAGCAGTAGAAAATCCGTGTATTTTGCTCGGCTTAATTTATTAGTGTCGGCCGGTATCGGCGATATCGCCGGGAGCCAACGTAGTCGGCTCAGTGGACGAAATGCGGGCCTTGCGCATCCCTTAGGGAGAGCAAAGGCCGCGTTGAGAACGCATCACTGGCCGAAACCCTTCGTGTCCACTTCGTGACTTGGTAACTTCGTGGTGCGTTAATCTGCGTCTAAAAACCTTACCCCGCAATTGCCTTCCAGCTCTGGTTAAGCTCTTCCATAAGCTTTATGACTTCGCGGATTATATTCGGGTCTTTTTTGATGTTGGCTTCGTTAAGCCGCCTGCTCATAAACAGGTAAAGCCCGCGTAAATTCGAGGCAACCTCGCCCCCGGCGTCCATATCGAGGACCGCGTTAAGCTCGTTGATTATGTCCTGTGCCTTGACGATGTATTTCCCTTTTTCGGCCACATTGCCCGCCTCTGTCTCTTTTATGGCGAGTTTCATAAATTTGATTGCGCCGTCATAAAGCATTACTATCAGACGGCCTTTGCTTTGTGTGCTTACGGCGTGCTCTTTGTATATCTCGACTCCGTTCATATCGCTCTCCCTTATTTTAAATCACAACCTGAGGCCTGTGATTTCATACTTTAATTTTTCAGCGAATTACTAACATTGATAATAACTGGTTTAACTAATGGGGAGGCGACTATTGTGAGCCGCCTCCCCCGTTTAATAAGCTGTGTTTTTGAACAGTAGAACAGTTAACCGCAGTTGAGCATGCTTCCTGCACGTCTTTTCTACTGTTCAAATGTTCATCTTCTCAACTGCTCCGTCGGCCAAAGGCCGACCGACCTGCTATGCTAATTATCTCAGCAGTGTCAACGCCATTTGCGGCATCGTATTGGCCTGTGCCAACATCGATACGCCGGCTTGCGCTAGTACCTGGTTCCTCGTCATTGCTGCCATTTCGGTGGCCGCATCGACGTCTGATATACGCGATTCTGCTGTCATCAGGTTTTCGGCCTGAATACCGAGCACCTCGACCGTTGTTGACAGACGATTCATCTTGGCGCCGAAATCTGCACGGGCGGTTGTCGCTGTGCCGATTGCCGTGTCAAGGGATGTCAGGGCCGCCTGGGCGCTTGCCGCGGTGTTGATTTTCAGCGCGCTAATGGATAACCCGGTGGCGGTCATATCCTTCATACTGACCGAAAGCTGGTCGTTGGAAGTTCCGAAATTGACCGCTACGCTGCCGGTGGCGCTGTTGAGCAAGCTTGTGCCGTTAAACTTGGCGGAACCCGCTATACGGGTGATTTCTGTTCTGAGAGTATCGAATTCGGTATCCATAATCGACCGTTGAGCGGACGAATATGTGCCCGTCGATGCCTGCTCTGCCAACTGTTTCATACGGACAAGAAGGTTATCTACGTTCTGCATACCACCCTCTGCCGTCTGCAGCAAACTGATACCGTCCTGGGCGTTACGTGCACCCTGCTGCAACACTGCGATGTCCGCCCGCATCAACTCGCGGACGGCCAGGCCTGCTGCATCATCCTTGGCTGTGTTAATACGCAGGCCCGACGACAACCTCTCTACCGACTGGGCCAGTGCGTCATAGCTTTGGCCCAAGTGGCGAGCAGCATTTGCCGCCATGATGTTGTTTTTAATAGCTAACATATTCCTGACTCCTTAAAAGCTATTGCACCAAATCCTCAGCTCTCTTCCATCCCGATACGTCGGGATTTTATGATTAAACGTGCTACGGGCACGTAATGAGCTTACAAAAGGCATTATCGTTGAAAGTATAGGATACTTAAGGGGTTTGGGGGGGATGGTAAATTGGGGTAAGTTATGGCCCTGTAAAAGCAGCGAAGGTCATACTGATAACGTCAGCGGAAGGTCCGATAAAAGAATTTGATTAAAAAAAATATTTTTTTTACCACGAAGCTCTTGGCGGAGTCTCGCCTTAGCGAGACCAAGACACCAAGTTTTTTTTATTTTAAGAGTTTTCACCACGAAGGCCGCGAAGAAACACGAAGGTTTCCTGTTTAGGATTTCCGATTTGCGATTGCGGATTGACGATTTTTAAACGCAGATTACGCGGATTTTTAGCTGTTGAAAAAGGGCGGGGGAATGGTATTAACCACGGATTTCACGAATTTTAAGAAAGTAACCCGCCCGATAAATCGGGGGGCTAAATTGGTTGAATTATTGACGAAAGACAAAAACTGGGGTATTGTGGGGTCGGGAAATTATGGCTTGAGGCGCTAAATATGAAACAAACAGACGGGCATTCAAAAGAACAGGTATCGCTGGCAAGTATCGCTGACAAGCTTGTTGAAGCGGCAAGGAAGATACTACGTGAAGCCAAGACAGAGGAAGACCTTAAAATAAGGTTTGAGAAGGTGCTTGGGCCTTTAGTCGAAAGCGCTGGTAT
>JBELAA010000311.1:0-2236 GCA_049509315.1 Sedimentisphaerales bacterium | reverse complement strand
TCGGGGTGTTGAATCGATTCGGAGAAGAATATCCTGTTGCCGCCGCGAACGCCAAGCAGAATTCTTCTGGCATCAAGCTCGTTTTCGGTTTTTTTAAGAAACTTGACGTACCTGTCAAAATACCAGTTATCAACTATCCCGGCGCTAAAAACCGGGTCTAATGGAAGGGTAAAATTCTGGTCGATTCTGTTGAGCCGGAAAGACATCTCGTTTATTTGCGACATATCCGGCTTAAAGCGTTCGGCACCCCATTGCCTCTGCTGTGTCCATATATGAATCGCGGTATGCCGCATTTCGATAACCGCAAGCAGTATCAGGATTGCAGTAACGACTTTCAAGTAACTGCTTTTATACAATTTTTTCCGGCTGCCGAGAATAACAAGCAGCATAATCACCGACGCCGCTATGGCTCCGTAAACTATAAACCATATTTTGTTTGGCGACAAAGCGTTAAAATATTGCTTCCACAGCCCATTCTGCACGTCGTTTAGATAAAAATAAAGCTGGACGCCCAGTATCAAGGCGTATGCTCCCGACAAAACCATAACCGGCAGAACTACACGCGACCTCTTATTATCTTCAGCACTACCGCTGCCGTGCAGAGTTTCCTCGAACCATGCGTATGCCAGCGATAAAAGCCACGCAATAAGGGGAACAAGAACTATATTAATCCTTCCCCAGACGCGTAAACTTGAAAAACCGGGCATATATTTCCACAGCGCCTTGAACAGATATGATTCGCCTGCAAAACCGATATAAGCCACTGTCGCAATCCAGCCGAGCAGGAAAAATTTGGCAATCGCATCCCCGCCCGGCGCAAAATGGGAACTTTCATCGACATTCTGAATCTTACGGCGACCGAGGAAAAGATACAAAAGGACAATCAACAAGGCCGTAACGCTGAAAAAATACCACCCTTCGGTGCTGGCCGCCGGCGGATAAACCAGCGAGCCGGCCGTGTCCCTGATATTGAAAATGTGAGACGTCGAATACGTGAAGTCCCTCCCGCCGCGGTCCGTCGTCTGGGCCATAAGATTTTTAACGCCGAGAATATACGGGCCGCATAAAACTCCGGCGAAGACGGCCGCAAAAGTCAGAACAATCAAAGCGCGTTTCCAGTTTACCGGCTCTGGACCAATCAGCCGAACCCTCAGCGGTTTTATTAACAATACCAGCAGATACGGCCCCAATAAAAACTGGCTGTAGTAGGTGTAATACGGATAGCCGCCGGTGCACAAACATATAAACGAAAAGCAAAGCAATGCCCCGAAACCGGCCGCAGCACGCATCGACTTACTGAAGAAAACCGCCGTAACCGCGTAAAGAATCCAGGGATACCAGGCCGCGGTATGAACGGCGTTCGGAAACCGGATAATTTCCGTAACCTTGAAGCTTACCGACATCACCAGAGTCGCGAAAAGCACGGCGCTCGTCTTCCTGTTAATCGATTTCAACCATATAAACAAGCCAATCGCAAATATTGAAATCCCGAAGACCGTGAAGAGCTGGTGGTCAATAGCGTTGTAACCGCCGAAAATTTTATACCATATCACCAGCAGCACATTCAAAGGATAGAACGCCTGGGCGAACGGGTTTGTGTAAAATACAAAACCAGCGCCCTCCGCAGGCGACCACAGCGGCAAATGAAACCTTGCAAGATTGGCCAGTAAATAAATTTTATACCGGTAGTATAACGAAATGAAATCGTTGCCTATCGCAAGGTATTGCCCCCCCCACGGCAAAATTACGTTAAAAAGATACAAAAAAGGCCAGCAGAAAACCAGCACAGGCAGCAATGCCCTCCAATGCAGAATTGAGAATTTAGAATTCAGAACTTCTTTACTTTTTCTCATTCTTAATCCCCAATTCTCAATTTCCTGCTTCCTGTGTTAAACGCGTCGTCGAGCAGATGTTCCAGCGTCGGAAGCGGTTTGGCGATAACGGCTATTTGATATGAGAACAGCCCCTTCGAAATCGCTATCAGGGCGAGGTTTATGAGCAGCAGGATTTTCGCGCGGATACCTCTGCCCAGCGCAAGCGGAAAAGGCGCTGGCAGGCCGAATTTGCCGATGACCAGCTCCACAAGCACTTTGTTATCCGGCTGATTTATTGCACTTCTGAATTGTTTGTAAAAATCGGAATAAAGCTTTTTCAGCAGTGTCTTTTTTCGCACAATCTTTGCGTGCAAAAGAGTCGTCGCCGGGTCATCGAGGTTTTTGATGTCCCTGGTTTCCGG
>JBELAA010000310.1:0-2241 GCA_049509315.1 Sedimentisphaerales bacterium | reverse complement strand
TGCGGGGTTGCCGAAATCGGCAAAATCGAGCAAATCATTTTCGAGGCGGGGCTGACCTTCGGCATCAGAAGGCAGATTATGCAGAGAAGCAAGCTGGCGAGGGAATTTGTCGGCGTATCAACGAAATTCGGCGAGCTCAAAATAAAAGTCGGCAAATGGGCGGGTAAAATCGTCAACGTCAAACCAGAATTCGCCGACTGTGCCCGTGCCGCCCAAAAGCATAAAACAAGCGTTAAGGAAGTTCTCGAAGCAGCGATGCTTGCTTACAGGCAAAAATAGCTGGCAGAAAATTCGATTTCGCCGGTACCATTTTATAGTTTTCAGCAGTTACGTTTTGTCGTTTGTGCCTAAGTATTTGAGGTATATTTCTCTTGCCCAGTTAAGCTGGGTGCCTGCGCCTTCGACGGCTGTAATAAGCAGCGCCTCGGTAATCTCCTCTTTGGAAACGCCTGCCTCAAGGGCGATCTTTATATGCGATTCGACACAATGCGGACAGCGGAAAGCCGAGGCAAGCGACAGCATCAGTAATTCCTTTGTCCTTTTGTCTAACACGCCTTCTTTTTGGCAGGCGTCGTAAAAATTCTGAAAAGGCCTGCCGATTTCAGGCGAATGTAATACATACCACGGCGTCAATTTTCCCTGCTCCATTGTTTCAGCCCTTTCTAAAACCCCATCCCTGTCCATTTGCCTGTAATATTGTTCAATCTCGCTTATTAATTATTACCTATTTTCAGTTTTATCTTATTATAAAATAGCCGCCCGGCAAAATAGGCAAAATCCTTATGTTGCCCTTCTCAATTACCTATTTTCCCAGATGTTTAGTGGGGGTGCATCCCCCGACAGCTATGCCGTAGCGGCATATCAATTATGTGCGCATTATGTGCCCACAGCCACTGCGTTACCGGCGCTGCGGGAGAAATGGTCAACGGTGCGCCTGCCGGTTCTTTCATCGCATATACGCCCGTATATTTCCTTGCGGTAAACCGGCACTCTCTTGGGGGCATTTATTCCTAATTGAATCTTGTTGTGCTGTATGTCGACAATCATAATCTCGATGTTGTCGCCGACCATAATCGATTCGTCTTTGTGTCTGCTTAACACCAGCATAGTTAAACCCCTTAAAAAAACAATTTCTTTAATTGCTCTATCTCACTGCGCTCCGAACTTCGCATTTTTATCTTTTACACCCGCCCCCGTCTTCGCGGCTCAGGAAGGATGGCTTGACAGCGGTACCTCTTGTATCGCTGTCAAGCCCCGCTATGGAGGAGGGTGATTTGGTGACTCGTTTATACTTTTCGTATTTAAGAGAGCTAACACTTCAATGCTTGCAACGACTAAAAGCATACCCTTTATTGATTTTCTGTAAATTAGGAGAATGCTTATATTTGTATTCGCAACTGCCTAATACCCCCGCCCAAAAACGTCAGCCCCGAGTTTCACCCGGGTTCTTTCTTTAAAATTCTCTGCGCTCTCAGCGTTCTAAGCCCCCCGCGCGCCAGTCCTCGCATCTTCTATTTGCGTAGCCTGGCGGAGTCCTGATTTTCGGGACGGGGCGTAACAAAACGGCGGGGGGTGGTTAACCCTTCGTGCTTCCTTCGTGGAAAAAACTCGTCCGCCTGTGGCGGAAAACAGTGTCAATCTGTGTTTTTTTTGTTATGTTAGATGTTCTAAAATTCGCTCATCATAAATATTTAGCCCCCGGTTTTTATCCGCCGCAGGCGGATTACCGGGGGTTTTGGTCGTTGTTACAATGCACAAGGACTTTAAAATCGGATTAGGTATCGGCCTGCTGCTGGTTACAGCCGCTGTCGTCTGGCTTTGCACCTCGCCCAAATTAAGCACCGAATCAAGGGCCCTCCAAAACGCCTCAGCCAGACCAGCCGTGAGCCCGGTCGAACGGCCCGCTATCACCCCCGCTCCCGTAACAGCCGCCCCTCAACCCCCCGAACCGAACGCTCCCGTCAACGAACAATCGGTCAGATTCCACATCGTCCAGAAAGGCGACACGCTTTCAGGCATATCCCAGCAATACTATGGCTCCCAGCGCCAATGGCCCAAAATCCTCAACGCCAACCGCGCTCAACTCCCCGACCCCAACCGCCTCACCCCGGGCACCAAACTCATTATCCCCGAATAGCGGTGTCTATGATGAAACTCAAAGCCTTTGTCAAATCAGACCGGAGCAAGCTCAGAGAATCGGCGGCGAAGTGGTTGGAGATAGAGGATTGTGTTGAAAATGGG
>JBELAA010000031.1:0-13408 GCA_049509315.1 Sedimentisphaerales bacterium | reverse complement strand
TTTTTCATATCTTCCCAGACCTTTCTGCGGTTGTCTTCCGAGTAATTCCGCAGCAGGTAGGCAGGGTGAAAGGTAGGCATAAGCTTAATTGGTTTGTGGCCGATGCCGGGGACGTATTCATCTGCGGACATTTCGGCCAATCTTTTGAGTCCTTGTCTATCCTCTTGGTTCATATGTAATATTTACCCATATTGTTAATCTATGGACAACTTTCGCTATATTTAGTTCTTATTTCCCTCAATTCTACCCAAACCGAATCTTTTTACAATAACCAAATCCGCCGAAACAGACGGCGGATTAATTGAAAACGTAGTATGAGAAAAGGCAGTTTTGGATACAATAGGGGATATGGCATTAATAGGAATGCAGGATGTTAGCGTTGGGTTTGGCGGGCAGCCGGTGCTCGAACATATAACCTTTCAGGTCGAGCGAGGTGAGCATATATGTCTTCTTGGCCGAAACGGCGTCGGCAAATCGACGCTTATAAAGCTAATTTGCGGAGAGCTCGAACCCGAAAGCGGCGTTATTTCAAAAGGGCCTTGGTTTTCCTTTGCCTGCCTGACGCAGAACGTCCCTGAGGGTCTGAAAGGGACGGTATTCGACGTGGTATCCGAGGGCTTAGGCCCGCGAGGCAAGCTCCTGGCCGAATATCATTTGCTGAGCCATCGCGTCGGAGCTGAGCCGGAAAACAAGGGTTTGCTGAAGCAGTTAGACAAAATCCAGCACGCATTGGACATCGAAGGCGGATGGCAGTTGAACCGTTTTGTTGAAATGATAGTCGAGAAGATAAAATTAGACATCGACGCGGAAGTCGAGAGCTTATCGGCGGGGATGAAACGGCGAGTGCTGCTGGCGCAGGCAATCGTGCGTGAGCCGGATATGCTGCTGTTAGATGAGCCGACAAATCATCTCGATATCGAAGCCATCACGTGGTTAGAGGAATTCCTGTCGCAATATAACGGGGCGATGATGTTCGTCAGCCATGACAGGGCATTCGTGAGGAAACTGGCGACGCGCATTATCGAATTAGACCGCGGGCAACTGACAAACTATTACTGCGATTACGAAACCTACCTGAAGCGCAAACAGACGGCGATGGAGGTGGAAGCAATTGGAAACGCTCTTTTCGATAAAAAGCTGGCCAGTGAAGAGGTCTGGATACGCAAGGGCATAAAGGCGCGGCGCACGCGCAATGAAGGACGAGTGCGAGTCCTCAAGAAAATGCGGGAGGAGAGAAAAAACCGTAAAGAGCTAACCGGGGCAGTCCGTATGCGTTCGCAGAATGCTAAACTGTCGGGCAATCTTGTTATTGACGCGCAGGAGATTTCGTTTGGCTATACGCCCGAAAAGCTAATCATCAGCGGCTTTTCCACGACGATTATGCGGGGGGACAAAATCGGCATAATTGGGCCTAACGGCTCAGGGAAAACTACGCTGCTTACAGTCCTGCTGAAAGAACTTGTGGCACAGAAAGGCAGCGTGCGCCACGGGACGAATCTCGATATCGCATATTTCGACCAACTGCACGCCCAGCTCGATGACGAGAAATCCGTATATGACAATATCGCCGACGGAAGCGACACCGTCATCATCAACGGCAAGCCCCGACATATAATCGGCTATCTGGAGGACTTCTTATTTACGCCGATTCAATCCCGCAACGCCGTGGCCAACCTTTCGGGCGGTGAACGTAACCGGCTGCTGCTTGCACGGCTATTTATGCGGCCGTCAAACGTATTGGTGCTCGATGAGCCGACAAATGACCTCGATATTGAAACATTGGACCTGCTTGAAGAATTTTTGCTGAATTATCCCGGAACGGTGCTGTTAGTAAGTCATGACCGTGAATTCCTAAATAACGTGGTTACAAGCACGATGGCGCTTGAAGGTAATGGAATTGTTAAGGAATACGTCGGCGGCTATGATGACTGGCTCAGGCAGAGCGAGAGCGATGTGGTTATTAAACAATCGCTCGCAGCGGCGTCTCGTTTCGACGAGACAAAGCAAAAATCACGGAATATCCCATTAGGAACGAAAACAGCCGACAAACCGCGTAAATTGTCATTCAAGGAAAAAAAGGAGCTTGAGGCGATACCGAAGCTGATTGAAAAACTGGAAACGGAACGACAGCAATTGCACGACGCAATGGCAAGTGCTGATTTTTACAAAAAGCGCGAGGATATCGCAGGCGTAACGGCACGACTGAAAGAATTAGATAAACAACTTGAAACCGCATACGCCCGCTGGCAAAAGCTGGAAGAGCTTCAAACGTAATATAGATTACAAATCCTTATTTTCCCACTCAATCGCCGCGGGGGCTTTCGCCCGGGCGGATTCCACCTTATTGCTATTATTTTAATGTCAGCATAAAATAAGTATAAATTGTTTGTATATTATTAAGTTAGGCCGAAGAAATGAAAAACCTAATCACACTTAACTTCATCGCAGCCGGACTTCTTTTGGCTGCGACGATTGCCTTCAGCAAATTTGAGTTTGGCATTATCCTTCTATCTGAGATGGTACTTTCTCTGGCTCTAGTTGCCCTTGCGCTCGCCAATGTTGTTGCTATTTTCGTCTTATGGAGACGGTATCGGTTCCGTGCTTTCTTCCCGGCAATAACTTTTGTTCTTTCTGCATTGCTTTCGTCTTTCGGAGCATCCATCGGATCGAAAATTATGCTTAAAGGAACTCCAAGCGATCCCAGTTCGTTTCTGAAAGGTCAAACAAAGATTGAACTTGAAAATATCGCGAGTCGCCTACTCAATCAGTCGTTCAAAGAAATAATAACCTATCCATTCTTTCCTACAGAAATACATATGATTTCCGGACACCGACAAAAGGAGGTTCCTCCGGATATACAAAAGACGTTACGGCACTACGGATTCCAGAGGACTTTTATTGATGACTCCTTATCTCTTGTAAAATTCAGTCATTGTCACAGAAGAACATGGTACAACTACATATATACGACTAATGAATTTCTTCCTCTTTATTCAAGGCCTCTGAAAATAACCGAAGTTGATATAGAGGATTGGTCGGAACTTATCCGTATAGCCAAACAAGGAGACCATGCCACAGAGAAGGAAAAAGAAAGTATCGCGTTCACACCAACTATTGTCTATCCCTTTCTTAAGCAAGAGCTCGGTCAAGAATTTCTGCGATGTATAGCAAATTATACTTCGCCAGAAGAGATTACTGCCGAGCAAAAGGAACTCGTTCTTTCGGCTCTCAACCGACAACGGCTTGTCTCCAGTCGCCTTATTGAGAATCCTCTGATAACTTTTAAAAAAGACCGTTTGGTTTCCAGCCTTTATTGGGATGGGACCGGTATGGGCGGTTTTTGGCCATCATGGCTGTTCATAAATTTGCTGGATGAAGGCGTTCTTGTTTATGCTGATGATGGTTGTCACCTTAAAATCAAAGAGAATCTATCACGAGAAGATCAACTCAAGATCGAGTGGTTACATATTGGCTTGATGAATTTTCTATATGGGAATCTTATTGATAAGAGAGAACACCATTATGATAGGGTTCTTGGTGAAGGATGGTACTTAAATGTAGACAAATGAGCCAACTACCTTCGAATACACGAACTCCTATGCCCCCAATCTTATTTCTTCTGAAATACGCGAATAAATTACAAATCGCAGATCATAAATGCTTTAATCCTCCCGCACTTACTGTCAATTATCAATCCGCCTTCCTACTTCGCTACGCAGGACAGTTTGGCGGGATGAGCAAAAATCCTGTATAATGTTTCAATGCCGATAGTAACATTAAAAGAAATACACAGGTCATTCAGGGCGCAGGTGATTTTTGACCGGCTGGATTTGAAAATCTACCCCGCCGAGAAGGTCGGGCTTGTCGGGCCAAACGGGTGCGGAAAAACCACGCTTTTGAAAATGATTCTCGGTGAGCTGCCGCCTGACGCAGGACAGATTCATCAAAGGAAAGGATTGCGAATCGGATACCTGCCGCAGGAGCCGGTTTTTAGCGGGGGGAAGACCGTTCTCGAAGAGCTGCACACAACAGCACAGGGAATACTTGACCTGCAAAAAAGGATGCACGACACGGCCCATAATCTAAGCGGGCTATCGGGGAGCGAATTAAAGGCCGCGATGGAGCAATACGGCCGGCTGAGCGGTGAGTTTGAAATTATGGGCGGCTACAGGTATGAAACGAGGATAAAGGAAATCGCCGCGGGGCTGGGCTTAGAGGAAAAGCATTACGCATTAAAAACGACGCAGCTTAGCGGAGGGCAATTGTCGCGGCTGGGACTGGCGAAAGTGCTGCTGGCAGACGCGAATTTGCTGCTGCTTGATGAGCCAACAAACCATCTCGACTGGGACGCGACGCTGTGGCTTGAAAAATTCTTAAAAAACTACGAAGGGGCAGCGCTGATTGTCAGCCACGACAGGTTTCTTTTAGACCGATTAGTTTGTAAAATTGTGGAAATCAAGGACCGCAGGGCGGATGTTTATCCGGGCAATTACAGCACTTACAGACAGGAAAAGGAAAAGCGGGATATCGAGCTGGGTCGCCAGTATGAACAGAGGGTAGAATTCATCGAAAAAACCCGCGACTTTGTTGTGCGCAACATAAACCGCAAGGGAACGAAAAATGTTGCGCGTGGCAGGAGAACGCGGCTGGAAACCCTTCTCAAAAACAATCCTGACTTTCTCGAAAAGCCAAAGCACACGAGAGAGCTTAGTTTTAAGTTTGCCGAGGTGGAAGACAAGGGCAAACGAGTCGATACGGTAGTGGAATGTAAAAATCTTACGAAGAGCTTCGGCAACCTGACGCTGTTTGAAGATATGAGTTTCGAGATATTCAGAGGCCAGCGGACGGGCATAATCGGGCCAAACGGAATGGGCAAAACAACGCTGCTGAAACTTGCCCTGGGACAAATCGAGCCGACCTCCGGGACAATCGGGATTAAGAAAACCCTTTCCGTCGGCTATCTTGACCAGGCAGGGGCAGAACTGAATTCTGAAAATACAGTGCTCGAAGAGGCGACGCTGGTTATTCCTGAAATGCTGCCCGAACAGATGCGCAGCCACCTGGGGGCGTTCCTGTTTGTCAAAGACGATGCGTTTAAGAAGGTAGCGGACCTCAGCGGCGGGGAGCGAAACCGCCTGGCGCTATGCAAATTAGTTTTGTCCGGGCCGGAAATTCTTATACTCGATGAGCCGACAAATCACCTCGATATACCAAGCATCGAGGCGCTCGAAAATGCGCTTCGGGGCTTCGCGGGGACAATCATCGTCATAAGTCACGACAGGTTTTTTTTAGACAGAACGGTCGAGCGGCTTATTGTGTTAGGCGCGGATGAGACGGGCAAAACGGCGGCGGGCAGATTCGAGTTTATAAACGGCTCATTCAGTCAGTATGCCGAAATCTTAGAGCAAAGGGCGCTGGCGCGGGAAGCAAATCCACAAATCGCAAAACCTAAAACACAAAAGCAGGACAAACCGAGGAAGACAACGCCGCCGGAACTAAGGCAATTTAATATATGGCCGGCGGAAAAAATTGAGAAGGCAATCGAGGAGACGGAGGCAAAGATTAAAGGGCTGTATGAAAGTTTCGGCGACGAAAAAGTATATAAAGATTACAAAATGCTCGCACAGGTGCACGAGCAGGTCAAAGAAAAAGAGCAATATCTCGAACTGCTTTACAGGGCATACGAGCTGAAAACGAGCAAAAGTTAGCCGAACAATGGTATGGGCTGCCGGAACGCACGTCACAATCCGGCAAATGAGGATTAATTGAAAACATAGTATTACAAAATCAAGGCCGGGTTACAAATCGCCTCGTTTGCCTCGCTCGCCTCGGCGTTGCCGGAGCCTTTTTTATTGGTTTTTTGCGCTCAATTTTCAGGTCTGGTTGCACTATACTATAGATGCTGATATTGGCAGAGGATTGAATTTGACAGGTGCAGAATGAGCGAAACAACTGACCAGCCGACAGAGGACAAATTGGTTGAACGGGCGCAGAATGGCTGCCTCGACAGCTTCGGCTCCCTCTATCGGCGATACTATGGCAGTATGGTTGCTCTGGCGTATTCGGCGACGGGCAACATTCACGCCGCGGAGGATGCCGCACAGGAAACGTTTGCCATTGCCTGTCGGAACCTGTCAAAGTTGAAAAGTAAAGATAAGTTCGTAGCGTGGCTGGCCGGGATATGCCAGAATGTGGCTAAACAAATGAACAGGCAGGAATTCCACAAAAACGTGCACCGTCTGCCTTCTTTGCAATCACCACGCGAAGAAAACATATTCAGCGACGAGGTCAGGCGAATCGTTTGGCAGCTTCGCCGGCGCGACAGAGAGCCGATTGTGCTGAGGTATTATGATAACCTCCCTTATGAGCAAATTGCCGGGGTGCTGGGTATTTCGTTGCAGGCGGTGCACGGCCGGCTGATTAGGGCAAAACGAAAAATATCAAAGCAGTTGAAACGCGTTGGCGTAACAGAGGCGGATTATGAAAGCGTCTGAAAATAATTACTGGCTGGACGACATCCTCATTAAGGCAATCAGCTCGCAAAGACCGTCGCCCGATTTCGAAAAATGGCGGCAGGAGCATCCGCAGGCGGTGCAAACGTTAAAATCGCAGGCAACACGGCAGACACAGCCGCGAGACCTGCTTGATTTAGGGAGAATAATTATGAGAAACCCAATAACAAAATTAGCCGCCGCGGCGGTTATAATCGTTGCTATCGTAATATCAGTATCAGTTTTCAATAAATCAATGCCCACCGCCTTTGGAATCGAGCAAGTAATCAACGCATACGATAATATCCGCTTTTTGCATGTAAAGCAGTTCTTCCCCGATGGCCGTCTGCTTGGCGAATACTGGATTAAATCGGACCAGCAGGGAAGGCCCGTAAAGGCAAGATACTACCTGCCTGTAACCGAAGATGGGATAAAGCTTATAGTATGGACACCCGAAAAAACGGAACACTGGGCCAAAAGCAAGTATCGTTTATTTATTTACCAGACCAAACGGATTGAGGGCCGGATGCAGAGAATTCTTGACCAGTGTCAGCCCAAATTAGTTATGAAAAAACTTCTCGAAGACCAAAAGGCAGGCGACGTTACAGTAGAAACACAAAAGCCGAATGACAAACAAAAATCCGCTGTCATAGTTGCGATTTATAAGAGCGAACCAAAGAAAGAAGTTTACTACGTCAACCAGACGACGGATTTGATTACTCGAGTGGAGTTGTATAGTATCAAGGATAACAACGAAGTCCTTAAAAATACAACAGAGCTTTGCGACTATAACATTCCCATCGATGAAAAAATGTTTTCACTCAAAGAAGAAGTTCCCGCGGATGTATATGTTTACGACCAGGTTAATCAGCTTATCGGTGTGCCACAGGGAGATATGAACGATGAGCAGACAGCAACGGAAACGGTCCGCCAGTTTTTCCAGGCGCTTGTTGACAAGGACTATAAAAAAGCCGGGTTGGTTCAGAATGGTATGCTTGAAGAATGTGCAAAAAGAGAATTTGGGGTGGTTAGTGTTGTCAGGATTATTTCAATCGGCCCCGCCGAGCTACAGAAGAACTGGGTTGCACACGGCTTCAAAGTTCCTTGTGAGCTGGAAATTATTAACTCTTACGGCCAAAAGACGGTTTGGAAACCCGGTGTATATGTCCGTCCCGGAGATGACGAAATGCATCCCGACCGCTGGAATATAACGGGCGGAATAGATTTTGAAATTGCTAATATGAAAATTCTGCCCGATGATGAGAACAAGAAGTATCAAAAAATGACCCCGAAAGAAGCCGCAGAAGCGTTTTTCAAGGCCTGCTCTGAGAAAAACTGGGATGAGTTTGCGAAATTCTGGCCGGGTTCGGATGATGACCAGCGAATGGAAAAAATGAAAGAACAAATGAAGGAATTCTTAGGCGGGCTTAAGATTATCAATATCGGCGAACCTTTTAAGAAAGATGAATATCCCGGCTGGTTTGTTCCGTATGAAATCGAGATTCCGCCGATGGAATTCAACGTAAGGTTGTCTAAGAAAAACACGGCGGGCCGGCTGGTATTAACCGGAATATACGATTCCAAGCTGCAGCCCCTGCGGGAAATAGATTGGGTACGTGAGCCGGAAATCCTGCCGGATAATGACATTTACGCCAAAATGTCCCCGGAGGACATTGTTAGAGCGTTCAATAATGCGTATTTAAGCCGGGACACAAACGAGATGCGAAAATTTGCGCCGGACGATTTTGTCAAAGAGCAGAACGACGAATTCGATACGAGCAAGGGAAAGCCGTCTTGTGAAGTTATCGGCAAAGCCGTCTGGTCTGATGAGCAATCAGCTTATTTTGTGAAGTGTAGATATTCGGGTCAAATTAAGAAATGGAACCTGGCGATAAGAAACGATAATTCCGCAAATCGTTATATGTTTGATGGCGGAATATAATGGGGCCGGAAACCTCACTACACAGGCCGGGCGAACCTCCCCCGGCCTTTTTTATTTGCCCGAACATACTAAAACACCGCCCTCAGGTGTTGTATAATTGATGGTCGATTCCGCCTACCGTAAGGGACGCCTGACGGTGTGCGGCGGACAAGTGTCAAACCCTTGGGAAATGAAGAGTGAATTTAGAAGATAAGTTACTTATCTGGCGGTTTAACCGCGGCGATTGCGGGGCGGTCAGGCGGATTTACGAGAAGTATAAGAGCGAGCTTGTAGCCCTGGCGGCGGCGTTATTGAAAGAAAAATCAACAGCCGAAGACGTTGTGCACGACGTTTTCGTATCGTTTCTCAAGCTCGGAAGATTTCGGCTTACCGGGAGTTTAAAGGGATTTTTAGCAACCTGTGTGGCAAACGCCGCCCGAAACGCTATCAGGGCAAATTCGAGACATCAGCAAAATCCGCTGGATGATACCCCGCCGATTGCGTCAAAAACAGGCGGCCCCGATTGCGAAGCGATTTTCGGCGAGGAAAGCCGGCTTTTAAGCAGGGCGATTTGGGAACTGCCTTACGAGCAGAGGGAAGTTGTGCTTTTGCACATTCAGGGCGGGTTGAAATTTGCCCGGATAGCAGAATCGCAGAATGTCTCAGTCAATACTGTAATGGGCCGATACCGTTACGGCCTTGAAAAATTGCGGTCAGCACTAAACAGCGAGGTGCAAAAATGAGACCGGATGAAAAGATTAAAAAATTAATTGCGGATTTGAAAACAGCGCCCAGCGCCGGGCTTGACGCCAAAGTCAATCAGGCAATCGATAACGCGCTGGCGGAAAGAACACGAATTGAATCGGCTTACGGGCCGAGTATTGGGAGAATAATTATGAGAAGTCCGATTATGAAATTAGCAGCCGCTGCGGTGATAATCATCGCTGTTCTGGCGGGTATCTACTATTTCGCAGGCGAAGGGGCACAGAAGTGCTGCGCCTGGACACAAATCGCAGACAAAGTGGCACAGATAAAGACGTGCGTTTGCAGTATGCACATTCAACAATCAGGCGGACCTGTCGGGCAAAAGGGTCAGCAAATCGATTCCAAAATGTATATCTCGTCGGACTACGGCAGCAGAATAGAAACCTATCTTGACGGCAACGTCATGCAGAAGATATATGTCCCGGCCGATAGCAACGCTATGATTCTTGTGATGCCGTCCGAGAAAAAATATATGCGAATGGCAATGACGGACGAGACACGAGCAAGGGCAAAAAATCAAATGCAGGACCCGAGAGACGCTTTAACCAGGTTTATGACCGGCCCACTCAAAGAGCTTGGCAAAGACGTAATCAACGGCGTTGAAGTCAAGGGTATTGAGGTTGTCAACCCCCCTGCCGTCAAAGGCGTTTACAACAATTTCATCGGGCGGACGTGGGTCGATGTCGCAACTGAATACCCCGTGAGAATTGAAATGGATACTGAGATAGGGACAGGCACTGACACGATTAAAATGTTGATGGTTATGGATAATTTCGAGTGGGGTGTGGAATTGGAGCCGGCCATATTCGAACCAAATATCCCTTCCGACTACAAGATAATGGCGGAAATGAAACTCCCGGCTCAGGATGAGGCAAGCGCCATTGAAGGATTACGCCTTTTCGCTGAAATGGCGGATGGTCATTACCCCAGCCAGATGAATGTGATGACTTTAACGAGGGAGAGCGCAGAGGCATACGGGAAAAAACTGGGCGCTGCGATAACAAAGCCGACCGATGAACAAATGCAGCAGATGACGGCAAAAATGATGAAGGTGCAGGCGCCGGTTTTGTTCTATACTAAACTCGGTAGGGACGGCAACGACCCGGCGTATTACGGAAAAGATGTTACGGCCGGCGATGCTAACGCGGTGCTGATGCGATGGAAGATTTCGGAAGGAAAATACAGGGTCATTTTCGGCGACCTGACTGCAGAAGACGTAAACACGGAACAGCTTAAGGAAATGGAACAGCCGGTTAACCGATAGAATCAAATTAGCTGATAAACTCACAGGCCGGGCGGATAAAACCCGGCCTTTTTTATATTTTCCTGTCGCAAAACAGGCCTGACAGACACTATATTTATGAACCGGTTCTATTGTGTGTGGAGTTTTGAATGCCAGAAAATGATGTATTTTTCGTTCAGCGTTGCCTTGATGGTCATCCCGACGAGTTCAGGCATCTTGTCCGGCGTTATCAAAGGCCACTAATAGGCCATTTGACAGGACAACTGGGTAATGGCGAGCTGGCTGAAGAGGTTGCACAAGAGGTTCTTGTAAGGTGTTATTTCGGCCTCAACGGTTTAAAAAAGCAGGAATCGTTTTTTGCCTGGATGCTGGGCGTTGCAAATCGCGTGGTCAAGGAGCAGTTCCGCGACCGGCAAAGACAGCAGGAATTGGCTCAGCGGGCGGCAGAAAATCAGTCGAAGGAGAGTCCCGATTTAGACCAGCCCCTGGCAAAGGCGGTTGCCCGGCTGGACGATTTCTACCGGCAATTGATACTGCTTCGGTATTACGGCGGGTACACCTGTAAAGAGGCGGCACAAATGATGAATATCCCGACAGGCACTGTTACGAAATCACTTTCGAGGGCGTATTCCAAGCTGCGTGAGATGCTAAGGGCCGAGGAAAGCGGGGTGCAAAAATGAATTGCGAGCAATGCAGAGAGTTGTTAGCGGGTTACGTCGAGGATTTGCTCGAACCGCAGCAAATCGAAGCGGTTGAGCTGCACCTGAGAGGTTGTGCCGGCTGCCGGGCTGAGCTTGAGCAGATGATGACTTTGCACAATCGCCTCATTAAAAGCTGCGCCAATTTGAGAGGCCGAGATATTGAAACTGCTGTGATGGACAAAATCGTCCGTCAGCAGGCATTCGAACTCCGGAAAACGAGCGAAAACAACAAAAGCAGGAATTTCTGGAGATTAGTTATGAAAAACAGAATAGCACAATTGGCCGCCGCAGCGATAATCCTTATCGCAGCCGGCCTGTCCATATATTATTTCGCAGGCGAAGGGGCGCAGAAGTGCTGCGCCTGGGGGGATATTGTCCGCCCGATTATGGACGCTAATACCGCGGAGTTTGACGTTATTGCTGGCGAAGAAGGTAAAACGCCCGTGATTCACGATATGGTTATGGGATCTAAAATGCGGCGGACTATGGAAGGTATGGAAGGAGTCAGCATTATTGATTTAAGAATGATGCGTCTTCTGACGCTTGACCCGCAAAAAAAGAAGGCGACTTATATTGACCTCAAGGGCTTACCTCAGATGCCGAATTATCTCGACCACCTCAAGGACATCATCAAAAGGCTTCAAAACAGCCCCGGTTTTGTTGTTGAAGAACTCGGCAGGCAGGAAATTGACGGACAGATTCTGTATGGTTTCAAGGCAAAACACCCGCAGGTAAGTGTTGTTATCTACGTTGACCCGGCTACTGCGCTGCCTGTTCGCATAGAGCAGGAAGGCGAACAAATCAAGGTGATATGTAAAAATATGCGGTTCAGCGTGCCGATGGATGAGACGCAGTTCAGTATGGAGGCGCCCGAAGGTTATAAAGTCGAGAGCCAGGAACTTGACCTCCTCGGTTCGACTGAGAAGGACTTCATCGAGGGTTTGCGCATTCAGGCCGAAGTCCTCAACGACGGCGTTTTCCCTGATGATGTCTCGATTGAATACGTGGTAAAATCAGCGGCTGCGTTAAAAGACAAGTGCGACAAGCTCAAAATGACTGATGACGAGAAAATGGCTCTCGGTATGAAGTATCAAAAAGGATTGATGTTTATCAGGTTCTTCAAGGGCGAAGGTAAATGGATTTACGCCGGCAAAGGCGTAAAGCTTGGCGACGCCAATACGGCGATTTTCTGGTATCGGCCCGCCGGCTCATCGACGTATCACGTAATCTACGGCGACTTGTCCGTCGCGGATGTTAATGACAACGAGCTGCCGAAGCCCGCTGAAAATCAATGACCGCCGTTATATACTATTTACCACTAAGGCCGGGTCGCAATCGCCCGGCCTTTTTTATGTGACAAAATAACGGTTTGCGTAAGTGTTTATTGCTGCACAAGTTAAATGCTATTGCAAAATCGGTTGTAAATATTATAATACTGCATCATTTGAAAACGGTTTTTATATGAGCGGTTGATTTTTTCAGGAGAAGATTTAATGGAAGCAATGACACAGACGCAAAGTGGAATAGATTTATTCGGCGAAGAGCTGGCGAATATGGAACAGATAAGGAAACTGTCGCAGCAGGTGCACGCCACCGAGTCCGGTACAGGAGCGTTCGCCGAGCAGGTCGAGCAGAATATGGGCAAGACCGGCGCAAAGGGGTGCCTTGCGACCGGGATAGGCCTGTTCATTTTAGGTAAATACGCCGAGGCAATCGAGAAACTTGAAAAGGGAACCGATTGCAAAGAGAAATTTACTTACCTCGCCTATGCCAATCGCCGGCTCGGCAATTTCGAAGATGCGATAGGAAACCTTAACGCAGGGGCAAAACACGGCGCCGACGCCCTCGAAATATCGCTGGAAAAGGCGGCTACGCACCGTGAAGCCCGTAACTATGAGGCGGCGGAAAAAGAGCTTAAGGGCTGCGCAAATTTCAAAAACGTCAGCGCGGAATTCCATTATCAGTTAGGCCGGCTACAGGAGGCACAGGGCCAGTATTGCGAGGCGATGGAAAACTACAAGGCCGCCCTCGAGCTGTCGCCCGGACATCATCGGGCGGCGTTTCATCTCGCTTATCGCTGTGATATCGAAGGCCAGGAGGATGCTGCCATCGACTACTACAAGCAGATAGCGTGCGGCTCGGCTGTATATGTAAACGCGCTGATGAATCTGGCGGTGATTTACGAGGACAGGGCCGATTACGACAAGGCGTTGAAATGCGTCGAAAAGGTGCTCGCCTCCCATCCCAACCATAAACGGGCAAACTTGTTCCTCAAGGATATCAACAG
>JBELAA010000309.1:0-2332 GCA_049509315.1 Sedimentisphaerales bacterium | reverse complement strand
TAAACCTGATTTTCTGCCTGAGCTTCAATTCGCCGGCAAACATTCTGACGTAGCATATTACGCCGCGATAATCGTCGTTGATACTGTCGAAAACAAGCGCCGCCGTCGGCTCGCTGCCCCGGTCGGGGGGTGGCGGAAGCAGTTCCACGACCGCGTCCAAAAGCTCGCGGACGCCAATCCCCGTTTTTGCGCTGATGCGGAAACAATCCTGTTTTTTAATCCCCAGGACGTGCTCTATTTCCTCGGCGGTGATTTCCGGCTGCGCCGAGGGCAGGTCGATTTTGTTGATTACACCTAATAACTCAGCCCCTGCCTGCGTCGCCAGATACGCGTTTGCAACCGTCTGCGCCTGGACGCCCTGGCTGGCATCGACGACTAACAGGGCGCCCTCGCAGGCGGTAAGGGCTCGCGAAACCTCATAATGAAAATCCACGTGTCCCGGCGTATCAATCAGGTTGAGCATATATTCTTTGCCGCCGTGCGTGTAATTCATTGTTACCGCCGAGGCCTTGATTGTGATACCGCGTTCCCGCTCGATATCCATATCGTCGAGAAGCTGGTCCTTCTTCTCACGGTCGCTCACCGCGCCGGTGAGTTCCATTATGCGGTCGGCCAGCGTGCTTTTGCCGTGGTCGATATGCGCTATTATCGAAAAATTTCTTATTAGTTCAGTATTCATAATTGTTGAAGGGGGTATTATACCAGAAAGTTGTTCTAAACGGCTGAAAAATCGCACAGGACTGAGTCGGCGATTGGCAATGCCATGCGTGTTAAAAATAATTTGCCATTAATCTGCTCAACGAACCCGAGCTTTTGATATTTACTAACCGGCTCAGCGAACAGTTCCAATATATCGAAGCCGGTTTGTTTTTTGAATTCCTCGATGTCGATTCCGCACCGTCTGCGAAGATTCAGGACAGCCGTCTCACAGGCGACCTCAAGCGAGTCAGGCGTTTCGGTTTCTGTTATTGCGTCAGCATTTTTCTCAATCGCCTCGATATATTTTTTTATGTCGGCGATGTTAAGAGTTCGCTTCCCGTTCCGATATGACCCGGCGGCGGGGCCGATGCCGAGATAGGGTTTATTTGCCCAGTAGTTAAGATTGTGTTTGCACTCGAAGCCGGGCTTTGCGAAATTCGATATTTCATACTGCTTAAAGCCCGCCCGTTCGAGCATATCAATAGCCGTTTCATACATCGCCCGGTCAGTTTCCTCATCTACAGGTGTAACCTTGCCTGCTGAAACCGCCCTTTGTAAAGGCGTGTCTTCCTCATAAGTTAACGCGTATGCCGAGATATGCTGAACGCCTAAATCGATAGCCGATTGCACGCTTTTTTTCCAGGTATTCAGTATGGAATCGGGGATAGCAAAAATCAGGTCAACCCCTATATTCTCAAAACCTGCCTGTTTGGCCGACTTGACTGCCCGGCTTATGTCATCTGCCGAATGTCGTCTGTCTAAGAATTTCAGTTCATCATCGTTAAAGGATTGTGCCCCGATTGACAACCGGTTGACACCCGCCATCCTCAATTGACTCAATAATCGCTGGTTAACCTGGCCGGGATTGACCTCGATTGTGAATTCTCCCGCTTTTGGCCCGCCTCGACTTGCGTCAGGCGAGGCAGGCAGGTAATTTACTAATCTCAAAAACTGGTCTTCCGGCAGGCAGGATGGGCTTCCCCCGCCGATATAAATGGTTTGGGGCGAAAAAGGGGTCTGACCCCTTTTTTGGTCAAGTTCGGCTAATATCGCGGAAATCAGCCGGGCAGGGTCGTAATTCTTTACCGGTTCTGAGTAAAAGCCGCAGTATCGGCATTTCTGCTCGCAAAATGGTATGTGAATATATAAGCCGGTTGGTTCAAAATTCATTTTCATAGCATAACATTTCGTCAACAGGATGGCAAAAACACAAGGTCATATAAATACAGCTTTTTTGCCCTGGCGTTAATGTCAAAATAGGTAAAATCAAAAAAGTGAGTGTGTTTTTGAAATAATTTGGTAAAAATTTCGCAAAAAGCAGGCATTTTAAAGGATTTTTTGTTGACCGACAGTCAAAAACAGTTTACTATGATAGAATCCCAAAAAGATGTGGGATGCAACAAGAGTAAAATACGATTGCGAGGCATCTTTGATGGGTTTGAGGCCGTCTGATTTGGTGATTTTGACGGCCGGGCAACGGATTAAGCTACACTCGCTATGGCGGATTGACCACCGTGGCGAATCCAAAAAATGCAATAGTGCGGAGTTGAAATCTTAAATTGTAATTCCCGGTTTTCCCCGGGATAAAATTAACCCCAAAAGGACGGGGTAAAAAAGGATTGCGATGCACCAG
>JBELAA010000308.1:0-2264 GCA_049509315.1 Sedimentisphaerales bacterium | reverse complement strand
GTTAATCACGCCTGCGCAGCCCCGTTAATTTTGTTTAAATCCATTGCCGCAAGAGCGACACGAATTTCAATGACAAGAATCACCAGATAAAAAACTGCGGTCCAACCGAAGAACCACAGAAAGTTGATATTTACAAGAAGGCAGATAGTAACAATTCCGGCAATTGTGAGCAACAGCCGAATACCGCCTGCTGCAAGAGAAAGTATCTGTGTTAAATCCGGCTTGTGCGAAACTGCGTAAAATATGGGAATCAGGGCCAGGCCTCCGGCAAAACCGCTTACTGCTAATGCTCCCAGGAAGCCCTTTACGGCATAAGCAGCTGTCTGGAAAGTTATCGTAAAGGCCACGGCTGCGGTTATGGCGATGACCATCAGCAGCCCCGACCATTTAATTATTGTAGATTTTGAAAAAGCCATTGTTTTGCCTTGCCTATTTTCGCCGGAATTTTTCAGGAAAGGTTTCCTTGATAACAATATAGAGCATACCGGCGAAGCCGACGAAAAACCCCGCTAAAAGGAACAAGATACCTGAGTTGAGCCACTGGTCGAGTTTGTAACCCAGAAAACAGCATACAGCCAAGGCGCCGCAAAATTCCATACCGAAACCAACCCATCTTGCGTAGCTTGTCCCCTGTGAATCGGGGCTTTTTTTGTCTGCGGGCTTAATTGTCTGTATCATAAAAGCGTTCAATAGTATATTTTATCGTAAGTATTGGCGCCAAGTTAAGAGCTAATGATATTATCGACAGTTGGCTGACTCAAGGCGTAAAATTTAATTGGCAGCCGGATGTTAAGTTAGGTAAAGGCAATGAACAGGTTGAAATTTCCCAAAACGAGCCGGCTTTTGACAAACAGGCAGTTTCAGGCGGTTTTGTCGCGCCGCTTGTCCGCCATCGGCAAAGCCGACGGCGAGACCTCGCCCGCTGGTAAGCGGCGAGGCGGGTCCGCAAGGGACAGCGGCGAGACCGGGCTTATAGTTCACGCCTGTGAAAACGATTGCGGCAAGCCGAGATTGGGGGTGTCGATAAGCAAACGCTGCGGGTCGGCGGTTGTCCGCAACCGGCTCAAACGGCTGCTCCGTGAGGCCTTCAGGCAAAATCAGCATTTAATCCCCGCCGGTTTCGATTACGTCGTCTCGATGTCCTATAATCGCGGCGGTTTTGGGCCGGCAAGGCCGGTCGTGAAGGACCTGACATTTGAACAGATTTGCGGTTCATTGGTAACGTTGGCGAGACGTGCGGCAGGCGAAAGAGCGTAAATTATAATCTTATGCCCAGTTGATGACGATAAATACACAGACGGACACGGACTTTAGAAGACACTGACTGACACCGACTCCGGCGCGCCGGGGTTCCGGTCGGTGTGAGTCATTGTTGAAGGGTTACCATTGGGTGCAAAGACCGGATTAGTATCGATAGGCGAGGCAGCGAAAATGGCCGGGATTTCCCGCCAGTCGGTGCAATATTACATTATGATGGGGCTTTTGAAGCCGACCGAAATTACGCCTACCGGCAGAAGAATGTTTGATAACAAGGCCATAGAGCGTATCCGCCTTGTGAAAGAGCTTAACAAAACCGGCTATCCCCTTCGAGCCATACGCGAGCTTTTCCTCGAAGGCAGAACTGATTTATCCGCCGGCAGGCGAGATTTGACTCGTCTCGGCGAAGGCGATAACAAGGTAAAATAAGAAAAAGGGCTGCGGAAATTTAAGTTGTGTTTGTTCTGAGTGATAAACGCCGAGCCGTAGCCGGAAAGGAAGTAAATAGTGAACGATTATGAAGCAATGCAGCGGCGGCGAAGTTTTATCGTCGGCGTTTTTATCATTATCGCGGTGATAGCGTTTTTCTGGCTGATATTCAAATTCGGCGACCTGCCCGGTATTGTCAGCGAGATAAGGTCTTTTGAAATAAATATTCAGTTCCCCAGCGCCCCGGGTGTTCAGAAAGATACGCCGGTTCGTTTTTGCGGTTACCAGGTAGGCAGGGTGTCCCAGGTTCAGGAGCCGTCGGTTCGCAAGGACCTCGACACGGGTGAGTATTATTTCCAGGTGCTCGTAGTCGCCAGCATCGATAATCAGTATTACAACAAGATACCGAATATCGTGGAGGCAAAGCTGATGAGCCGGGGGCTTGGTTCGAGCTACATTGAGCTTCGCGTCCCCAAACAGGAAATCAGCGGGGGGAAATTTCTCACCGAGGGCAGTTTATTGCAGGGGACCAGCGGTATGAGCAGCGAGTTTTTCCCGGAGGAGACACAGAAAAAGCT
>JBELAA010000307.1:0-2275 GCA_049509315.1 Sedimentisphaerales bacterium | reverse complement strand
GACGCAAAAACACGATGTATGGACCCGGACAAAATCGGCTCGGCTGTCTCGAAAAAAACAAAAGCCGTTCTGCCGGTTCATATTTACGGCCAGCCGGCGCCGATGGAGCAAATCGTCCGTGTCGCACGGCAATATAACTTGAAAGTAGTCGAGGATTGTGCACAAGCACACGGGGCTGAGATTGCAGGTAAAAAGGCGGGCACGTTCGGCGACGCAGCGGCCTTTAGCTTTTACCCGACTAAAAACTTAGGCGCATTAGGCGACGGCGGCGCGGTTGTAACAAACTCAACGGATACAGCGGAAAA
Source organism: Sedimentisphaerales bacterium (assembly GCA_049509315.1). GTDB lineage: Bacteria > Planctomycetota > Phycisphaerae > Sedimentisphaerales > Anaerobacaceae > Fen-1362. The sequence goes on along the minus strand of JBELAA010000307.1, from coordinate 1,970 downwards.
ACTGCGCTCGCTGCGTCAATATGGCTGGAAACGACAGCGAGAATACAGTTGGAAACAGCGCTACATCAGCTCACTCCCGGGCTTAAACTCCCGCTTAGATGAGATTCAGGCGGCCGTGCTTCGAGTTAAATTGCGTTACCTCTCGCAGGACAATGCTCGCCGAAGAACAATCGCCGAACGTTATAGAACGGCACTTAACCAGAGCAATGTAACCCCGCCGGCGAAAATAGAAGGCACGCTGCACGCGATGCACCTCTTCGTCGTGGAATGCCTTAAGCGGGACAAGCTGCAGGAATTTATGAAGGAAAAAGGTGTCGGCACAGCTTTACATTACCCTAAAGCGATACACCAGCAGCCCGCCTACTCCGGCAGAATCAAAGGCGGTGCGAATTTGCCCCGCACTGAAAATCTTTACCAAAACATCCTGACGCTGCCTATGTTTCCTGAATTAACCGATATTCAGGTTGACAGCGTTTGCTCGGCCTTAACCGAATGGAGCCGATTAAAATGAAACGTTCCTATTGCACTTATTTCGACCGAAACTACCTGGTAAGGGTAACGGCGCTTATTGAGTCGCTTAATAAGCACGAAAAAAATGAGTTCGAGCTTTTCGCCGTCTGCCACGATGAAATCAGCCGGGTCATTCTCGAAAAACTCAATTTCCCAAACGTTACCGTTGTCCCGATACATCGAATCGAGCAAGGCGACATAACGCTAACCGCGACAAAAACTACCAGGTCATTAGTCGAGTATTACTGGACCGCAGGCCCGTCGCTCATCCTGTGGCTTCTCGAAAACTATCCGCGAATAGATGTCTTGACGTATATCGATTCCGATTTGTTTTTCTTCTCGCCGCCCGACCCGATATTTGACGAATTAGGCGACAATTCGGTATTGATTCACGAGCACCGCTTCCCCACCTCATTGATGCAGATGGAAATGCACGGCAAATACAACGTCGGGCTGTTATGTTTTCGCAACGACCAAACCGGCCTCAACGTCCTCAAACGGTGGCGGCAGCAATGTATCGAGTGGTGTTATGTTCAGCGTTCAGAGGACGGCAAATTCGGCGACCAGGTATATCTCAACGACTGGCCGGCCAAATTCGAGCAGGTTAAAATTCTTCAAAACGTCGGCGCCGGCGTCGCCCCGTGGAATCATACACAATACCGTTACAACACCGACGAATCAGGACGGATTTTTATCAACGGCTCACCACTTATTTTTTATCACTTCCACGAACTGAAATTCGTCAACCCCGATGTTATCGTGCCGTTTGTCAGCTATCCGTTATTGCCTTCAATTCTTAACGTCTGTTATCTGCCTTATGTATATGCGTTACACAGGGCAATTTCCGCGATTCACAATATTCTGCCGAATTTTACATTTGGCCTGGAAAATCAGATTGACCCGTCCGCCGAAGGCGAGCAGGGGAAATACAACTTTATCACAAAAAATATACCGTCTGCCGATATGACAAAATACGGAACCACCCGGCCACCCTCCGCTCTTGATAACAACTGGAATTGCTATTGCCCTCATTATCTCGCCAGTCAGGCCGACTTGTCGCCGGCGATGATCCCGACACCGCCAAGACCCGCAACCCCGGTTTTGAAATTATCTAAAAAAGATGGAATCGTAATTGCAACAAGCATCGCCCCGAAAGAAATTGACAAACAGGCAAAGGCCATAGACAGCTGGCACAAACTCGGATTCGACGTCATTTCCCTTAACAACCCCGGTGAAATCGAAATACTGCGAGAGCATTTTCCCTTAGTCAATTTCATTGAGGCAAAGCGAAACGCGACAGACCTTCTCGGCAAACCTTATATATACATAGACGATATTCTCGAACAGCTAAGCGCAGCCGGCTGTCAAATCTGCGGAATAGTAAATTCCGATATTTACCTCGCCGCAAATGAAGATACCGTTTCGTTTATCCGCAGGGAAGCGGAGAATTCCTTCGTTTA
>JBELAA010000306.1:0-4153 GCA_049509315.1 Sedimentisphaerales bacterium | reverse complement strand
AATCACCGGCTCATAGAGCGTCGCGGTTTTAGCGTCGAACTTCCTTGAGCAGATTAAAGAGCCGTTGGCGTCGCTGATGAACCACACGCCGTAGGTTTCCACGCCCGGCACCGCGTCCTGCCCCCGGACGAGCTTGTGGCTGATTGAAGGGATGAGCAGCTCCTGGTCGATTACCAAAAGCCCGGTCAGAGCGATAGCCAGAATGATTATGGGGGCGATAATGCGTTTCAAGCTGACGCCCGAGGCCATTATGGCAATCAGCTCGTTGTTGCGAACCATTTTGCCTAAAGAAAACGCGGCAGCGACAACGGTAATCATTCCAGCGAAGTCGCGGAAGTAAAGCGTGCTGTTAAGCCCGTAATAGGTGAAAATATTGGTAATTATCGAAACCACGCCAAAACGAGCGTTCTCGGCGAATTCGTCGAGATTGACAAAAACGTCGATGACTATGCGCAAGCCCAGCAGCACGCAAAAAGCTATTGCGTAGCCGGTCAGAAAATTTTTCGCAACATATTTATCAAGAATCTTCATAAGCCGTTAATGCCGCAGAAGGTATCGATATAAACCCAGGCACAGAATTGTCAGAACAATCAGGCCGGCCCACATTAGCCAGACGCCGGATAACATTACCGACCGTGAATTTTCCATTATATTTTTTCCCATCATTATACAGCTTATCAGGGCCAGCGCCGGCACTGAGCTTGCGGCAAAGGCGGTAAGCAGATGGCCGCCCCTGAGGATAATGCCCAGGCCGATACCAATCATAATGAGCGTTATACAGCCGACGCCGAATACCAGGCGGGAATGAATTTCAGCGTCGATATCGGACATCGTCTGGTTGATTTTTCTTCGCAGAAGCTCCTGCATCCTGATTAAATCGGTGCTTGGTCCCGCGACGTCGAGGCCGGCTTTTATCGCCTGCGGATTTATTTCTTTGAGGATATCGGGCGTTGTGAGGCGGTCCGTAACTGCGGCAGGCACAACAAGCCCCCTGATAAACAGCTCGCTGAGGAAGTTGGCGGTCCCCTGCGGGGATTGCCATTTGGCGCTGCGAATATCCAGCGTAAGCGTGGGCGACATCTCATCTCCCTCGAAATCGAGGAAGCACTTCTGGGACATCAGCTTTCGGCCTGGAACCCCCGTCTGCAGGTCCCGCTCGATTACGACCACGTTATCGGCGAGCTGTAATCGTTTTTCATCGCGGACCGAACACCCTGCGGCGGATATTTCAAAGGACTGACGCCCGTTATACAGCCGGAAAGATTTCTCCGGGCTGGCGATTGTTTCATTTATATGCTGGGCGAGCAGCTCGGCGGTATACCTTGCGTATACCCGCAGCGCGATTTTCGCCACGGGGTCAAAAACCATCGGGTTGCCGCGGATTTGTTTAAGCTCGTCTATTTTTTTGAATTTGACGTTGTCGCCTAAGAGCGCCCCGAATTCCGTCGACAGGGAAAGCCACTGTGCCGAGAAGCCCGCGTCCTCATCAGGCCCCATTTGATACGTATTGTAGGCGGTGATGCGGACCTCGTTGAAACGCTCGTGGGGATTGAACGTAACATTGGCTGTCTCGGCGGTTATGACTTTTTTTATGCCGGGGGCGGCGCCGGTTTCCGCAACCACGACGCCCGAAAGCGTGTTGGTTTTCAGGTCGGCGTTGTCGGCGTATATGCGATAATGATTATCGGGGGGCAGGGTATAGTAGCCCTTTCGCTGAATGTTCCTGAATAATATCTGCCGGGCGTCGTTTTTGAAGGATTTTTCCGCCCGTTCAACAAACAACGGCATAACGTAAAAGCTCAACAGCAGGTTGGCGATTGCCACGATAACAGCCAGAACAAACCCGGGGTAAATCAGAGACAGCATTGAAATACCGCTTGCCTTGCAGGCATCCAGCTCGTTGTCGTTTGCAAAACGGCCGTAAATGAGGGTCGTCGCGAACAGCGCCGCCATCGGCAGCACAAAAGTAAGCGTAATGGGTAAAAAGTAAAACATCAGGTGAATTACCTGTCCCGGGCCTACGCCGAATTCCTGAATCGGGCGCAATATGCTTCCTAAGCTCATCATCAGCGTCAGAGCCGCCGTAGCAAGGCAAAAAACCTTTTACTATTGTCTCAAATTAGCTATAATTTGCAATAGGATTCTGTGCGCCCGGCAAAGCAACGTAAAAAGTAGAAAGCAAAAGGTAAAAATGCCGAAATTGATGCAATTAAATAAGTCCCTTTCAATATTTTTACTTTTTACTTTTTGCTTTTTGATTTTTCTGACAGTGATGGCCGTCATACCGGTCAACGTAACGGGGCCGTTCGACGCCCGCACCGACAAACCGGCGCCGGGAATCCGGCTGGAATACTCGCCCGTTGGGGCCGTTTTGGAACCCGTTACAGCGCCGGCCCAAATCATAGTGCTGGCCCCTGATATGTGGTCTGCCGCCATTTCGATTTTAATATGGTCCCTGGCGTTAATCGCCTGTATTTCGGCGGTAAAACGGCTAAGCAGAAATTACTGGCGGGTTAACCGGGAAATCATAACCGGCGTTTTGGCGTCGGTGAGCAGCGGCTTGTTTGTTCTCATATTATATAGCACGTTTACCGCAATGGTCCGAATCCCCAACTGGCGGGCGGTCGTCGAGGACCCCGATATTGTCCTCGCGGAGCTGCAAACGCACACTTTCGGCTCGCACGATGGCTTGATTTCCGCCCGCGACAACCTGCGATGGCACGGCCAGCGGGGTTGCGCCGTAGTAGCCATAACAGAACATGATTCACCCGAAGGAAGCTTAAAAGCAGCCGATTTAGCCGAGAGCGATGAGTCGCTGCCCGCGGTTCTGCCGGGAGTCGAGACAGGTTTCGATAATTTTGATTATGTTATTGCCATCACGTCAAAAGAACAATTTCTACAGAACAAATTCGACATTCGTCAGAAACCTTTCGTCCCCTGGTTCCGCAGGGCATACCAGGGGGTCGTTCTTGTGCTGGAAGACAGCATCAGGGCCGAAAGGGTCGAGCAGGTCGTTGCTACCGGAATTGACGGCTTTGACGTGGCAAACGACGGCCATCCCAGCACATCGGTTAAGCTGCGTAAGGCAATTCTAAGCGCGGCGGCTCATCATCACCTGCCCTTAGTCGCCTGGACCGACTGGCACGGAATCGGAGGAATTCTGCGGAGCTGGACGGCCTTTCGTATCCCCGGTGCGGCAGCACTTTCGCGTCAGCAGCGCGCCACAGCGGTATTGGACGCTCTGCGCAGACACGATTGCTCTAATATCACACCCCTGACAATCGGACGCATCGGGCGCGTAACGCCTGCAAGGGTGCTCCTGGCGCCGTTTATCGAAAGCGGACGGTATGCCCTGAGCTTGTCGGCGATGAGATTGCTTGTCTGGTGGATTTGGGCCGGGGCGATGTTTTTGTTTGTTACGGCCTTGATGTCCTTGAAAATTAATCCCTGGAAAACACTCCTCGGGACGTTACAAACCGCTATGGGAATCGCGATTTTGGTAAGCTGCGGACGGTTATTTATCGCCTATGCGACCGGCGAAGCGACTTATTTTTTCCCGGTTTATATAGGGTTAATAGCGTCGGCGGTTGGTATTGCGGCGGTCTTGTTCGGCGCTTTCGATATCTACTTTGCAGTTACCAGAAAGCAATAAGTAACCTGGTTCGCTAATTATATCTTGTGGGCATTTCCAGTTTCATTCCCTTGAAGTCACTGCAAAGAAAAACGGAATAAATGTTTTCAATGCTACCGATGGCGCTTTTTGTTTTCACGAGGTGCTTGTGATACTGAGCAAATTTGTCCCTGAGTTCGACCGGCATATTTCTGTCGCCCGGCGTAACGTAAATCGCGTCGTAGCCGATTAAATCGTGGAAGGTCGGGCGGAAGTCGTAATCGTTAATCCTGCGGTTGAGGTTAACACAGTAGGTTGTTGGATGCCCATCCATATAAAACGCCAGAAGGGAGGCGGTCATATACCTGTCAGAAAAGATGAAATAGTGCGGACTGAGGTCCTCAGTCAGCCGGGCAACTTCGTGGCCAAGCCCGACAGAGCCGAGACGGACTTTTTTGAGAGGGTCCATATCGGGGGGGAATGGAATCAGGCAGGCCGTATGCATAAGAATCGTGAAACAGACAGCGAGCGCGACAGCCGCGA
>JBELAA010000305.1:0-2288 GCA_049509315.1 Sedimentisphaerales bacterium | reverse complement strand
AAAAACAGCGTATCGAATCCTGGTGCAAATCTTTAGAACGGCTGAAGGAACCACGGCGTAAAGTATATTAGCTTTGAAAGACATAAAATATGAAGCTGAAATATGCCGGAATCGCGATTTTAGGCCTTACACTGGCCGCATTGGCCATTGAGCAGAGGGATAAGAAAATGATATACAGGCAACTCACTCCTGAAGAAAAATACGTTATCGTAGATAAGGGCACCGAGATGCCTTTCACCGGAAAATACCTTAACAATAATGAGCCGGGCACTTACGTCTGCAAACGCTGCGGCGCGCCGCTTTACCGCAGCAGCGATAAGTTTGACGGCCATTGCGGCTGGCCTTCCTTCGATGACGAAATTCCCGGTGCAATCAAACGCGTCCCCGATGCAGATGGTATGCGAGTTGAAATTGAGTGCGCCAATTGCGGGGCGCATTTAGGCCACGTTTTTACGGGGGAGGAATTGACCAAAAAAGATGTCAGGCACTGCGTCAATTCAATCTCGCTTCTTTTTGTCCCCGCGGCGAAATCAGACCCCAACTTGCCTCGGCGAAGGCAGGATTTGGCTCAAGACCCGAATAAGAGCGACGAGCCGAAGCCGGGTGACCCTAATAAACCCGCTCCGACTCAAAAGGCGTATTTCGCGGGCGGCTGCTTCTGGGGCGTTGATTACTGGTTGCGAACCCTGCCGGGCGTCATTTCCGTAACCGCTGGCTTTATGGGCGGAACTACTAAAAATCCCACTTACGAGCAGGTTTGCACGGGCAAAACCGGTCACGCCGAAACCGTTGAGGTCGTTTTCGACCCCGCCAAAACCACTTACGAGGACCTCGCAAAGCTCTTTTTTGAAATCCACGACCCCACTCAGCGTAACAGGCAGGGGCCTGACGTCGGCTACCAATACCGCTCAGCGATTTTTTACGTTGACCCTAACCAAAAGCAAATCGCCCAACGACTCATTGAGCAGTTGCGCAAAAAAGGGCTTAACGTGGTAACCTCGGTTGAGCAGGCCGAAGAATTCTGGCCCGCCGAGGACTATCACCAGAATTATTACGGCAAAAACGCCGGCCAGCCCTATTGCCACATCAGGGTGAAACGCTTCTGATTTTATTTCTCTTTCTCTGCGTAGCCCTCGCGCCGTATTTTCCGTTTTGCGGAAAATGTTGCGGGGGTGGCAGAAATAAACAGTGTCCTTCAGTGTTAATCTGTGTCTTTCATTTTGTTGTTGCGCCCTTTGTCTGCACTACGTAATCCTCTCTCGGGAAATTCAGTCGTGCGAATTTTCTGTGATACTTGATAGCGGCGCGGTCATAGGCGCGGGCGGCCTCTATTTGGGTTTTGAACCTGCCTAAATATAATGATTTTCTCTTATGACAGATTGACACTATCGGGATACCGGATTTTTTTTCAAGGTGCACGCCGATATAACGGGAAGTAGTTTTTCCTCTTGCTTTTCGCCTGTTTTGCATATTTTCTGCGTGGCTCGCAAGGCGAAGTTCTGACCTGCGATTGTCTAAGCTGTCTCCTTCTCTGTGGTCAACAATCCTGCCTTTTCGTGCCTTCATTATTTCCCTGTGCAAATACACCCTCTTGGTTTTTTTAGTCCCAATTTTCTTCTCGCGAACGACATACTTATGCCGGCCTGTCCCTAAAAGATTCCACTTGTATTTTCCGTATGTGTAGTAATCCGGCGGTTCGACAATCGTGAATTCACCCTCATCGAGATAAATTTTGCGGAAAGTATAGCCGTATTTCCATTGCCTGTAAACAATCACCGGCCACGCGAAAATCAGGTCTAACCATATCGGTATTGTTATCGCAACCTTCACGCCCATTTCTCACCTCTCGTAGCAAAAATAAATTTATTTAGTTTTGCGAAGACCCCGCAGTCGCCTTTTTGCCTCGGTGTCGTATTTCCCGTTTCGGGAAATGTTACCGAGGTTTGAATTTTCCACAGGAAAATTCTTGCGGGGCTTTCCTTCTGCATTCTCTGTTCTGCATTCTCTGTTCTGTCTTCCGTCCTCTGTCATCCGTCGTCCATCTTCGGGACCCACAAGGTCCCTCTACCCTATGGCGCGAACTTGCGCGCTTTTGACCAAAAAAACAGTTTTCCGAACCCTCCTAAATGCACTTAACTCCTTATGCCGTAAGGAATAAAAAAAATTTTCCGGAATTATGCACTTGACAAAGAAAAATAAGTTTCGTAAAATAAGTCCGCAAAATAACCTTAAAAGCGAAAAGGTGCGGATATGGGTATTACTGATTACGAGTGGTATAAGCATCTTAA
>JBELAA010000304.1:0-2293 GCA_049509315.1 Sedimentisphaerales bacterium | reverse complement strand
ATCGTCATCGGACGCTGCTTGACACGGCAAAACAGGTCGAGCAGTGGCTTAAAAAGTTGTTCGAATATTTCTGTAAAAAGCCGGAATCTATGCCTCATTATTTTCAAAAATTTATCGAAACCCAGGGCATGGAGCGTGCCGTCTGCGATTATATAGCCGGTATGACCGACCGGTTCTGTTTGAAAATGGTGGATGAAATTTGACGATAAAACGGCTGTTGACATCGTGTTTTGGTCTTGGCTGGCTGCCGGCTGCGCCCGGGACGTGGGGTTCGCTGCCGCCGGCAATTGCGTTTGCAGCGGTTTTGTTTTACAGCGGTTCCGTTCAAGCAGTTTTTTTTGTAATGCTTGGATTCATCATAGCGGGAGGTATTATATGCATCAAATTTTCAGATTCTGCTATGAAAATTACAGCCAGTAAGGACCCTGGTGAGATTGTAGCCGATGAACTTGCGGGTCAATCGCTTACATTTGCGATTTTGGCAATGGCGTTAAATACGCCGCCACCGATAAAACAAATAGCTGTTATCTCAGTAATTGGTTTTGTTTTGTTTCGTTTTTTTGATATTTTTAAACCCTGGCCTGTCAGACAGCTTGAGAAATTGCCCGCCGGCTATGGCATTGTTTCCGATGACATTATGGCCGGTGTGTATGCAGGGATTGTGCTGGTTATAGTCACTAAATTCCTGATATTGAAATAAAGCTGAAAATTAAATAGAAAGCTTCAGATGGCGACGGAATATATAGCTGACATTTGCAGAAAGATACAGGTAAAATTTCAGGGGCTGAATCTTCACCGGTCAATGCGTATCAACCGATACGACGAAGGAACCGAGTTGGTATATGAAATCGAAGGTATTGAGAAACGTAACGTTGCCAAAGTGCGCCTTTTAATTGAGCGATTCATCGGCGGGGGTTTTGCCGGCCAGGTTTACAGGGTAAAGGTCGTCGATATTCAAAACGCCGCCGGCTCGATTGAGGGACTTAGGCCTGGTGGTGTTTACGCATTGAAAATTCTCGTACCGCCGTCGGGTTTTTCCCGAATGTTTCGCAATTTCCTTTACGCGGTCGGCTTTCAGGGGCCTTTTCAGCTTCAGGTCAATCCCGCCGCGGCAAGGGCCGGCGGGCTTTGGCAAAAATTCATAAGAAGGGCGGCCAGGGGACGATTCGGCGACGAGAAAACAATCGCCGACATCTACGCAACGCTGGTGGATGACAAAATCGGCAGTTGCGGCGAGCTGAGGGAATGGGTCGAAGGGCGAACCTGGCGGCTGGAGGCCGACGACCGTATGGACCTGCTCAAACTGTGGCGAAAAGGTAAGGTAACCGATGAAAGCCGGCTCGGCTCGCCGGAATACCGCGCTAAAAGGGAATTTATGGCCAATTTCGTCGGGCTGCTCCACGACATAGGGGCTTATGAATTTGCCCGGCAATATGAGTGGTGGACCTGCAAGAGTCAGCCAAATGCGCTCAAGCGATACGATACGGAGGACCAGCCGACAAAAGGGCTTGTGGCGGTGGATTTCAGGCCGGGGCTTGTGCTGCTGCCGTTTTTACCGATGAGTCCGGGCGATTTCAAGCTGATAGCGGCGGGCGTTTGTCGCGGCTCTCTCGTGCAGTTCGACCGCGGCGATGTATCGAAACTCGAAACATTCGTGCGAACGCATTCCGAGTGGTTCGCGGATATGCGGCCGATGCTCGACGAGCTTAAAGCGGACGAGCGGATTTACCGCGACAGCGTTCCTGATATAACGCAAAACGTGGTTCGCTGGTTTTATGACGGGCAACTTTGGTCAACGATTCTCGACAGCGCCGTTACCGGCTGGAAGGTCCGTAATCTTATAGATGAATCGGCGGAGAAAAAATTCCGAACAAGCAGATTGCAGACGGTCCTTTTTATGTTTGTCGGCCTGCTGCCGTTTTTAGGCAAAATCATCCGGCGAATATGGGCAAGGGCCGACTGGCGAAAACATTACGCGTCGATACTGACGAGCCGGGACTATTTTCTCAGGGCCGTTCACGGCAAAATTCTGGAAAAGACAATCGACTGGTTCCGCAAAGGCCGTATCAGCTCGAGCCAGACGATAGGAATCGCCCAGCAGCCCTGGCGGTTCTTTTATCATTTGCCGTTTTTACTTCTTGTGTTGCCGTCGCTGCACCGGTTCCTGACCGACGCTGATTTCAGAAGGGAAAAACTTGTCTTTGTATTCATCAGGCCTTTTAAGTTATATTTTAGTTCTTCGTTTCGTGAACAATGGCTTCGGGATATGGTCGCTGAAGGGCAAAAAAAACAC
>JBELAA010000303.1:0-2316 GCA_049509315.1 Sedimentisphaerales bacterium | reverse complement strand
AATCGCGATTCCGGCATATTTCAGCTTCATATTTTATGTCTTTCAAAGCTAATATACTTTACGCCGTGGTTCCTTCAGCCGTTCTAAAGATTTGCACCAGGATTCGATACGCTGTTTTTTAACGTCTCGGTATGCGGCGTCGCTGGTGGGTTGAGAATCTGCCCCTGTGCATACCCAAAAGCGGTTTTGGTTTATCGACTTTGATGTAGGTGAAGCCGGGGCACTCAGTGGGGGTAAAATCGCGGCCGATGAATCGCTCAATCATATGAAGCTGCTTATGCTCGTCGCGTGCGACAAATGTGATGGCGTCGCCGGTCGCCTCGGCCCTTCCCGTTCGGCCGATACGGTGAATGTAATCTTCCGGGATTGCGGGCACGTCGAAATTTATGACGTGCGAGATACCGCTGATGTCGATACCGCGTGCGGCGATATCTGTCGCGACCATAACGCGGAATTTGCCGTTTTTGAAGCCGTCCAGCGCTCGCTCACGCTGGCTCTGCGTCCGGTCGGAATGTATCGCCACCGATTCGATATCAGCACGTTCGAGATAGCGGTTAATCCTGTCCGCCCCGTGCTTGGTGCGGGAAAAAATCAGGACGCTCGACATTTGACCATCCTGAAGCAGGCGCAGCAGAAGCGTGATTTTCTGCTCCCTTTCGACCATATAGATGTGCTGGTTGATTGTTTCAATCGGGTTTCGGGGTCTGCCGATTTGAATCATAAGGGGCGATTTCTGGACGCCGCGTGCAAGGGCGCTTATTTCGGGCGTAACGGTCGCGGAAAAAAGCATTGTCTGGCGATTTGTCGGCACGGCCGAAATGATTCTTCGCACGTCCCTGATAAAGCCCATATCGAACATCCGGTCCGCCTCGTCGATGACCAGCACCTCGATATGTCGCAAGTCGATTGTGCGTCTCTGCATATGGTCGAGGAGCCGGCCCGGCGTCGCGACGACGATATCGACGCCGTTACGCAGCGCGTTAAACTGCCCCTTGATATTGACGCCGCCGTAAACGGCCAGCGTCCGCAAAGGAAGAAACCGGCCGTATGTGCGAATGGCCTGCTCGATTTGCACAGCCAGCTCGCGGGTCGGCGTAAGAATCAGCGAGCGGACAACCTTCTTATGAGGCGTGTGCTCGTGGCTTAGGCGGTTCAAAATAGGCAGGACAAACGCGGCGGTTTTGCCTGTGCCGGTCTGTGCGCAGCCGATAATGTCTTTACCTTCAATCGCGGCCGGTATCGCCTGTGACTGAATTTCAGTGGGAGCTGTGAAGCCGGTAGCCAGAATCCCTTGCACTAACGGGTCCGAAAGTCCAAATTGCTTAAATGGCATCAGTTATTCCTAAAAAAACCTTAAATCTCGCCGGATTATACCATACAACCCCCAAAACCCGAAACACTAAAAACCAAGCATATTGCCGCCCGCTGTTCGTATTTGCCTGCACGAGAAAAATGGTATAATTATTCCGTAGTGCTGGCCGATATGACCAGCGTGGAAAACCACGGAAGGTAAAATATGACGGCGGTAATAAGCAGTCCTGATACCCGGCAAAAGCTGGAAATACTCGCCGCCGACGCACAATACGATTTGGCGTGCGCCTGCGGCACCCGCGAGGATGAGCACCGTAAGCGCGGGTCTGGCGGCAACTGGATTTACCCGATAACTCTGCCCAATGGCGGCTCAAGCGTCCTTTTCAAAACGCTCATTTCGAACGTCTGCTCCAACGACTGCAAATACTGCCCGCTAAGGGCCGACCAGGACATCCGCAGATGCACGCTCAACGAGGAGGAAACCGTCAATACCTTCCTCGACTATTTCAATCGCCGGGAGGTTTTCGGCCTGTTCCTCACCTCAGGCGTTTTAGGCACGCCCGACGCCACGATGGAACGCCTCAACCGTATCGCCCGAATCCTGCGATACAAGCGCAAATTCAAGGGTTACATTCACCTCAAGGTCATCCCCGGTGCGAGCGCCAACGCAATTGAGGAAGCCGTATCGCTGTCGACGGCGGTATCGCTGAATATCGAAACGCCGGGGGCAAAACACTTAGCGAAACTATCGAGCAGGAAACGATTTATCGAGGATATCGTCGAGCCAATCAGATTCATCAGCCGGCTGACCGGCAGGGGTAATAAATATGCCCGCGTCAAACAAACCACACAGTTTATCGTCGGCGCCGCGGAAGAAAACGATTGCGAAATTATCAAATATATGTGGGGGCTATACGACCGGCTGAATATGCACAGAATTTACTTCAGCGCCTATCAAAAAGCCCTCGGCAATACTGAAATCGACAAATTTCAACAGCCGCAAAC
>JBELAA010000302.1:0-2351 GCA_049509315.1 Sedimentisphaerales bacterium | reverse complement strand
CTACGCACACATTGCGGAGATGCTCATGGGCATGGGAAAAATATAAATAGAATAGATTCAAGAATAGCTAAACTTGCCATTCATTCAGCAAGCACAGTCGCCTTATTTTTTATAGAGACGTGGCAGAAAAATTTAAAACCGTGTTAATCCGTGTAAATCCGTGTCTAATTTTTTTGAAAATCCGTGAAAAACTGTGTCTGAATTCTTAAAAAAACAATGTAAATCCCGTGTAAATCTGTGTCTAATAAATATCGTGTTAATCCGTGTCTAATAAAACTGTGTTAGTCCGTGTCTGATAAAGGGTAATATGCTCAAGTATCGTTTGATATTCGGGACGCTGATGACGATTGCCTTTATTGGCATCGTCCTGTTTGACCCCTGGAAGCCGGCGATATTGGTCGTTCTTGTCGCGGCGTTAATGGTTCCGGGAATGCTGGAGCTGTCAAAACTTGCGGCCGCAAAGGGGGCTAAAATACTCCTGCCATGCTCAATTCCGGCTGCGATTCTTCTGGCAACAAGCAGTTTTTGGATTCATAAATTACCGTTCCAGCCGATTGCTTCAATTTACATCCTTCTGGCCCTGACGGTATGTGCCTGTTTTTTGTATCAGCACATCCGTTACGCCCTGACGGGAGTAATTGCAAATATCGGCACGGCCTGCTTTTCCATACTGTATCTCGGTTTGCTTGGCGGATTTATTCCGGCAATCCGCGAACATTTCGGGGCGTTGCAATTACTTATGCTTGTTTTTGTCGTAAAGGCCTGTGATATAGGGGCTTACACAACGGGTCGTCTTATCGGCAAACACAAGTTCTCGCCGATAATCAGCCCTAAAAAAACCTGGGAAGGTATGGCAGGCGGGGTAACGCTTGCGGTAATTGTCGCGGTTGGCTTTGCGGTTTATTGTGATATAATGCCGTGGCGGTTAGGCGTTATTTTCGGGATTGTTTTCGCGTTTCTGGGCCAAATGGGTGACCTGGCTGAATCGATGTTAAAACGCGACGCCGAAATGAAAGACGCGTCGCATAACGTGCCCGGCTTCGGCGGCATATTAGACGTTGTGGACTCAATCCTTGTGACGGCGCCGTTCGGGTTTTTGTTTTTCTTGTTGTTAAAATAGCCACAAAGACACAAAAGAGTAAAGCAAAAATTAAAATGTAAAATGCAAAATTGCGGACGAGGAGCAATTTAGTTTAGTCCGCCTCGTTAATTTTGCATTTTGATTTTTGATATTTAATTTTTTAGAGTGTCTTAGTGGCAGAAAAGGCAAAATTGGAAATAGTAATACAACTCAAATCACCTGAAAGGCAGCTCGAATTGTTCGGGCCTGCCGATAGTCATTTGCGGCTGGTGAGGGATACTCTCGACGTGCGTCTGACGGCCAGGGGCAATAACCTGCTTATTGCCGGTAAGGCCGGCAACATCAATATCGCCGCCCAGGTCATCGACAAAATGCAAAAGCACCTGCTCAGGCATAACTTCCTAACCGCCGATGACGTGGCCGGCTGTATCGCGGAGGTTACGGTGTCCCAGGGCGGCGAGCGAGCGGAACATGGCTTGACCGTCGAGGCAGGGATTCAACGGGAGGAACCGGAAGGTGCAGTTACCGTTTTCTCTCATAAAAAAGTTATAAAGCCCAATACCAAAGGACAGCTTCGCTATATCGAGGCGATGCTCAATAACGACCTGACGTTTTGCATCGGGCCTGCGGGAACGGGAAAAACCTATCTTGCGGTGGCGGTCGCGGTGTCGATGCTGCGGAAAAAGCAGATAAGACGCATAATTCTCGCCAGGCCCGCAGTAGAGGCGGGTGAAAAACTCGGGTTTCTCCCCGGCGATATTCAGGCAAAGGTCAACCCCTATTTGCGCCCGCTTTTCGATGCCCTCGAGGATATGATGGAATTCGGCCAGATGAGGAAACTTATGGAGCTTGATATAATCGAGCTTATCCCGCTGGCTTTTATGCGGGGCAGGACCCTCAACGAATCAGTGATAATATGCGATGAGGCGCAGAATACGTCGCCTTTGCAGATGCTTATGATTTTGACCCGTTTGGGGCACGGTTCCAAAATGATAATAACCGGCGACATTACCCAGGTTGACCTGCCGCAGGGGCAAAAAAGCGGTATGATTGAGGCGATTGACCGGCTGCGCAGAATAAGGGGTATCGGCGTTGTCGAATTGAGCCGCGGCGATATTGTCCGGCATCGGCTGGTTCAGAATATCGTCCGAGCTTATCGCAACAAAAGAACAACCGCAAAAAAGCAGGGATAGAACTTACGAATGGCTTTTCTTAATAAAACAACATCACGGCGAAGCAGGATTAGAAAAAGCATAGACGGCCGCTTAGG
>JBELAA010000301.1:0-2371 GCA_049509315.1 Sedimentisphaerales bacterium | reverse complement strand
CAACGGGACAAAACCCCAGTTACTCGACCAGCCGTCATTGTATATCTCCCTGATCCGGTCAAACTCGGCGTCCGCATCCTTCAGATTGACGTTTTTGATGCGGATGCCCTTTTTCCGGGTGATACGTCCGGCCAGTTTATCCATCCACTCGGGAAGCCGGTAATCGCCCTCTATCAAGAAAGCCAGCAGGTCCTTCTCTTTGGCAAAACCGCACGATTCGACCAGCTTTGGGTAGTAAGGCGGGTTGTACGTCATCATCAACGCAGGCGGATAATCGAATCCTTCAATGAGCAGCCCGACCTCGTAATTGGTGGACGGGTTGAGCGGGCCTCTCAAAAAAGTCATCCCCTTCTGGCGAACCCACGTCTCCACGGAAGAAAAGAGGGCCGCCGCGGCCTCTTGGTCGTCATCGCATTCAAAAAATCCCCAAATACCCATCTCTTCGCCGTGGAACTGGTTATAATTACGGTCTATGATGCCCGCGATTCTTCCCACTGTCTTTGAACCGCGTCGGGCCACAAAGAGGATGCGCTCGGAAGATTCCCAGAAAGGATGTCTGGCAGGGTCCAGCATCCGGCAAACCTCCTTCTTAAGTGGAGGAACCCATCTGGGGTATGCGGCATAAATCCTCCATGGAAGATTTATGAAATCCTTCAACTCCGATTCTCTTTCAACGGTAATGATATCTATGCCGGCCACGATTGCATCCTTCGAGATGTTATCATAGAAACAATGAACTCATAGGATTTTTTTTAGGCCACACGGCAATGAGGGTGCTGATAAAACCCGCCCCTGATACCGCCACAACGACCGCCATCGCAGATGCACTGCTCACCATTCTTTAAGTCATACATGGTTCACCTGCCGGTGGCGTGCAAATATTCATACGCATACCTGAATTACGAGTTATTATACTGGCAATACTTGAAGTTTCAATAAGTTATGCTAATTCACGTGATGCAGACAGTTTGCAGCAGCCAAAAGCAGAGCGAAATAGCTTAAACTGACGTTTCCTATGGCTCCTAATCTGATGCCGGTTGTTGAGAGATTTATCAGGAGTATAAAATCTGAGTGTCTGGGCAGGATGTTCATCTTTGGTGAATCTCATCTGAGATACTGTATTGAGCAGTATTGTCTTCATTACCACCACGAGAGATATCATCAAGGGCTTAACACCAACATTGTACGTCTTCAGCAAGAATGCAACAAATCTATCTTTGAATTAGGAGACGATTTCAGTTTTTGCTGACGCCAAACAATGAAAAGTATCGGGGCGAAACATTGTATTTTTGAAGCGTTGTCCTGCAAATTGTCCTATTTTTCAAGTAACGTATAGTAACTTATCGTGTAGATATAGTCACGTATCGTAAGAGTCAATCTTTTGTTAAAAAAGGACTTGTGTCATAAGTGCTTATTTTGCAATATATTACAAAAGAGGGCGGGTTTGAATCCCGCCCTATTTATTACCTTTTCCGTATTTTCAAAAAATCTATTTACCTGCCAGCCAGTTGTCGCACAAAACAGCCAAGTCCTTTATATCTACGATTCCGTCGCCTGCCGGCGGCGGGGCAATATCCACTGAAGGATTACTTTGCAGCCAGGAACTGGCGAGGAGGGCGAAATCAGAAAAGTCCACGTTGCAGTCGCTGTCAAAATCGCCGGCATAAGCATAAGAAAACTCGTAAGCGCCCATATCCACGACGCTGTTGCCGTCACAATTGCCATCCGCCACCCTCGGCCGCAGGTCAAGGTCTAATGGTGTCCGCTCTACTGCGTTGCCGTCGCCGTCGATGTCTGCGGTATCCAACGAAACCCCTGCGTTGCTGCCTTTGTCGATACAGGGCGAATTTGACAGTGGGCTAACCGGGGGGCTGGACGTCTTCAACAAAAATGAGATAAATATGCTTTGTAAAAAAGAATCTTGTATTATATGTGCTTATTTTATTGTATATTACAAAAGAAGGCGGCTATAATGCTGCCGTCTTCGTTCTTCGCTTCGCTGCTCCCGTAACTCTGCCACAGGTAAAGGATGTCTCCCGTTGGGGATGGCCGAGCTATTATGGCGGAATGGCAGGCAATAATTGTGAAATGTGTCCGGCGAATTTGAATCTTGCGTTAAGCCATTTCCTAATGCCTTTTACGTCTTTTGCCTATAGGCGTTTAACGAGAGGCGGGGATATATTGTTTCTATAGTATTTGACTTAAAGCAAGGGT
The DNA here is from genome assembly GCA_049509315.1 of Sedimentisphaerales bacterium. GTDB lineage: Bacteria > Planctomycetota > Phycisphaerae > Sedimentisphaerales > Anaerobacaceae > Fen-1362. The sequence goes on along the minus strand of JBELAA010000301.1, from coordinate 157 downwards.
TAATCAAAGGTTAACAATGTTAATGTAATGTGGAAAGAAATAAATAAGGAACCCATAAAATCACAAAAGGAAAAGGAAAGGGAATAACAAATGGCAAAAACGAATAAAAAAATAGGAGACAACAACGTTGTTGCGAAAAAGACGACATCGACTTATG
>JBELAA010000300.1:0-2421 GCA_049509315.1 Sedimentisphaerales bacterium | reverse complement strand
ACGACCGATATGCTCTTGGACGGCGTTCATTTCGACCTTAAAACCGCCACCTTGAAACAGGTGGGCTATAAGGCAATGGCGGCGAGTTTAAGCGACTGCGCCGCGATGGCAACAATCCCGGTGGCCGCGGTCGTAAGCGTTGCCTTACCTACCGGCTTCAAAAGCGAGCAGCTTAAGGAATTACACTCAGGCATAATTGATGCCGCCGATAAGTTTGCCTGCCCGCTCATCGGTGGCGATATCACAAAATGGGCTGATAGCTCGAAATTTGCCATAAACGTAGCGATGCTGTCGAAACCCGCGATTCACCACCCACCCGTTCGCAGAAACGGCGCCAAGGTCGGCGATGCTGTATGTGTTACCGGCTCTCTCGGCGGGGCGCTATTAGGCAAACACCTGAATTTTGTGCCGCGCGTTAATGAGGCCCTTAAAATCACATCTCTTGTCCGGCTCAATTCAATGATGGATTTAAGCGATGGCCTGAGCAGCGACCTCAACCGCATTTGTAATCAAAGCCATGTCGGCGCAATCTTGGACGCCAAATCAATCCCAATATCAGATGATGCGAAAAAGTCAGCCGACCCCTTGTCCTCAGCCCTCAACGACGGAGAAGATTTTGAATTGCTTTTTACTCTGACTGATGATAATTGCGGCAAGCTGTTGAAGCAGTGGAATGACCCTGTGCCGATTACGAGAATCGGGACAATTACCGATACAGGCAAAATGCAGATAAAAATGCCCGATGGCGAAGCTGCCCTTGGCGGCGAAGTCCCCTTGCGGGGTAAAATCAATGAACTAAAACCAGCCGGCTATGACCATTTGAAATGATTTATGATTTATTATTTTCGATTTATGATTGAAAGGAAAGAGAATGGCAACCTGCAAAACCGATGGTCAAGGTGATAATCAACAAACGCATATGGCAGGCGAATTCCTTGTAGTGGGTCAATTATTTAAACGTGGGTATCAGGTCGCTATCACGATGGGTAATGCCAAAGCCATCGATTCGTTTGCTCATAATCCTCGCACAGGCGAAACATTTAATATTCAAGTTAAGGCACTTAGATATAAAAACTGCTTTGATTTGAAAAAGGAAGACATTCAACCGGATTATGTTTATATTTTTGTTTTTCTTAATGCTCCTTCTGAGCCAGAGGATTTTTTAATACTCAGGGGGCAAACCATATTAGATGATATCGACGGGTTCTATGGTGCCGTATACAGAGGACCGAAAAAGAGTTTAAGGCCAACGATTAACTATGGCCCGTTAATGGAATACAAGGATAACTGGAAGTTGTTTGAAGAATGAAAAATTTTAATATCACGACAAATTCACCACAGGAGACGATTGATTTTGGTCGGCGGTTCGGCTCACAGTTGCGGGGCGGGGAGGTAATTGCTCTTTGCGGGCCGTTGGGTAGCGGCAAGACGCATCTCATCAAGGGTATCGTTAAGGGCCTCGACGCAGAAGGCACTGTTAATGAGGTAACAAGCCCAACGTTTGTTTTAGTCAATGAGTATGCAGGCCGACTCGATATTTTCCATATAGACGCATATCGCCTTGATTCAATCGCACAATTCGAGCAAATCGGTTTCGACGATTATTGCTACCCCGGCTCAGTAGTTCTAATCGAATGGGCCGATAAAATCGAGAAAGCACTTGCTGGAATCAACTATATCAAGGTTGAACTGGCACATATTAGCCCGTCAAGCAGGGCAATTAGTATCAAAGACGCGCCCGATTACATAAAATTTTAAGCGTTTTTTTCATTCCTAAAATCGTCTGAATCTGAGTTTTTTATCGTATTTCAACGATTTTTAAAAGAAATTCAGACGGTGTCCTATAATGCAATCTCGCAAATTTGGTATTTGCCGGCGATTGTTTATACTTTATTTGAACAAGAACTGTATATTCACACCCGTGGTGAAACTGCTATTTGGGGGCGGTTTACAGAACGCTATATTTGGGGGAGCAAACCGGCTCCGTTTTACGCGGAACCCGTCAAAAGGGCGAGGTTTCGCAGGACGGAACAGTTTGTGTTCAGCCGGCTTTGCTTAATAAGGGGAAAGCTGTTTTAACCAGCTTAAGGGGTGATTTTAATGACAAAAGCGAGAATCGGTTTTGCAATGATTCAGGTCTCTGAGCTTTACAAGATTCAGCACGACGAGCAGCTTCCGCCGACCCGGAAATACGCCGATTTTGAAAAGGCGCTTACGACCAGGGGCGACGACAATCGCGGGCCTTATCTGCGGACCATTCCCGCCAATCCGTTTAACGGCAGCAATGCCGTGCGGTTTGAGAAAGGGCAAAGCACCGCGGGATGTGGTTCGGCCGGCTGGGTTCTGAATACCGCTACAGGCGATTTCCAGCCCGACGACTCATCTGCTCACGCTGCGTTGTGAATCATTGCTTTTCAGCTA
>JBELAA010000030.1:0-13526 GCA_049509315.1 Sedimentisphaerales bacterium | reverse complement strand
ACCTCTTTGAGGGTTTTGGCCTGTTCGGAATTTACCGACTGGGCGAGCGCCTCGAGCTTCATTTTTGAAATGGCGAGGTTCTGGCTGACGTTGTCGTGAAGGTCGGTGGCGATTTTCCGCCTGAGGCGCTCCTCGGCGAGAGAAAGCTGAGAGGCCAGTGAACGCAATTGTTCCTGATAAAGGAACAGTTTTTCCTCGGCCTCTTTGCGTTGGGTAATATCCTGAGCGGTGCCCTCGTAATAAATGATATTTCCATCGTTATCGCGGACGGCAAAGGCGTTTTCGAGGACATAAAGGCGTGAGCCGTCTCGCCTGAACCAGATTGACTCAAGGCCTGTAACACTGCCGTCCCGTTCCATCCGCTGCTTGAACGTGGAACGGGGTGTTGAGGGATCAATACCCTCTTTTTCGAGATTAAGCCGGCTAATCTCGTCAAAAGAGTTATAACCTAACAATTTTATAATCGCCGGATTTGCCATTAGTATCCTGCCATCGGGGGTAGTTCGGTAAATGCCCACGACGGCGTTTTCGAATATCGTCCTGAATCTTTCCTCGGCCTGGCGAAGAGATTCTTCCGCTCGTTTGCGTTCGGCGATTTCCCTTTGCAGCTTTTCAACAGCACCGGCAAGTTCGGCGGTCCTCTGCTGAACGCGGGATTCCAGCTGGTCGTGGGCTTTTTGAAGCTCCTCCTGGGTTTTCCTTCGATAGGTAATATCCCTTGCGACCCCCTGAACCCCTCGAATTGCGTCATCCCAGACGACAGGGGACATATTTGCCTCGATAAAGACGTGATGGCCGTCCTTTCTTTTTGCCTCGAAGGAAAACGGGGCAGGATTGCACTCTTTAAGGGTTCCGGAAAAATATTCGGCTGCCGGCTGCATATAAGAATCAGCCACGAAATTCCTGAAGTGTTTATCGGTCATTTCCTCCGGCTTATAGCCGAAGATTCTTTCACAGGCAGGAGACACATACTTTATAAAGCCATTGGTGTCTATCGTAAAGATAATATCAAAGCTTCTCTCTGCCAGATTTCTGAATTTTTCCTCCGATTCCCGCAGGGCTTCTTCGGCATTTTTGCGTTCGGTAATATCCTCGACGACCTCGATAACCGCCGTTATTCTGCCGTCGGCATCCTTAATCGGCGATGAAATTATTCTCGAGTGAATGACCTTGCCACTCCGTCTGGTACTGGTTATGGCCTCGTGAATAAGGCCATCAGCCAGCGTTTTGACGATGGGGCAATACGAGCAAACGGCTTCCCTTGGGGGACTATTGAAAGTTTTATAGCAAATCGGTCTGGTCGAAACATCGATATCCGGATACCGCTGCTTAATGCGGTTATTAATCGAGATTATTTCCATTTGCGGACTAATCAGGACGACCCCGACGGCGATGTTTTCAACCACGCTTTTGAACCGTTGTTCTGACTGCCTTAGGGCCTCCTCGTCAAGTTTATGCCGGGTAACATCAGTAAAACAGCCAATATCGCAGCGCCTGTTGTCTATTATTACATTGGCCGTATTGATATCCGCGTAGAAAATTGTTTTGTCTTTTCGAAGACAGGGAATGTTGTGGGACATATTTTTTTTGTTTTGGATGTTGGCTTCAAAATCGGCCAAAATCCGGTCCATTTGCTCTCTCGGGTGTATATCCTGAACGCTAAATCGCGTAAATTCTTCCTGGGTATAGCCGAACATCGCGCAAATGGCGGGATTAGCGTATCTGAAGCGCCTTGTTTCAACGTCCATTATGAGAATGCCCTCGCGGACGGTTTCGAATATGGTCTCGTAGCGCGTTTTGGAATGGCGCAAGAGATCAAGCTCTTCTATAAGCTGCTCTTTTGTTTTATCGGAGTCGTTCATTTGCAACTCGTTTTACTGTTCCAGGTGAAAAATTTTCAGCCACAATTCGGTTTCACCTTCTGTTATTCCGCTGCGTTTGCCGGGCGGCTCTTTGTCGGGCCTGGGCCTGCTTAACTGTTTTTTCACGTCTTCCCAGAAATCCTCTACTTTTACCGATATTGCCTTTGCGGCCTCGGCGGCGTCTCGCAGGCGGCGGTCGGTGCTGACGATGGTCAGATGTTTCGACGCAGTGCTGTCGAGAATCCTTTGCTCGATAAGGGTATCGCAGTCGCAGCTTCTGCCTGAAAAGGTTACCTGCAGGTTTCTTATGCCTGCAAATTCGGTTTTGTTTCCCGGCGCACCGGGACCGTCAAATATGATTTCTGCCTGCTGCTTTACAATTGCAAAATAGCGGTCGAGGATTCGGCACAAGCCGATGTCTGTTAAGGATGAGTCGTTCTCGATACCCTGGACGGCCCACAGCAGATTATGCCCGTCGATAATAGTCGGCATCTTAATCTTCCGCGGAAAATCTTATTTCGCCGCCGACAATTGTTTTGACGACCTTACCCTTGACTTTCCATCCGTGGTAGGGGCAGTTTTTGCTTTTAGAGCGGAATTTATTAACGTCGATTTTGTATTCGGCATCGGGGTCGATAATGGTAACGTCGGCCTGTTTGCCTTTAGTCATAGCGCCCTTGTCAACGCCGATGATTTTCGCCGGCTTTACGGTCAAGAGGCGTATGAGTCCGGGCCAGTCGAGGATTCCCGGCTCGATAAGCGCCTTAATATAAAGAGCCAGCGCGCAATCCAGCCCCGCTATGCCGAAGGGCGCGGCTAAAAATTCAAGCTCCTTTTCGCTTGCCAGATGCGGTGCGTGGTCGGTAACTAATGCGTCGATAAGCCCGTCGGCGAGCGCCTCTTTGAGCGCCCCAATATCCTTTTCGGTTCGCAGCGGCGGGTTGACCTTGTAATTGGTGTCGTATTCGGCACAGCATTTTTCGGTCAAAAGCAAATGATGCGGTGTCGCTTCGCAGGTAACGGGCAGTCCCTGTTTTTTGGCCGCCCGGATTATCTCGACAGAGCCGGCGGTTGAAATATGCTGTGCGTGGTAGCGAACCGTCCCGGTTTTGATTTTTTTAACAAGCTGAATATCGCGCCACAACATCGCCTCTTCTGCCAGCCCGTCTTGGCCGGGCAAACCGAGTATTGTCGAGTAGTAGCCGGCGTTCATCACGCCTTTACCGGCGATTTTGTTGTCCTGACAATGCTGGGCGATTACGACGTTGAACATCTGGGCATATTTCAAAGCCCGCAGCATAACAGCCGGGTCCTGGACGCCCTGGCCGTCGTCGGTAAAGCCCACGGCGCCCGCCTGTGACATAAAACCCATTTCGGCAAGCTCGACGCCTTCGCGGCCTTTGGTAATTGCGCCCATAGTGTAAACGTGCGTTTTTCTCGCCTTTCGGGCCTTGCGGTGGACGTATTCGACGTCGGTTTCATCCTCGATGGGCGGGGTCGTATTGGGCATACAAACAACCGAGGTAAAGCCGCCCGCGACCGCGGCAGCCGAGCCGCTGGCGATGGTTTCTTCTTCCTCGTCGCCCGGCTCGCGGAAGTGAACGTGCATATCAATGAGGCCGGGAACGACTAATTTGCCCGTCGCGTCGATAACGTTTGCAACCTGCTTTTTGACCCGCCCCACCTCGACGAATTTCTCGTCGGCTATGAGGACGTCGCATTTTTTGTTTATGCGATTGGCCGGGTCGATTACGTGACCGTTTTTTATAAGCATCTCATTGCCCATATTTTTATTCATAAGGTTTGACCCGCGTGTTGTGCAGCGGCCTGATTGACAAGGAACAGGACCGCCATACGGACTGCGACGCCGTTTGTTACCTGCTGAAGGATGACGCTGTTTTTGCCGTCGGCGACCTCGCTTTCAATTTCGAGGCCGCGGTTTATGGGGCCGGGGTGCATAACGAGGATGTCCGGCTTTGCCCTTTTCATACGCTCGACGGTCAGGCCGAAATAGTGCGAGTATTCGCGCACCGACGGGAAGGGATTGCCGCCAAGGCGCTCGAACTGGATTCGCAGCATATTTATAACGTCAACTTTTTCGATAACGTCGTCTAAGGAGTAGCTGATTTTGACGGGCAACTGCTCAATCTTCGGCGGCAGTAACGTGGGCGGGCCTACGAAAGTTACCTCGGCGCCGAGTTTTGTCATTGCCCATAAGTCGCTGCGCGCCACCCGCGAATGTGTTATATCGCCTACGATTGCAATTTTAAGACCCTTCAGCGACCCCCTGAGCTTGCGAATAGTGTAAACATCAAGCAGGCCCTGGGTCGGGTGTTCGCAGTAGCCGTCGCCTGCGTTTACGACGCAGGCGTTAATATATTTACTCAAAAGCGTCGGCGCCCCACCCGCGTTATGACGGATAACAACAATATCGATACCCATCGCTTCGAGATTACGCGCGGTATCCAGAAGCGTCTCGCCTTTACTGACGGAGCTGTCTTTTTTGGTAAACTCGACCACGTCGGCGCTTAACCGGCTGGCGGCAAGAGCGAAACTGTTTCTCGTGCGGGTGCTGTCCTCGAAAAAGAGATTCACCACGAGCTTTCCCCGCAGGGCGGGTGCTTTCTTGACGGCCCGGCTGCTTAACTCTTCGAAGCCGGCGGCGGTATCGAGAATATAAGTAATTTCCTCGGCGCTGAGCTCCCGCAGTCCGAGCAGATGCTTTCGCTTCCATTCGATAAACGGATGGCCAATGTCATTTTCTATTTTCTGTTTACTGGACAATTACCTGCTCCTTGTCATCCGATTCCATTAACAGGACCTGGACGAGCTCGCCCGGCTTTGGCCTGGTTTTGAAGCCGGCGTAATCGGCTTGTATCGGGTATTCCCGTCCGGTCCTTTCAACAAGGACCGCCAATTTTATCGCTTTGGGTCTGCCCAGGTCAATGAGAGCATCCATAGCTGCGCGTGCGGAGCGACCAGTGTGCAGGACGTCATCAACAAGGATAATGATTTTATCGTCTATATCAAAGCCAATTTCGGTGGTGCGAACTTTTGGCTGCTGAGTGCCCTGGGGCGAATTGAGGTCGTCGCGGTAGAGCGTTATATCGAGAGTGCCGCAGGGGATTTCGACGCCCATTTTTTCGGACAATCTGCCGGCTAAACGCTGGGCTACTATTTCGCCCCTGCTGCGTATTCCTATTACGGCTATTTCAACATTATCAGGGGTATCAGCGACAATACAAGTCGTCAGCTTCTTGAGGATTTGTTCTATTTGTTTTGCGTTCAGCAATACCTTCATTTTTTCCCTTGTTTTTACGATAGCGGGATTTGGGTCGAATTATAGCAATTTGCATATTGAAAGACAAGCGCCGAATTTCAGATTATCCGGTTATCAGGAAATCAGAACGCGGTTATCAGGATACCGGGGAATCAGGTAAAATAAATGGTTTCTTGAGTAAAAGGCGGTGTCAGCATATAATTACGGCACGATGGCTGTGATAAAAGCAAAAACAGGGAAATTGCTCGTTTGCGCTGCGATTTTGTGTCTGGCCGGATGCACGGGGAACGGGTACGTCGTAACAACGGAACAGATTTGCAATTCGGCTGTAAGCAGACCGGAGGTGATGGCCTCGGCGGAGAAGGTTTTGGCCGGAATGCAGTTTTCAATTGAGAAATTCGACGTCAACAGCGGCTATATAAAAACCGAGCCGCTTTCGGGGGCGCAGACGTTTGAGTTCTGGCGGTCCGACAGCGTCGGAGCGTTTAATCACGCCGAAGCCGACCTGCAAACGCTACGCAGGACCGTTGAGCTTAATATCACAGACGGCAATGTGCCCGGGCAGATTTGCGTCAAGTGTGACGCCATCACTGAACGGCTGAGTATGCCGCAGGATTTAACCGCCTCGGGGCAAAGCCAGATTGTAATGTCGGGCAGGCAAAGGTCGGTTCGGAAACTCAGCGGACAAAAGGCCAATTTAACGTGGATAAACCTCGGAAGAGATAATCAGCTTGAGACCGAAATATTAAAACGGATTGAGAAAAAAATCGCAGCAATTAAAAAACAATAATGAAAATACCATATGCGATTTTTTTTTACACGAATTTGCACGGACTGGAACACGGACTAACACTGACTCAAACGTTTCCGAAGCGGGCTCTTCGCTTCGCTACGTGTCGGTCGGTTACAGTCAGTGTTATCGTCAGCGTGAGTCAGTGTTGATTAAAATTCAAAAAGCTAAAATAAAGGACTAAACATGAGAATTTTAATCGCCGGCGGGGCCGGTTACATCGGCAGCAATATGACGGCAATGCTGGCTGATGAGGGGCACGAGCCAATAGTTTATGACAACCTCAGCAAAGGCCACAAGCGGGCCATCGCCTGCTGTGATTTTATCGAGGGTGATTTGGATAATTTCGACCTTCTCGTGCAAACGCTCAAAGACCGCGAAATTGATATTGTGATGCACTTTGCCGCATTTATCGAGGCCGGCGAATCCGTAACTAATCCCCTCAAATACTATCGCAACAACGTCTCAAACACACAGACGCTGCTTAGCGCAATGGAAGATGCCGGCATCGGTAAATTCGTTTTCAGCAGCTCAGCCGCGGTTTATGGGATACCCGATAAATCGCCCATCACCGAGCAAACATCAAAAAACCCGATAAATCCTTACGGCGAAACCAAATTGGCCGTCGAAAGAATGTGCCATCACCAGGCGCTCGCGGGCAAACTGCATTTTGCCGCCTTACGCTATTTCAACGCCTGCGGCGCGGGACACAACTGCACTTTAGGCGAGGACCATAGGCCCGAATCACATCTTATACCGCTGGCGATTTTCGCCGCGATGGGAAAAGCCGACTCAATTAAAATTTTCGGAACCGATTACCCAACGCCCGACGGCGCCTGCGTCCGCGATTACATTCATATCGAGGACCTTTGCAGGGCACATCTATTAGCGCTGGAAAAACTCGATACGCAAAAGGAAATGATTTACAGCCTCGGCAATGGCAAGGGTTACTCAGTCCGCGAGGTAATTGATACCGTAAAAAAGGTGTCAGGAACCGATTTCAAGGTAATTGAAACGCCCCGCAGGGCGGGCGACCCGCCGACGCTTGTCTGCGACGCGACTAAGGCAAAACAGGAGCTCGGCTGGCAGCCGAAATGGACGTCGCTTGAAAAAATCGTCGATTCCGCCTGGCAGTGGCACACCAAACATCCGAATGGCTATGGGGATTAAGGCCGCCGTGAAAAATGGAAGCAAAAGCGAAAAAAATCCTGAAAAACGTAACCAGACTCCTGAGAAAATACGGGATGGACCATTTCGATATCGATATTGACTCAGGCGTTAAGGCGTTTCTTTCAGAAATGCAGCGGGGGTTGGCAGGCAAAAAAAGCACACTCGATATGATACCGACATATATCGAGGTCGGCGTGGATGTTCCAACAAACAAACGCGTTATTGTCATCGACGCGGGCGGGACAAATTTCAGGGTCGCAACAGTTTATTTCGACGACAACAAAAAAGCCGTAATTGAAAACCTGCGGCTTTCTAAAATGCCGGGCATTGAGAAGAACGCAGGTAAAGACGAGTTTTTCAGAAATATGGCGGGCCAACTGAAAGACATCGCAGGGGCAGGCGATAATATCGGTTTTTGCTTTTCATATGCGGTCGAAATGCTCCCTAATAAGGACGGCCGGCTGATTCGTTTCTCGAAGGAAATAAAAGCCAAGGAAGTCGTAGGCCAGTTAATTGGTGAAAACTTAAACAATGCCCTTGTCTCAACGGGATTATCCGGCAAAAAACATATCGTTATCCTTAACGACGCCGTCGCAACGCTTCTGGGCGGCGTCGGCTCAAATAAACCAGCTTTCAGCTCACACATCGGCTTTATTTTAGGCACGGGCATCAATACCTGCTACGTCGAGGAAAACGCCAATATCGAAAATACAAGGAATCTCGACCCCGCGAAAAGCCAGATTATCAACACCGAATCCGGCAATTTCGGCAAAATAAAACAGGGCAAAATCGACGTAGCTTTCGATAAATCCACGATTAATCCCGGCGTTCACAAATTCGAGAAAATGATTTCGGGAGCATACCTCGGCCCATTATGCCTGCGAACGGCCCAAAAGGCTTGCACCGAAAATATGTTTTCAAACGCGGTGGCCGGGGCGATTTGGCAAATGAGCGAGCTTGATACGAAGGAAATGAACGACTTTTTGCTTTGGCCGGATGGTGATAACACCCTTGCCAACATCTGCAGGCAGGGAAATCCCGACGACATTCTTACCTTATATTATATAGCAGACCGGCTGACTGAGCGTGCGGCCAAACTGACTGCCATAAACCTTTCCGCCGCGGCTATCAAATCGAGACAGGGAACGGACCCCACAAAACCAATATGTATTGTGGCTGAAGGCACAACCTTTTACCAGATGAAGGGCTTAAAATCCCGCACCGAGTTTTATCTCAAGCAATACCTCGAAAACAAACTCGGTATTTTCTACGAAATTATCAGCGTTGAAAATGCCACATTGATAGGTGCGGCAATCGCGGGATTGACAAATTAACAAGACCAAAGACCGTGATTTTACTTGCCTTTCTCAACAATTCCCGCGATAATACATAAAAACAATGAAAGGATGGCGTTATAAATCGGTTTAATTAATTATCAGGAGTGAAAAATGGATTTACAGGGAATCAGAGAAGCGTTACACAGACAACCTTTTGAGCCATTTACCATTTGTCTGGCTGACGGCCGAAAACTCTCCGTCCGCCATCCTGATTTTGTTGCTGTTGGCCCCCGGCGGGCAATTGTTATAGGCCCGGATAACTCCTGGTCGGTTGTCGAACCGTTACTGATTGTGTCTCTTGATTACAACAGCAATCGTCATACCAAACGACAGAAGAATAGCCATAATTAGTTATTACTATGGATGGCAAAGAATTCATCAAGCGCAAAAGCAAACGACAAAAGGACTTAGCCGATATCTTCCGCATCATCGAAAAATTTCCGCTACTCGAATCATTCCTGCTGCAAAACATCCGGGATGAACTGGACAAATAATAGGAAACGAGCTTTGGCCATCTCAATAGCAAATAGAAAATTACCGAATTTCCTCTTGCTTCTTCCGACAATCCGCACAATAATACATAAAATTAGGAGCTTTCCAATCTTTGCTCTACAACTCTATGTTAGATAAATTGTGTTACTATCCACACCGAACAGGTAAGGAGCACCCAGATGAATAATTTGCCAACCAATAATTTCGAGCCTCACAAGCATCTTCTAGAATTAATGGTGTCTCAAACGGAGACCTATCACAATCATAAGGAGACCATGGCACACGCTGGAGTATTAGTTCAAATTGCACTCGTCGCTGGCCTTCTATCTTATAATTCCCCTTGGCCACCCACTTGGGTGCCGACCGTTACCATTTACGTATCGCAGCAACTCTTTGCTGCTTTGGCATTCATCTCCATTTGGCTGCTCATACACGTCTTTGTTCGTTGGCAGCTTCGCAACAGAAGGTGGGCAGCTCTAAGTAATGCTGCGCTCGTTCGGACGTTGCAGAAATGGGCCAATACACCTCCAACTTGCGAAGAACTCGCACCTTATAAGTCACAGAACACAAAGAAACATAGTCGTCTCTTAATTTATCTTGACTCCTACCTCCTGCCAGTTTCATCGGCCTTGCTCCACGAAGATGTGGCCAAAGAGAATTATCCTTTGGATCTGGTCACGGAGTGGAAGAAACAAGAAAAAGAGGGCACTGGAGCTTTCCGCGCAGAGTGGCTGTTATGGTTAGGCAGTGTGCTGATGCTGGTCTTGGGTTTGGTTCGGATATACGGATAAGAAACTCGCTCTAACGAGCCCTCTTTCGGTGGGCCGATGATCTAAAACGATATTCGTGTATTCCTACAAGAGGTGATTCTGGTGGTCTACTCTTGAGGAGGCAAATCCTACCACCACCAAAGGGAGGTTATAATTCATTTTATTTTTCTGCCAACACCTCGTTCATCGCCCCGGAGCGGAAACCCTGTAAATCAATCGTTACGTATTTGAAGCCCAGCGTTTTGAGTTTTCTGATAATTTTTCCGCGGTTCGGCTCGCTGGTTACTTTTTTGAAATCCTCTTGATGGACCTCGATTCGGGCGATTGTGTCGTGATGGCGGACGCGAAATTCGACAAGGCCTAACTCCCGCAGAAAATCCTCCGCCTTTTCAATTTGTGCGAGACGCTCCTCGTTTATCTCAAGGCCGTATGCAAGCCGGGAGGCGAGGCAGGGCGACGCGGGGACGTCGGCTGTCTCAAGCTCTAATTTACTGCTAAGCTCACGTATATCCTGTTTTGTCAATCCCGCTTCCGCCAGCGGCGAGCGAATACCGAAAATTTTCATAGCGCGATTGCCGGGCCTGAAATCATCGAGGTCGTCGGCGTTTGTCCCGAAAACGACCTGCTTCAAACCTTTTTGTCGGGCTATATCCAAAAGCTCCTGGCACAAATGGCTCTTGCAGTGAAAACATCTGTCCGCCTTATTAGCGACGAAATTGGGATCTTTAAGCTCATCGGCGTCGATAGTTTGTAATCGAACACCTAAATCTTTTGCGATTCTTCTCGCTCTTTGCAAAACGTGTTTCGGCTCGACAACACCTGCACTGATACAGGCGAGCACTTTTTCGGCCCCCAGCGTATCGACCGCCGCCTTAAGTAAAAACGTGCTGTCAACACCGCCTGAATAGGCGACTACAACACTGCCTAATTCGGCAAGCGATTTTTTCAGTTTTTTGTATTTCTCATCCACTCGTATCATAAGTTAAGCAAGCATCTCATCCAGAATTTCGGCTGCTGATATTACGTATTTGGGGCAAATCTGTTTGAAGGCATCCTGTTTTTTGGCCGCTTCGAAACCTTCAGAAGTGCTGACATTGTGACCGAGCAGCGCGGTGCAGGCGATGGAGCCGTGGCGTGCCTTAAACTTTTTGGCAAACTCGTTGGTTAATTTGGCGACTTTCATTTTAGCTTCAATGTCATCAGCCCTTGTCCTGCCGAATTTCAGTCCGAGGACCATAAAAGCGCCTGTTACAGCCCCGCAGGTCTGGTCTAAGTGCATACCGCCTCCGAAGCCTGAGCTGACCTTGTATGCCAGGTTCTTATCGAGTCCGAACTGCTCACAATAAGTCCCCAGCACCGCCATCGAACACGAAAAACCTTCCTTATAAATCGACTTCGCTAGTTCCGCATTTGTCATATTTCACCGCACCCTTTCAATTTATAATCGCCTTATGGTATTCTGAGATAAACGGGTAAAAACCCGATACGCTGAGCCATTTCGATAAAACTAAACAAAATGAATACCCATATAAACCACATACCGCTTACGAAATTTTTGACAAAAGTATCCGCGTTTACCGTGTAAAAATGAGGTCCCTTGTATAACGATAGCTTCGGCAAAAATATCGGCGTTACACGTTTATACTCAAGATACGTTTGGCCGAATTTGTTTTCCAGCTTCTTCTCTTCGGCCAAAATGGTAAAGGGATAATAGATTACATAAAAAATAATTATCACCGCCAGAACCAGCAGGTTTTCCGATACCAGTCCTATGCCCACTGCGCCCAATAAACTGAAAAGATACAGGGGATGGCGGACAATGGAATACGGGCCGTCTGTAATAATCTCATGGCTTTTATTGCCGCTTATATACATCAGCGCCCATAACCTTCCCATACTGCATATCGTAAGCAAAAACAGGCCCGTCATTTCGAAGCTCAAATCCAGCACGGTATCATCTTTGAAAGAATGTCTTGTGAAAAGGACCAGCACCAGAATCGCCGCAGCGACCAGCCGGGAAACGTATACACGTGCCCTTGCGATAGTGAATATTATTCCCTTTTTACCTTCCATATTACCCCGGCAGCATTACTCATTTTCGCTTTATCGTTTTATACATCAAGCTTATTACGTTTCGGATTCCGAAATGGCCCTGTTAAATAGATTTACCGCCATATACCTTCTCATAAAGCCGTTCACCTAAGTGCCGTTTCGCCCAGATATGCCAAATTTGCTCCTCGCTTGCGTCAGGATATTGCATACGAATACCTGCCATCGAAAGAAGTTGTCCCGTTCGGCAGGCATCGAAAATCATCTCAATCTTTTTGGCCGGGCTCATCCGACGATAGAGGTCTCTCATTACTTCCTTTGTTTCTTTAGATGTATCGCTAATAACCATCTTGCTGCTCTTTGAATAATAAATTCAACAATTTTCGGTTACAGGAACCTTTTTGTCATTCCGGCTCTTATGTGCGTCTTATGTTTTTGTTTCTGGATATGTATAACAACAATATCTCAACGGCAACAATCGCGGAAAAAAACGATACCGGAAAAAGCACAAACATTACTATACCATTATCGCTAATCCCATAGGGAATAAAATCACCGATAACACCATATCCTGCTGAATACAAAAACGCGATGACAAAATATCTAACAGTGCTATGCCCCAAACGCAAATTGAAAATCTTATTTATTCCCAGCCGAACTACAGCGAGGACAAAAAATTGAATAAAAACGAGGCCAAAGTAAAAAATCAGCACCAATCCATACGGCAACAGTAAACAACCCTCCCTGTAAAATTCAATCCATGTGGACAAAATCGCTCCCGCCAATAAGCCCAGGCATATAGCAAACAACTTCAACAGCAGACCAAATATCCGCTTGAGCATTGCATCCCCGCCCTGCGACCTGAAACCATTCCTGAGGAAAAGATAGCACTCTCCCAGATTCATACAGCCGATGACGGGACTTGAACCCATAACCCCGGCTTTACGAAAGCCGTGCTCTACCATTGAGCTACATCGGCGACACTCGCTGCGTTCGCTACGCTCGCGATGCTCGCAATGCCCGCTATGATACCGGCAACACCGCGAATTGTCCAGAAAATCAGCTTTTCACCAGCACTCGAACCACCGGCAAAATTACCCAAACCCGCAATTGACAGAGGCCGGATTATGTCCTATACTAAATGTTTTGTAGCCGGCAGGGGAACATACCCCTCCTGCCGGGTGAAGACCATAGCAAATGTAGTAGCCGCGATTTCAATTTTGGCTGGATTATGGCGGATTCCGAACAAATTGCAGGACGCACGGGACAATACCCCCCAGGGGAGCCGGAAATAAACAAATTCTTCCGTGCCGCGACAAAGACCCGCGCCAGCGACCTGCATCTCAAGGTCGGCCAGCCGGCCAAGCTGAGATTACAGGACGAGCTTAAAAGCACAACCGGCGAGACGCTTACCGAAAAGCGTATCGAGCAGTTATGCTTCGAAATACTGACCGATATACAAAAACAGACCTTCCTTTCAAAGGGCACGCTCGACCTTTCCTATAGCGTTACCGAAGAGGAGCGGTTTCGTGTAAATCTCTTCCGCCAGCGGGGTTTCATAAGCCTGGTCGCAAGACGGGTAAATACCGAAATACCCACTATCGAGCAGCTAAATCTCCCCGCCCAGCTCCATAAAATCGCTGAAAGCTCACAGGGACTTGTTTTGCTCGTCGGCCCCACCGGCTGCGGCAAAACGACCACCGCCGTCTCGATGATTGACTATATCAACACCACCAGCTCCTGCCACATAGTTACCATTGAAGACCCTATCGAGTT
>JBELAA010000003.1:0-27144 GCA_049509315.1 Sedimentisphaerales bacterium | reverse complement strand
TCCTTGTGCATTTGCTCATAGGTGTATTTGCGGACGGCGTCTTCGGCTTCACCCTGCCAGATAAGCGCGGTTTTTTTCGCGGTAGGCGTGCCTAAGTGCCTGTCTAAGCAGTTTACAGAGACGTTGAGAACGCCATCGGCAAACCAGGTATGCTCGATTTTCCTGCCCTTGGTATCCCAGGTATATTGCAACCCTTTAGTCGGCGGTTTGAACCAGGCGAGTGTTTTGGCCTGGTCGAGCCAGAACTTGTCGGGGTTATTAATTGACTCCTCCCACATCTGCTGATACTGCTTTAAGCTTTTGATATGCGCCTTTTGCGCAAGCGCCTGCGGCGGTGGGAATTTCCTGTCTTCGGTCATCAGGGATGTCATCGATTTCTTTTCATTGCCCATATTTGGTCCTTCCTGCTGAAAAAAAATTCACATTTACCCTCTAACAAAAAGAGGTTTAGCCACAGAGTTTTTAAGCCACAGAGCACACAGAGGCCACAGAGAATTGAAATTATAAACTGTGTAAATCCGTGCGGTCGCCGCGACCGTCCGTTATCAACAGTATAAATCGGCGTCTTTTTCATTATGTTAAGATACTCTTAATAAGCCGGTAAACCCCGTTGGAAATTATACAGTTGCTTCTAACGGGGTGAACGTGCATAAAAGAATGATATTTTGCGCAGTTTTGTTCCGTTGTCAAGTTAAAGTTACTGTTTTTTCACCACGAAGGGGCACGAAGGACACGAAGGTTTCGGCCGGTAATGTGTTCTTGACGAACCCTGCTTTTTAAGCGAGCTTAGTCCCGCAAGGCGGGGCTTCGCTATGCTTCGTCGCAGGATTCGTCATCGACCACAAAGTCAACTGCGTTGCCTTTCGGCTATTTAGCCGATATTGGCCGAAATAAATTAAGACGAGGAAATAAGAGAGAGAGAGGGAAATCGGCACTTGAATAGAACGAAACTGAGGATACAATGCAATTCAGGAAAATATACCTGTTTTGGCAGGATGAAGGTGATTCCAGAATAGATTTATTCCGGCCCGACTGAATCAGGAGACAAGGTTAATGGCCAGTAGCGAAATATTCATAGGAAGAAAAGACGAACTCAGGGAATTTAAAAAAGCCTTCGAAGACCCGCGGGGACAGGCGATTATCGTCGTGGGTAACAGGGGAATGGGCAAGACCTGGCTTGTCAATCGAATGGCGAAATTGGCAAGTGAACATCCGACACTTAAATGCGGATTCGTGCGATATGAGGTTACGCCTACGGACAATCCTGATTCGACGATGGCAACTATGATGGATAATGCCTTTGAGGCGGCAAATACAGAACCGGGAAGTTTCGACAATATTCCGGAACGAAAGAGGCAATGGCTGGCGCTATTTAAGACCTTTGTGCCAAAAGGAGATCAACTGATTGAACTTGTGGCGAGTTTACGTCGAGACCAAACGAAGGATATACGGAAGCAGTTTTTGGAACGATTAGAGCTAATTTCAAAGCGGATGCCTCCAAATGGGCGTGCGATATTTATTATTGACCCTGAGAAATACATGGCAAAGGACAGCGACCAGACTTGGGCGATTGTGGTGAAGAATTTGCCGGAGAAAATAAAGTTTATCTTTGCGCAGAGGACAGAAGATGCATTGGTTGGAAGTGAGGTGATAGAAGGACTTGATAATGTTTTTCGGATACCTGGTGAAAAACTTGAGACATTGAGCGAAGAGGAAGTCGATGAGTTAGTAAACTGCCGACGGGAGAATTTGAAAGTTGAGATTTCAAATTTGAGAAAAGTTCTGGGACGATATAAAGGGCATCCATACGCGGTTGGGGCGGCTTTGGACTTGGTGGAAACAGGGACAAAATTAGAAGAACTACTGCAAACAGGAAAACCAACAGAATTAGCGGCAAAGCAATGGGAGAAGATATGCGAGAAGGATGACAAAGCAATAAAATTCTTTGAGACATATGCGATTTTGGAGGTCGCGGTACCAGATGATGTGGTGGAATATGTGAGTGAAATAGAAGCGACAACGAGGAAACGGCTGCAAAATGATAAATACCTGCGTGGGCTTTTGAGGGATGAATCAGGCGGCAGGAGGGTATATCATTCGATATTGGCGGATTACATATTAGGGCAAATGAGTGGGAAGGAACAGAAGGAGTATCACAAGCGGGCGGTGGAGGTTTACAGGTGGAAGTTAAGAAGGGCGAAAGAAGAACAGACAAAGCCGGATGAATTGGCGGCGGTTAGGTTGGTGGAACATGTTTTGGTGGCGGAAGGACAAGAAGAGTTTGTTAATGCGTTTATTAATGAATGCGCTGGTCCGTTACGGAAGCTTGGTTTGTTAAATGAGGCGGATAGTTTTTCTGAACGTGCATTAGGATTTGTAAAGAAGGGCTCAAATGAACAGGCAACTGTTTTAGATAACTTAGGACTGATTTATGAAATGAGAGGAGTATTAGACAAAGCAGAAGAGATGCATAAAAAGTCACTGGATATTGCAGAAAGGATTGGTTCTAAAGAGATCATAGCTAAGAGTTACAACAACTTGGGGCTTATTTATCAAGACAAAGGTGAATTAGATAAAGCAGAGGAAATGCATAAAAAATCGTTGGAGATAGAGAAGAATCTTGGTCGATTGGAGGAAATGGCAAAAGACTATGGCAACTTAGGACTTGTTTATCAAGATAGAGGCGACTTAGATAAGGCAGAAGAAATGCACAAAAAATCACTTGAGATTTCGGAAAAGCTCGGACTTAAAGAAGAAATTTCAAACGATTACGGAAATTTAGGGAGTATTTATTTCATGAGGAGAGAATTAGACAAGGCAGAAGAGATGCATAAAAAGTCGCTGGAGATAGACGAAATGCTTGGTCTGAAAGAAGGAATGGCAGTTGATTATGAAAACTTAGGGGAGGTTTACTATGAGCGAAGCGATTTCAATAAAGCCGAAGAGATGTTTAAAAAAGGCCTTTTGATAGATAAAAAACTTGGTCGTTTAGAAGGAATGGCTTCGAAAGAAAGCAATCTTGGGCGGATTTATCAACAACGAAGAGATTTGGGAAAGGCAAAAGAATATTGGGAGAAGGCGCTGGATTTGTATAAGAAGATAGGGATGGCACCGGAGGTGAAGAAAGTGGAGGGGTGGCTTAAGGAATTGAGAATTTAGAATTGAGAATGCAGAAAGCGGAGGCGGATAAAAGGTTTAGTGTTCCTCGCGTAGGCGCCCCCGGCCGAAGGCCGGGGCTATATACAAACGCCCGAAAGACGGGCGTTCAAACAAGTAACCCCCCAATCTCCGACTACGGCATTCGGGGGCAGGCCCTTCGACTTTGCTCAGGGCAGGGAGGGTGAGGGGAAGAATTTGAGATTTAAGAACAGATCCTTCGACTCCGACCGATAAATCGGTCTGCGCTCAGGATGACGCAAAGCGTCAATTTGAGATTTGAGGGGTAAGAATTTGGGCAGACACACAGGTCTGCCCCTACAATTTTATTGTTCAGCGTCGAGGATGGCTTTTATGTGGGGGAGGGGGGTGAGGCCTTCGGTTACAAATTTGATTGTTCCGTCGGGGTTGATGAAAAACGTGGTGGGGATGCTGTAAATTGAATTGTACGGGGATGGTAAAGCATCGGGTTCGGCCGTAATAATCGTGTAATTGATGATGGGATTTGCGGCGACGAATTTTTTTACGCCTTCAGTTGAGCTTCTGAAATCGATGTATGATATTGCGAGCATCGCAAGCTTGTCTTCGCTTATGTTTTTTCGAATCTCGATGAATGAGGGGATTTCCTGACGACAAGGGCCGCACCAGGTGGCCCAGAAGATTAGTAAAACGGTTTTGCCTTTGTATTGACTAAGCGTGTGCGATTTGCCTGTGATATCGGTAACGGTGAAATCGGGCGCCATTTTACCATACCAGTTTATATATGCCGGGTTCCAGCCCCACCTGCGGGCGACGATGTTCTCGATGGTTGGTTTTGGGGCGGTATTGGCTTTCGTGGGCTGCGAGACGGCGGGGTTTGGTGCAGCGTTAACGCTGGCGTTAACGTCTATATTGTTTTGCGGCTTTGTAACACTGTTGGGTTCTGGGGTCGCTGATTGGGGCTTGTCCTTGCAGCCGACAAACAACGCCGCAATTAGTGCGATTAAACCAAACCATATTACGAATTTAGTCCGAATCATTGTTCAAATCACCTTTCAGATAATCATTTGATTATTATACGAGCTAAGACCCAAAATATGAAGCTAAATTTATTTCTTTGCCGCCGGCGAAAACCGGGGGTATAATTATTAAATACGTGATTTGTGAAATTGGGGTTTGAAAAGAAAGGCAAGGAGACGAAATATGAGATTTACCCGCCGAATTAACATCGTTGTGCTAACCTTAACGTTTGTATTGTCCGGCGTTTTATCAGCCGACGTTCAGATGCCCTCAGTTATCGGGGACAATATGGTTTTACAGCAGGGGATTGCGACGCCGATTTGGGGTAAGGCAGACCCCTGCGAGCAAATCGTTGTTAAGTTCGGTCCAGGCGGCGAGAAGTGGAGTGCGACGGCCGACGCAAACGGGAAATGGGAGGTCAAAATCGGGCCGTTCAACGCACAGAAAGACGGGCAGGACTTGACCGTCGAAGGAAAGAACACGGTTGTTTTGAAGAACGTGTTAGTCGGGGAGGTGTGGGTGTGCTCGGGGCAATCGAATATGGAGTTTCCGCTGAGCTGGTCGGCCAATTCGCAGCAGGAAATTAACGAGGCCAATTTCCCGCAGATTCGGCTGTTTACCGTGGGGAAGAAGGTTTCATATACGCCGATGGGTAATTGCCAGGGGCGTTGGCAGGAATGCAGTCCGGCGACGGCGAAAAACTTTTCTGCGGTGGGGTATTTCTTCGGGCGGGAGATTTATAAGCGTTTAGATGTGCCGGTGGGATTGATAAACGCATCGTGGGGCGGGACGCCTGCGGAATCGTGGATTAGCAAGGAATATTTAGAGAACGACCCGAATCTACAGTCGATTTTGAAGAGGTTTGATGAAACGGTCGCAAATTATCCCGCGCTGAAGCAAAAATACAACGAGAAAAAAACGCAATACGACACAATGGCGGCGAAAATGAGAGCGGAACACAAGACGCCGCCTCCCAAGCCGGAAGAGCCGGTGGGCCTCAATAGTCCTTATTCGCCGACGGGGCTTTTTAACGGGATGATAAGGCCGATTATGCCTTACGGGATACGCGGGGCGATTTGGTATCAGGGCGAGTCGAACACGGGCAGGGCGGAGCAGTATCGCACACTGTTTGGGGCGATGATTAAGTGCTGGCGTGAGGCGTGGAATGAGGGCGATTTCCCGTTTTTATATGTTCAGCTTGTAAATTTTATGGCTGTGCGTCCTGAGCCGGGTCCAAGCGAATGGGCGGAACTGCGGGAGGCGCAGTTAATGACGCTTTCGACGCCCAACACGGGAATGGCGGTGGGAATAGACATCGGCGAAGCGAACAATATTCACCCCAAAAACAAGCAGGACGTAGGGATGCGGCTGGCTCTTTGGGCGCTGGCAAAAACGTATAAGAAGGACCTCGAGTATTCAGGGCCGCTGTATAAGTATATGGTGGTAGAGGGCGATAAGGCGATACTGCATTTTGATAATGTTGGCGGGGGGCTAATTTCGAAGGGGGGCGAATTAAAGGGGTTCGCAATAGCGGGCGCCGACAAGAAATTCCTCTGGGCAGACGCGAAAATTGAGGGCGATACCGTCGTTGTACATTGCGACAAGGCGGCCGAACCCGTCGCGGTTCGTTACGGCTGGGCGGATAATCCGGTTTGTAACCTTTATAACAAGGCAGGTCTGCCCGCGTCGCCATTCAGGACCGACGCCTGGGCCGGTCTTACGGACACAAAACGCTGATAATTTGTAACGTTTTGTTTTGACCGCGGAGCGGATTTTACTTGATTTTGGGGGGCGGATAGGTCATAATATATGGCCAGAATCGGTTAGAAGATTTCCTAATTTCTAATAAGTATTGTGCATTGTAGTTTTTGGAGGAGTAGAAAGTGAAAAGTAACATCTGGGCCCATAAAAGGAGGGCGAGAAAATGAATACTTCAGGTTTTGAGGGTAATTACAAAACGTCAAATTGTACATTAAAAAACAAATCCTTTTTATTTCACAGCAGGTCCAGTCTGACCAGGTATATATTCATGCTACTTTTTGTTGGGGGTGGTATGTTGCTGCAGGTTGGTCTAGCACAAGCACAGCAGACTCTCGACTTATCTAGCAATAAACTAATTAATCCAGAGTATATCGTGACGCCTTTTGAACAAGGTGAACCGACCGTTAAAGTAATTGTGAATCTCTCAGATCCTCCGAAAAAATTAAGGGATATGAATTGGAACTCGCGAGAGCATTTGAATGTTCTTCACGATGAAGTCCACGTGCGTCAGGAGGCCGTTCTGTCCGCTCTTCCCGCCAACGATTTCAAGTTGCGCCGCCGCTTTGAGAACCAAGCAGGCTTTTCAGCAGAAGTTTCCCTTGCTGGCCTGATGCAGCTTATTAACGATCCGAGAGTGGAATCTATCGAGCCGGTATATCAGTTGGAACTGCATCTCAGACAGGGCATTCCACTAATGAAAGCCGATACATACCGCTCCACCTACAATGGCGCCGGCACTGCAATTGCAATTTGCGATACCGGAATTGACTATCATCATCCGATGCTGGGTAACGGCGTGTTTCCCAACAGCAAGGTAATCGGCGGCTACGATTTCGGGGATGGCGATTCCGACCCTATGCCCGACAGCTCCCAGCCGCACGGGACCTGCTGCGCGGGAATTGCCGCAGGCAACCTGGGTGATACGGGTGATTACATAGGCGGCGTCGCATATAACGCCAAGCTTTACGCCCTAAAGGTAATTGATAGCTCAGGTTATATATACAGCGATTATGTGATTAATGCATGGAATTGGTGCGTAAGCCATAAAAATGATAATCCCGCCAACCCAATCTTGGTAATAAGCAACAGTTTCGGTAGTGATCGTTATTACAGCACATGCGACGGCGCTAATCCTTCTATGACAACAGCCGTTAATAGCGCCGTTGCCGCCGGAATTACGGTGCTTGTTTCGTCCGGCAATGACGGATTCTGCGATTCAATCTCCGAGCCGGCGTGTATTTCAAGCGTTATTTCAGTCGGTGCCGTCTATGACGCCGCCTTTGGAACTATTTACCCCTGCGTAAATGCAAACTCCTGTGTAGCAAAAACTTACAACACCGGGTGCTCCACCAACTATTATGCTACCGACAATACCGCGGCAGATATGGTAACCTCATATTCCAATACCGCCTCTTTCCTGACTCTTTTGGCCCCTTCCAACCAGTGCTATACCACGGATATCGTCGGCTCAGGCGGTTATTCATCAGGAGATTACTATAGTACTTTCGGCGGCACTTCGGCGGCCTGCCCTTACGCTGCCGGAGCTGTTGCCTGCCTCCAATCCGCCGCTAAAGCCAGAAATGGTAGTTTTCTTTCACCATCAACGGTCAAAACTCTGCTGATTTCTTCGGGCAATAACATTACCGACGGCAAAGTTGCCATTGCTAAACCTCGCATCAACCTCGGCCAGGCAATTAACTCAATCTGCACACCGCCTGAGCAGGCGACTAATCCCAGTCCTGCTGATTCGGCAACAGATGTCAGCATAACGGCTACACTGAACTGGACGGCGGGCACCGGCGTCACAACACACGATGTATATTTCGGAACCGTATCGCCGCCGCCATTTGTAGGAAATCAGCCGGGCACGACTTTTAACCCGGGGACGTTAAGCTACGGCACAACCTACTATTGGCGTATCAATGAGAGAAACACTTGCGATGTAACCATCGGGGAACAATGGAGATTCAAAACAGTAAACTGCCCACCGCTTGGGCAGGCGAGTAGTCCAAATCCGGCCGACCACGCAACTAATGTAGATATAGCCACTAAGATTAGCTGGACACCCGGCTTGGATGCGACCTCTCACGATGTGTATTTCGGAACCGTATCGCCGCCGCCATTTGTTGTAAATCAGCCGGGCACGACTTTTGATCCGGAGATATTGCGATACGGCACAACCTACTATTGGCGTATCGATGAGAGAAATGCCTGCAGTGTAACCACCGGTGAAGAATGGAGTTTCACCGCTTTTGGATTAACTCAAACTCAGGGCGAGATAATCGGCTGGGGTGAGAACACCTATGGTCAGGCGGGGGTTCCTTTAGTGGACGTCCTTTTTGCGGCGGTTTCGGGGGGCTATTATCACAGTTTGGGTTTAAAGGCGGACAGGACAATTGTGGCCAGTGGTCGCAATGATTACGGGCAATGCAATGTTCCGGAAGGCAATGATTTTAACGCGATAGCGGCGGGGGGCAGACACAGTTTGGGGTTAAAAATGGACGGCTCGATTGTGGCGTGGGGGTATAATGCTTACGGGCAGTGCGACGTACCTGTGCCTAATACGGGATTTGTAGCCATAGCCGCAGGGTACTCGCATAGTTTGGGTCTTAAAGCCGACGGGAGCATAGTGGCCTGGGGAAGGAATGATTACGGACAATGCACAGTGCCTGCGCCAAACAGCGGATTTATAGCGGTGGCGGCGGGGAGTTATCACAGTTTGGGTTTGAAATGGAACGGTAAAATCGTGGCGTGGGGGAATAATGCTTACGGCCAATGCAGCGTGCCCGTGCCAAATTCGGGTTTTAAGGCCGTAGAAGGCGGGGCATATCACAGTTTGGGTTTGAAACAGGATGGTTCAGTAGCTGCCTGGGGTAATAACGGCATGGGGCAGTGCACGGTGCCGGCGCCGAACAGCGGCTTTATAGCGGTGTCGGGCGGCGCGTATCACAGTATGGGTTTGAAAAATAACGGCGCCGTCGTGGCGTGGGGATACAACGGTTCGGGGCAGTGCACGGCGCCGTCGCCGAATTCAGGTTTCGAAGCAATTGCGGCGGGGGGCGAGCATTGTTTAGCCATTTTCTCATTTTTACCTGCCACATATACGGGAGATGTCAATTATAGCGTGAACTATCAGCAAATAGAGGGTTTCGGCGGAGCCGGCTGCTATTACGTTTATCAAATGACAGTCAACCCGAAAAGGGAGGAGATTTACGACTTGATTTTCCGCGACCTGGGACTTGAGTTTTTCAGGATATTCAATTCCTATGATTATGGCTACAGCGGAGGCAACGCAGGGTGGAATGATTTATACAATGATATGCAAGTGGTTCAGGCGGCTAAACTGCGCAATCCATCGCTTAAGATTGAGATGAGCGCCTGGTCGCCGCCGTTCTATCTTAAGAGCAATGGAGACGTCCGCTACGGGGGGACGCTGGCGACTGACGAAGAAGGGAATTACAGATACGGTGATTACGCTCAATGGTGGGCCGACGCCGTAAATGCTTTTACGGCCCTCGGTATGAAGCCGGATTATATCAGTATTCAAAACGAGTTGGATTTTTCTACGTCATGGGAGAGCTGTCTTTTTGACCCGGCTGAGAGAGGGGAAAATGCCGGCTATAACGTTGCGTTCGAGACGGTTTATCAGGAATTGTATTCCCGGCTTGGTTCAAATATGCCAAAAATGATAGGGCCTGAGACAATGGGTATTGGACCATACTGGTGGAACGGTTTGGGCGCAGCGCCGTATATATTCCAGCTAATCAACGCTAATCATCTTTACGGCTACTGTTATCACCTTTACGCCGACGGCGACGGCACGTATAACGATCCGGACAGCAAAATTGACGATATGCAGAATTTCGCAAATACATACTACGGGCAAAAGCCAATTTATATGACGGAATATGCAGGCACACAGGACCTTGACGGGGCGGTCAAGACGGCGTGGCATATCCATAATGCTATGGTTTACGGGAAAGTAAGCAGTTATTTTTACTGGAGCTTGTGGTGGCAAAACAACGTGGATGGTGCCATAATGCTTAGCAGCGACAACACTGACTATACAATTTACCCTACTTATTATGCCATTAAACACTATTCCAGATATACGGGAGCTGGCTGGACAGTCGTAGGTTCGTCGACGATTTCAGATGACCTGCGAATAACGGCGTTCAAGAGCCCGACGGGCGACCAGCTTACGGTTGTGGTCGTTAACAAATCAAGCAACGGCGTCAAACTGGCGATGGATGTTAATAATTTTTCATGGATGACCTCGGTAATTTATCGCAGCAGCGCTAACGGGTACTGGCAGAACAAGGGTGCGTTTAATCCATCAGGGTTGCTATTATGTCCCAGACAATCCATTACCACTGTCAGCTTATGGAGCAGTATAAGTGATTGCGACGCTGTAATGGCGTCAAATCATCGCCTTGCAGCGGATATCGGCGGGGCGGGCGACTGTTACGTGAATTTCGACGACTTTAAGGTATTAGCCGAGCACTGGCTTGAGAATAATTGCGGTCAATCCGGCAATTGCGGGGGCGCCGATTTATCGCCGGCAGACGGAATCGTTAATGCGGTTGATTTTGCCGATTTTGCCCGTCAGTGGCGAAGCTGCAACGACCCTAAAAATCCCAACTGCACACCGAACTGGTAACATTTAGATAACTTTGAAGGTGTGAGTGATATGTTTAAAAAATCGATATATCTTACCGGGTTATTAATCCTGGCCCTGTCAATCGGAACATCCTATGGCGCTACATCCAGCGCCGCAGGCAATATCAACGTAACTGTCGGTCACCAGGTATTAGACGGCTTCGGCGCGTCAGGAGCATGGTATGAGGGCGACGTCGTTACCTACGGCAATTCTCATCCGGAAATTTATAATATACTGTTTCGTGACTTAGGGCTTGATATATACCGCATAAGAAACACCTATCAAATTGCTGATTCTACAAGTTATATGGGTAATACGGCCACAATCATTGCCAACGGCAATGCCACTATGAGCCGGCCTTTAAGGATAATGAATACTTCCTGGTCTCCGCCGGCTTCTCTCAAAAGCAACGGCAATACAAGACAGGGAACTCTCGCAAAAGACGGCTCTGGTAATTATCGATATGCCGACTTTGCACAGTGGTGGCGCGACTCCCTGACCGCATGGACGACCGCCGGCGTTACTACTTATTATGTGAATATGCAAAATGAGCCCAATTTTGTCACTTCCGGCTGGGATACTTGTCAATTTCTTCCTACACAGACCTCAAGTCTTGCCGGTTACGAGGAGGCCTTTGCTGCATTGTATGCCAATCTGAACACGATGCCCAACCGTCCTCTTCTTCTTGCTCCGGAAGGTCAAAACATAGGATTTACTGCTGATTACGTCAATGCGCTGACTTCTACCGACAAATCCAATGTTTACGGTTATTCACATCATCTCTACGATGGCTCCGCCGATGCACCTGACGCATTTATTTCACCGATGGCCACCCTCAAGGCGGCATTGGCAGGCGACAACAAGCCGCTTATGCAAACTGAATTTTCAGGGGGCGGCCCATACACTTATACGGACGAGATGAATCTTGCCAAACTGATGCACAACGCCCTGACAGTTGAAGAAGTATCGGCTTATTTGTACTGGGAGTTATTCTGGAATAACGGCACCGACTCGCTTGTAAACGTTACATCATCGAGCTATGCAATCAATCCTGTTTATTGGCCAATGAAGCATTATTCTTATTTTACCGACCCCAACTGGCAGCGTATCGATGCCGACACCAACTCTACAAGTTTGAGAATCTCGGCTTTCATCGACCCTGACCGCCAAAAATTAAGTGCTATAATACTGAACACAGATACGACCACTGATGTAAATCTTACCCTGTCATTTACCGGTTTTACAGTTACCGACGGCAATGTCTGGTGTTCAACATCGTCTCAAAATTGTGCACTAACAGGCAGTTTCACTCCGGGTAGTCCCGTAACATTGCCTGCAAATTCCATTACGACGCTTCAGCTTTTCTCTTCAGAGCCGCCGGAACCTCCCGACAAGGCGAGTTTGCCAAATCCGGCTGACGGCGCTACCGGCGTAAATTTAACAACCGACCTGAGCTGGACGGCCGGTTCAAGAGCGACATCGCACGACGTGTATTTCGGAACGACAAGCCCGGGCACTTTCCAGGGTAATCAAACCCAAACCTCTTTTGACACAGGCATAATGGCCAGTAACACGACCTATTTCTGGCGAATCGATGAGAAGAACATAGGCGGAACTACCACAGGCGACACTTGGAGCTTTACCACTGCGCCTCCCGATACCGCCCCGCCGACGCCTAATCCGCTCACCTGGGCAGCCGCTCCTACGGCAACAGGGGCATACACAATCACAATGTCGGCGACAACCGCTACTGATGATAATTCTCCGCCTGTGCAGTATTACTTCGAATGCACTAACGACGCCAACAAAACCAGCGGCTGGCAGTCAAGCCCGACGTATTTAGCTTCAGGCCTTACGCCAAGCACTCAATATACATTCAGGGCCAAGGCACGCGACAGTGCGCCAGCCCTCAATACAACGGGCTGGTCAACCTCGTTGTCGGCTACAACCCAGCCCCCGCCGACCAATATCGAAATCCTCGGCTCCTGGACAACAGGCACCACCCACGCCAAAGAACCCGGCTACAACAGGGCATTGATTTTCATCGCCCACGGTGAACATCCCAGCAGCAATATGAATCTTACCTCTGTGACGTACGGCGGCCAGGCGATGACCAAAATTATGGAATTAAACGTCGGCACTGGTTATCGAGCTTATGTTGCGGCATACCTACTCAAAGAGGCAGGTATTGTCGCTGCAACTTCGTCAACCTTTACACCAACCTGGAGCGACTCATCAGGCGCTTACGGATACGCCAGTGTATTCCTTCAAAATGTTGACCAGACAAACTCAATAGGTGCTACTGCAAGCAACAGCACAAATAGCGGCACGGATCCAATTTCGACTTCCACGTCGCTTGCTACGTCTAACGGCGATATGGTAATTTTCGGTGCAACATGCAACAATCTCGGCTCATACACTCCGGGTGGCGGCTTTACAGAAGGCACCGACCAGCAGTTTGGCGATGCTACTACCGGCGGCACCGGAGAAACTGGATATAAAGCTGCGACCGGCGCAAATGAAACACCGAACGCTGATTACTCGGCAACCGTGGGCCGTCAGGTAATTATCGGTTTTGTGGTTAAGGCCGGTCCCCCGCCGGACACGGCCCCCGCAGCGCCAACCGGACTTATTGCGACAGCGGGTAATAAATCAATTATATTAACCTGGAACAGTAACGGTGAGCCGGATATGAACGGCTATAACTTGTATCGCTCGATGACATCAGGCGGTGGTTATGCCAAAGTCAATAGCTTGCTGTTAACCAACACCACTTACACCGATACCAACCTTACCAACGGCACGCCTTATTATTACGTCGTAACAGCCGTCGATTTAGCAGGCCACGAGAGCACCAATTCCGGCGAAGCGACGGCAACCCCCGCTTATCAAACTTGTGCCGACGCACTGGCCGACGGATACCGCTTCCCTGCGGACCTTGCAGGCACGGGCGATTGCTACGTTAATTTCCTTGATTTTGTCGTATTGGCGGGGCACTGGCTTGATACAAACTGCGCCTCGACGGGCAATTGCGACGGCGCTGATTTCGAGCCGAATGGCGCCGTTGATATATTTGATTTAAGCGAATTCGCCAATCAGTGGCTGCTCTGCAATGACCCGGCCAATCCCAACTGCACGCAAAACTGGTAGTCGTAAATACGAAAAATGCGTAATTAAAAATGAAATACTTTTACGCAACTTTGTTTTGCGTTGCGGCCCTGTTAGTGGGAACATCTTACGGTGATGTTGCTAATATCCTTGTTAATCCCGGCTTCGAAAGCCCGACAAACGGCTCGCCCTGAGCTTTACTAAGCGTTTCAAACTGCTGCCGATAAGGCACTGGCCCAAAAAGACGGCGTAAAACCTTGACTCAGGGGCTCGTTTTTGATATTATGCTTAAAGACGCTCGTTTGGGATATTTCAGGAACCGTAGCTATCCTTATAATCACAATCGAGTTAAGGCGTTTTTACAGGTGGTTTTTTATGGTGATGATTATGAATAATCGAGAAGAGGAATTACAAATCAAGTTCTGCAACATAACAAATAATCCCAGGTATGCAGCACACCCCCGTTATGTTATGGGGAAAGAGGTTTTTATAAAGAAGTATTTTTGTTTAACGGTCGTT
Organism: Sedimentisphaerales bacterium; assembly: GCA_049509315.1. Taxonomy (GTDB): domain Bacteria; phylum Planctomycetota; class Phycisphaerae; order Sedimentisphaerales; family Anaerobacaceae; genus Fen-1362. The sequence continues at coordinate 12,941 of JBELAA010000003.1, read as the reverse complement.
GCCGTATTGGCGATTTCAGCAGTCGCACAGGGCTCGTACTCATCTGGCCCCTGTACCGCCGGCAGTTTCACTGTTAATTTCAGCGGCGCCCAGTTTGTTACGGGCCTGGGCTGGAGTACCGGAGCATCGAGAACTATAAGCTTCACAGGAAGCTGCAGCGGCTGTAATGTCGGCCCGATTGTCTATGGGTGGGGGACAAGCCCTCTCGTGGAATATTACATCGGCAGAGGCGGCGGCACCTACAGAGGCGCATACAGCACCAGCAAGGGCTCTTTCACCCTGTACACAAATTCCTGCAGCGGAGCTAACATTACCGGCAGCGGGCCTTTTACACAATACAATGCCAGCGGAAGCGGCAACAGCGGCCAGCCAATGGGCGAGCACTATGACGGCTGGAGAAGTATAGGATATGGCACAACCGAAAGCGGTAGCTACTGCGTAGTAATGGTAGAAGGATATGGCGGCAATAGTGGCAGCGCTGTTATATCAGTCGCCAGCTCCGGCTGGTACACACATTGGGTTAATTCAGGGACGGCTACCTTTACCTGTGGCGGCGGCGGCACACTCCCCGGTCAGGCCAGCAATCCTGCGCCAGGCAATGGAGCAACGAGCGTAGGCACAACGACTGACCTGAGCTGGACGGCCGGCTCTGGCGCTGCTTCTCACAACGTGTATTTCGGAACGACAAACCCGCCCCAATCCCGTGGTAACCAGGCGGGCACTACCTACGACACAGGCACAATGGCCGATAACACAGCTTATTACTGGCGAATCGACGAGGTGAACGGCACCGGAACGACCACCGGCAACATCTGGAGTTTTACAACCGGCGTCGCGGCCTCGGGTAAGGCGACATCGCCAAACCCGTCAAACGGCGCTACCGGCGTAGATCTGGCAACCTACCTGAGCTGGACAGCCGGCTCTGGCGCTACTTCTCACGATGTTTATTTCGGCACTACCAATCCGCCGGAGTCCCACGGAAACCAGACAGACACAAGCTACTATACGGGGTCAATGGCCTATCACACGACCTACTACTGGCGTATCGATGAGAGGAACGCCGGCGGGACTACCACAGGCGACCTCTGGAGTTTTACTACTGTAGGACCCCAAACCTGCGACGAAGTGCAAAATCAGGGCTTTTATCTTGACTCTGACCGCAACGGCGACTGCTACGTCGATTACTATGACCTTAAAATTATCGCCGATAACTGGCTGCACGACGACTGCAGCGACTTAAATGCCTGGTGCGGCTGGGCGGACTGGCCCTCAATGGATGGCTCCGTTGATTTCACTGATTTATCTGATTTCGCACCGCAGTGGATGCAGTGCAATAACCCCCAGGACCCCAACTGCACCCCGAACTGGTAGGTATTTCACCTGCTGTTTTTGGAATATGTCTGTGTATAGGATTACGGTTGCCCTGATATTATTCGTATTTTCCGCACAAGCCGCGGGAGGAGAGAATCTTCTTATAAATCCCGGATTTGAATGGGGGGATACCAGTGGATGGGACAACATGGGCAGCACCATAACCGCGTCAAGCAGCCAGGCATATAGCGGAATATACAGTTGCCTGTGCTCGGACAGAACTGAATACTGGCAGGGACCGAAACAAAATTTACTCGGCAAAATGATTGCTGGCCAGACCTACCAATGTTCTGCGTGGGTGAGAATTGACAATGCCTCAAACGCTGACGTATCAATGAACATTGCGCAGTCGGACGGTTCGGGCACTAATTATCACGTTATTAATCGCAAGACGGCCTATAACAACCAGTGGGTACAGTTATCAGGCGAATTTACACTCAATGTCACAGGGTCTTTGACGGACTTGTATTTTTATTTTAACTGGCCTGACCCGGGAGTTAATTTCTATGTGGACGATGCAACCGTGGAAGGGCACACTTCTGACTGGAAAGCAGAAGCGAATACGAGAATAGACGCACTTCGAAAAAAAGACGTGGTGATTATTGTTGTCGATGACAATAACCAGCCCGTTAGCGCAGTAAACGTCCAGATTAACCAGATAAAGAAAAGCTTTCCCTTCGGCTGTGTAATGGGGCAATCGTTTTTTAAGGAACCGAAATTCAAGATGTATTTTGCAGACATCTTCAAATGCAACTGGGCGGTCTTTCAGAACGAGGCCAAATGGTACTCCACGGAACCATCCGCCTGGGGTTATACCACCTACAGACAGATGAATGCGATGCTGGATTTTTGCGAGCTAAAAGGAATTAATCCCCGCGGGCATCTTATCTTCTGGCCAGTTGAACAGTATGTTCAGCAGTGGGTTAAAGACCTTAACGACGCGGATTTATGGCTTGCTATGCAGCAGCGGCTCGAAGGGGTTGTTTTGCAGGGGCTTGGCAGGTTTAAAATGTGGGATGTCTGCAGCGAAATGGTTACTGGGACCTACTACGAGGGTCGCCTGGGCGGCTGGGTAACCACGTGGATGTTTCAGAGAACGCGGGAGCTTGACCCGAATGTCCCCATACTTGCCGACGAATATTGCGTTATAGATTGTGGTGGCGCTTACCTTGATGCGTATAAGACCAAAATCACCAACCTCATAAACGATGGGGCGCCAATAAATGTTATCGGGGTCGAGTGCTATAACATGACTGAGTTCGACCCTGATACGATAATGTCAAGGTTAGATAGTATGGCCGAACTGGGACTGCCGATTTGGATAAGTCAGCTTCAAATAAATGAGCCGGACGTTAATTTAAGGGCTGAAAAGCTTGAAAAGGTAATACGGACCGCATATAGTCATCAGGCCGTTAAAGGACTTATGCAGTGGACTTTCTACGAGGAAAATGAGGGCACCCCGATTTGCAGCCTCATCGATAAGGGATGGCATATTAACGCCGCGGGCCAGCGATACCTCGATTTAATGACCGAATGGGAAACTCACGATTCAAATACCACCGATGCTAACGGCACGGCAAAGTTCAGGGGATTTCATGGAACTTACGAAATTACTCTCACCCCTTCAGGGGGCAATCCGGAAGTCCACACAATAGAGCTGGTCGATGCCCCTGGAACAAGTCAGTTCACATTAAAAATCGGAACCGGTTCGCCGCCTGATAACAATGCCCCTGAGATGAATTCAACAGTGTGGCTATTGCCGCCGCAAGCGCAATCGTATGACGTTGTTACAATGACTGCCGGCCAGGCAAATGACATCAGCGGGGTGCTTTACTACTTCAACAATGTTACCGACCCGAATCACGACAGCGGCTGGCAGGAAAGCAATTTTTACGCCGATAGCGGACTTACGCCGAATACAAATTATACATACCGATACAAGGTTCGCGATAAATCCACCAGGCAAAATGAAACGCAATTCTCGAATACAGCAATGGTAAAAACCCTCGGAAGCGGCGGTAACATCATTGCAAACGCGGGTTTTGAAGCCGCAACCGCAATAGGTTGGGGTTGGAACGCCGCGGGCGGCAATTTAATCGCAGTAACAGACCACGCTCATTCCGGCAGTTATAGCGGTCTAACTGAAATTAGGTCTAATACGGGGCAGGGACCTTCGCAGGATATTACCGGCAAAGTTATCAATGGTAAAACCTACCGATGCTCCGCCTGGGTAAGGTTAGAAAACAGCACAAGCGACTTTGTATCAATGAGTATTAAACAAGTAGATGATGGAGGCACACATTACTACGGCGTAGCTTCTGGTACGGCATATGACAACCAGTGGGTCTGTCTGGACGGCACATTCCCGCTGAATGTTAATGGAACACTCCAGAATTTGAACATATATATCAGCGGTCCTGCAGCAGGCGTGAATTTTTATATTGATGACGTGGTCGTAAAAACAGACCCTGTTAACTGCACTGATGTCCAGCAGTTCGGGTCGGGTTTAGCCGCAGACCTGGACCACGATTGTTACGTAGATTTTCATGACCTTGAAATATTCGCTCTTCACTGGCTTGAAACTAACTGCGGCACCGATGAAAATTGCAGGGGAAGCGATTTTGAACCGGATGGCGACGTCGATTTAGCTGATTTAAGTGATTTTTGCTCAATGTGGCTGCTCTGTAACGACCCTCTAAACCCCGGCCGGTGCATTTAAAACTGATAAATGACGTCATATAATCCCCTTAAAACCGATAAAAACCAAATTTTCCTTGACTTACCCTCTTTTTTAGGTTATTCTTAGTATTGACACCCGGAGCTATGATAAGGGGTAAGTATGACTAACGCGAGACCGCATTTCGCAGACAGATTTTTGGGCATTGTTTTTTTTCTTATTACCATCCTGTCTTTTACGCCGGCTTACGGCGGCGATAATCTTATAACTAATCCCGGATTTGAGTCGGGGGCAACCGGATGGGTCGGCAACGGGTGCACATTGAGCATATCTACATCCGTTTTTCACCAGGGCGCCAGAAGCGGTTATGCCACAGGCAGGACGCAAACGTGGAATTCGATTTTGCAGTCGATGAATGGCAAAATGCTGCCGGGTAAAACCTATTCTATTTCGGGCTGGATGAAAGTCGAGGGGGTTTCCAGCAGCGGGATTAACGTAACTGTCGGCAAAACAGACGATTCCGGCACCAGTTACACGTGGGTTGCGTGGACGACTGTTTATGATAATAACTGGACTTATCTTTCGGGAACATACGCCGTCAACGTAACGGGGACACTTACGAATATTTTTGTCTATTTCGAGGGGCCGGACCCGAACGTTAACTTTTATGTTGATGATGTGAACGTGACAGATTTAGGCAACCAGTGGAAGCAGGACGCAAATGACAGAATTGAACAGTTCCGCAAAAGAGATGCTCATATTACAGTGCTTAATCAGTCAGGAAATCCAATTAAAGACGTCAATGTTCAGATAAAGCAAATCAAGCACAAATTCGCCTTCGGCTCCTGCATCAATACCAACGTCTTAAGCGACGCCAATTACGCCAATTTCTTTAAAAATCATTACGAATGGGCGGTAATGGAAAACGAGTCGAAATGGTACTCGAATGAACCGACACAGGGTATTGTAACCTATTCAGCAGCGGATAATATCTATAACTGGTGCTCGGCCAACGGAATCACAGTGCGAGGTCATTGTATTTACTGGGAGGTAGAGGGCGTCGTGCAGGATTGGATTAAAAATTTGCCTTACGCTCCGCTGCCGGCAACAAGCCCGTTGCGAACAGCAGTTGAAAATCGAATGGACAGCGCCGTAAATCATTTCAAAGGCAAATTCGTTCACTGGGATGTCGATAATGAGATGCTTCACGGCTCTTTTTATAAAGACCGGCTTGGAGAAGCTATTCATTACTGGATGTTCCAGGCGGCCCACGCCATTGACCCCAACTGCAAGCTGTTTGTAAATGATTACAGCGTTGTGGCAGGAGGCGAAACCGAGGCGTATAAGACGCAGATACAGAACCTTTTGGACAATAACGCTCCCGTGCAGGGTATAGGCGCCCAATGCCATTTCGGGGGCAGCTCGATTGACCCTTATACCACTTACACAAGAATTGACAGCTTATCGCAAAAGGGGCTTCCAATTTGGGTTACGGAGTTCGATTTCGAGCAGCCCGACGTAAACGCCCGGGCAGACGGTCTTGAAACCCTCTATCGTGAGGCATTTAGTCATCCTGCCGTCGAGGGCATTTTGTGCTGGGGTTTCTGGGAAAAATCTTTCTGGAAGGACAATTGTTTTATTGTCGATGCGAACTGGGTGTTGAATGAGGCCGGCAAACGTTACGAATCGCTCATCAATGAATGGACTACAAACGACGCCAATATCACAAACTTGACGGGTAATGTAAATTTCAGGGGCTTTCACGGAACTTACGAAATTACTCTTAAAATTCCAGGTGAAGCACTGCAAACCAGGATAATAGAGCTGGAGCCGGGCGAGACACCGGCAGAATTCATTTTGACGATGAGTCCCGGCAATTGCCAGGAAGTTAAGGAATTTGGTTTCACGCTGGATTCGGACCTAAACAGCGACTGCTATGTCGATTTAGATGACCTGTACACGCTGGCTTCTTTTTGGCTCCGTCAGGACTGCTCGACTAATAACAATTGTAACGGAGCCGATTTTGCGCCAACCAACGGCTCCGTTAATTTGTTTGATTTCAGCGATTTCGCAACCCAGTGGATGACGTGCAACAATCCGCAGGACCCCAATTGCACTCATAACTGGTAAATGAAAAGATACGTGATGTCTGTTAAGAATTGTTACAAGAGTCTGGTTTTAACAGTAGTTCTATTGTCATCCGCTTACGCAGATTGGAAGAACGACGCAAACGCCAGAATCGAATCGATACGCAAGAGGGATGCCAAAATTCTGGTGGTTAACCTCAATGGCAATCCGGTCGCTGATGTTAATGTGCAAATAAAGCAGACAAAACATCGCTTCGCATTCGGCACGTGCATCAGCAGCACACAAATGTCAAACGACAGCTACAAGAATTTTATCGCGGACCATTTCGAATGGACGGCGTGTGAAAATGAAACAAAGTGGATATGGAACGAATGGTCACAGGACGTCGAGAACTATGACGCCGCGGACAATATATACAACTGGTGCAGCGCAAATGGAATCAAAGTTCGCGCCCCCTGCCTGTTCTGGGAATACCAGGGATTTGTGCAGAACTGGGTCAAAGCCCTGGACTATAAACCCTGGCCGCAGGACTGCAATCTGCTGAAACAATGCGATGAGCGTATCATCAACGCGGTAACTCATTTCAAAAACAAATTCAAACAGTGGGATGTTGATAACGAAATGCTCCCGAGCGGTCCGGACTGCCAATTCTATGACCGTCTTGAATTAAACCCGACAGACGTCAACTCAAGGGTATGGATGTTCCAGAGGGCCAATCAGACAGACCCCAACTGCAAACTTTTTTTGAATGAGTATAACGGCAATTCGTTCGGCAGCTGGACATCGCCATCCATAGAATATGTAAATCTCGCCAATAACCTGCGCGGCAAAGGAGCGCCGATTCACGGTATCGGCATTGAGGGACATCTTGGGCAAAAACCGAATTTTGACCCCACAACTTACTGGACCAATGTCCTTAAAACTCTGGGCACGCTGGGACTGCCTATCTGGGTTACCGAGTTTGACGTTAACGAGTCCAATGATGTTCGGCGAGCGAGTATTACAGATGACTTTTACCGTATATGTTTCAGCGACCCTAATGTTGAGGGTATATTAATGTGGGGCTTCTGGCAGGGCCTTACCTGGCAGAGCGACTGGTGGATTGTAAATTCCGACTGGACGCTAAACCAAACCGGCCAAAAATATGAAGCCCTGATGAACGAATGGACAACAAACGATGCCAATACCACTGATTCGACGGGGAACGTCAATTTCAGGGGATTTCACGGCACCTACAATATCACTCTCAGTGTCCCAGGCGAAGGTGTTGAAATCAAAACGATAGAGATGGAACCGGGACAAACACCTGCAGAATTCACCCTTGTGCTGGATGCACTTGTTGAGCCAGGCACCTGTAATGACATCAACCAGCTTGGTTTGATTTTGCCCTCGGACCTCAATGGTGATTGTTACGTCAATTACCAGGACCTTGATATTATAGCAGACCACTGGCTTCACACGGATTGTGCCGGCTTCAACGATTGCAACGGGGCTGACCTTGTGCCGACGTATGGCGTCGTTGATTTCTTCGATTTCAGCGATTTCGCAACCCAGTGGATGACGTGCAACGACCCGACCAATCCCAACTGCACGCATAATTGGTAATGTAATGGTTTTGTGAGGAATCGGGGATGTTTTTGTTATTTGGCCGTGCCGCCAACGACGACGGGTTTTGCGAAGGTTCAGTCGCCGTGCCGGCGACTGCTAAACGGATTTGATTAGTTTTTCGAGGAGGGCGGCTTTCTGCCTGTCGTGGAGGCGGCGGTCAGCGGGGGCAACATTTTCGGCGGCGGTTTTGCGGAGGGTAACGATATCCTGCTCGATTTTTTCCCGTTTTGTATGCACGGATGATATCGCCTGGCTGGCGATGACCGTAAGAACGTTGGAGCTGACCATAACGAAGCCGCCGTCAATCAAAAGGATGGTGTCGGGTTGCGCAGCCGGCGTTGAGCCATCGGGCGATATTCGCATAATGCCCAGGCCCAGTTTGCAGAACATCGGCATATGATGGGCCAAAATTCCGACGTAGCCGTCGTGGGCGGGCAGCAACGCTGAGGATGCGCTGCAATTAGCGATTGTTCCCTGCGGAGTGATGACGACGCACTGAAATTTAGCGGTTTCTGACGGCATAGGGTTTCCGGTTATCGTGCCTGAAGTTTTTGCGCCTTCTGGGCGGCCTCTTCGATAGTTCCGACATACATAAACGCCTCTTCCGGCAAATTGTCCCATTTTCCTTCGCAGATTTCGCGGCAGCTTTTGATGGTGTCGGCGATTTCGACGTATTTGCCGTCGAGGCCGGTGAACTGCTTCGAGACGAGGAACGGCTGCGAGAAGAATCGTTCGAGTTTTCTTGCGCGGGAGACGATGACCTGGTCTTCTTTGCTCAATTCATCCATACCGAGGATGGCGATGATGTCGAGCAGGTCATTATATCTTTGCAGGAATTCGAGGACCGTCTGTGCGACCTTGTAATGCTCCTGGCCCACGACGTTGGGGTCGAGGATGCGGGAGGTGCTGTCCAATGGGTCAACGGCCGGGTAGATGCCTTTTTGAGTGATTGAGCGTTTGAGGACGACAAACGAGTCGAGGTGCGAAAACGTGGTGGCGGGGGCGGGGTCGGTGAGGTCGTCAGCCGGGACGTAGATTGCCTGAACGCTTGTGATTGAGCCGTGTTTTGTGGATGCGATTCTCTCCTGCAACTGGCCCATTTCGGTGGCCAGCGTCGGCTGATAACCGACTGCCGAGGGGATACGACCGAGCAGCGCCGACACTTCGGAACCCGCCTGTGAGAAGCGGAATATGTTGTCGATGAAAAGCAGGGTGTCGCCGATACCGCTTTCGCAGAAGTATTCGGCCATTGTCATAGCGGTCAGTCCTACGCGCAGTCGCGCGCCTGGCGGCTCATTCATTTGGCCGAATACGAGGCAGGTGTGGTCGAGGACGGTATCTTTGCTGTCGCCGATGTGTGTTCGCTGCATTTCGAGCCAGAGGTCGTTGCCTTCGCGGGTTCGTTCGCCGATGCCCGCGAATACCGAGTAGCCGCCGTGCTTGACGGCGATTCTGGCGATAAGCTCCTGGATAACGACGGTTTTGCCGACGCCTGCGCCTCCGAAGAGGCCTGTTTTGCCGCCTCGAACGAACGGGCAAATCAGGTCGATGACCTTGATACCGGTTTCAAAGACCTCGGTCTTGGGGGAAATATCGGTCAGCTTAGGCGGGTCGCGGTGAATAGGCATCATTGTAAAGCCGGGTTTAATCGGTCCGAGCTGGTCGATTGGTTCGCCGAGGAGGTTAAAAACCCTTCCGAGCGTCTGAAGGCCGACGGGCACCATAAGGGGGCCGCCTGTGTCGAGGACTTCCATACCCCTGCGAAGGCCGAGGGTGCTGGCAAGCGAAATGGCGCGGACTCGTCCGTCGCCGAGGTGCTGCTGGACTTCGCCGTAAAGTTTTGTTTTGCCGCCTTCGAATTTGCCGTTAATTTCCAGCGTGTTATACACGGCCGGTATTTGTTCCGGCTCGAACTGTGCGTCAAAAACGCTGCCGATTACCTGCACTAATTTACCTTTGTTCATTCGAGGACTCCTGTTCCGCCAATTATGTCCAGAAGCTCGCCGGTTATTTTTGACTGTCTGGCGCGGTTATATTCGCCGGTAAGCTCTTTAATCATATCGTCGGCGTTGTCGGTGGCGTTTCGCATCGCGAGCATACGCGCGACGTGCTCGCTAATAGCTGAGCTCATAAAGCACGATTTTATGGAATATTGAATTATCATAGACGCAAACCCCTCGATGACCTCGTCGGCGGAGGGTGATATGTAAAAATCCTCGAAGGAGGTCTTCCAGGGCCATATCGCCTTTGCCCGCGTCGCAAGGTCGTCAATCAATTCAATGAGAGGCATAATGGCAAGGGTCTGCGCCTGTTGATTGGTAACGGAGTGAAAATTCATATAGACGATGCCGAAGAAATCTATTTGCCCCGCCTTATACCTACCGATGAAGTCCTCCGCCATTTGTTCAATCAGCGAATCGGGAGGGACGTCTTCGAAGCCGGTGTAAACCTTGGCGGGCGTTATATGGTGGTAAGCGAGCGAACTGAGGAGCTTGCTTTGCGTGGCGTAAATTTCGAGATTTTTATTGAGGGATTTTGCCCGGTTGATGTGGACGTCGAGCATACGGTAAACCGAGGCGTTGAACTGGCCGCACAGACCCCGGCTTGAGCCGAGGACGAGGATTCCCCATTTGCCGCTTTTATTTTCCTTGAGCAGGGGGTGGTTGATGGGGGTCTGGGAGGAAACCAGCAGGTAGCCCGCACGTGCCAGGGCGTCGTGGTAATCAACAATGGCGGCGCGTTTGTTGGAATAGGATTTATACCGGGCGGTGGAAATCATTTCCATCGTCCTGGTGATGCGGCGGATGTTTTCGACCGCTTTGCGTCGCTGAAGTATCTGGCTTGTGCCTGCCATAGCCGGTAGTTATTTCGCTCCGAGGTTTTTGAAGGTTTTCAGTGCTTCGGTTACCAGGCCGGCAAGGGCGTCGCTGAATTTGCCGGTTTTGGTTATTTCTATTACATCGCTGTATTCGGGATGTTCGGTCGAGAGCCATTTGAGGAAATCAGTAACGAATTTTGCGACGCTGTTTATGGGGATATCGTCGAGGAGGCCGCTTGTGCCGGCAAAAATGGTTATGACCTGGTCGCCGACCGACATCGGTGCAAACTGGGGCTGTTTGAGAAGCTCGACCATCCGGCTGCCCCTGTCTAACTGGCGCTGGGTAGATGCGTCAAGCTCGGTTCCGAGGCGTGCGAAATTCTGCAATTCCTTGAACGACGCCAGGTCGAGACGCAGTTTTCCTGCGACTTTTTTCATAGCATCAACCTGAGCATTGCCGCCGACCCGGCTGACGCTTGTGCCGACGTCCATCGCGGGCCTGATACCCGAAAGGAACAGGTCACGCAAAAGGTAAATCTGGCCGTCGGTGATTGAAATGACGTTTGTGGGGATGTAAGCGGAAATCTGGCCCTCGAGCGTCTCGACGATGGGTAGGGCCGTTAGCGAGCCGCCGCCCAGCTCATCCGACAGTTTGACGCTGCGTTCCAGCAATCGGCTGTGCAGATAGAATATATCGCCGGGGTATGCCTCGCGTCCGGGAGGCCTGCGAAGCAGCAAGCTTAGCTGCCTGTAGGCGGTGGCGTGCTTGCTGAGGTCGTCATAAATGCAGAGGGTATCGCGTCGCTGGTCATACATAAAGTGCTCGGCCTGGGTGCAGCCGGCGTATGGGGCGATGTATTGCATAGGTGCGCTGTCGGCGGCGGTTGCGGCGATTACGATTGTGTATGACATAGCTCCGTGATTTTTCAATGTTTCAACAATGTCGGCGACGGTCGATTCCTTCTGGCCTATCGCGACATAAACGCAGATTACGTTTTTATCTTTCTGATTGATTATGGTATCCAGGGCGACGGCGGTTTTGCCGGTTTTACGGTCGCCGATAATCAGCTCACGCTGGCCCCGTCCGATGGGTGTCATCGAGTCGATGCACTTGAGGCCGGTTTGGAGGGGCTGCTTGACGGGCTGACGCTGCGAGATGCTTGGTGCGGTGCATTCTATAAGCCGGCGAGTGGTTGATTTGATTTCCGGGCCGCCATCTAAGGGCTGGCAGAGGGGGTTAATGACCCTGCCTAACAATTCCTCGCCGACGGGTATTGACATCAGCCGGCCGGTAACGCGGACGTCGGAACCCTCCTTGACCCTCGTGTAGTCGCCGTAAATGACGGCGCCGACGGAATCCTCCTCGAGGTTGAATACTTCGCCGAAGACATCATTTTCGAACAGGAGAATTTCGCCTGCCATCGCGTTGCTCAATCCGTAAATGCGTGCGATGCCGTCGCCGACCTCGACGACGCGACCGACCTCAGAAACGTCCAATTTGGTTTTGAACTGGCTTATTTCCTGTTTGAGGATATTGCTGATTTCGCTCAGGTCAAACTTCATCGAATTTTATCCACCTCTTTTCCTGACTTGTTATGGTTTGGACCGCGTTTAACAGTCGCATTCTGATAGTATTGTCTATGACCCTGTCGCCGTAGTGAATGATGATACCGCCGATGATAGACGGGTCCACGATTGACTGTGTGAGCCGGATTTTCCGTTCAAGCGACGACGCTATTTCGTCGCACAGTTTTTTGATTCGCAAATCGTCGAGATTTTTGGAGACGGTAATTGATACGGGCACAAGGCCGTGGCGCTGGTCCCAGAGCCGGCTGAAACCGGCGATGATTTCCGGCAGAAATTTAAGCCGATTGTGCCTGGCGACGACCATTAAAAAATTCATCGTAAGCTGCGAGAATTTGCCCGCGAACAATTTTTCCAGCAGGTCGGCTTTATACTGTCGCGTGAAATAAGGCGACCAAAGCAATTCTTTAAGTTCGGTCGCCTCGTTAAAAACATTACCGAGGGAGTCGAGGTCTGATTTTACGTCGCCAAGCATCTGCTGGTCCTGAGCCGTCTCGAAAACGGCCTGTGCGTAAATATCGCCTATACGCAGTTTTTTTTGGCTTTTGGCGCTCATTTGGCGGTATTTACCCGTGATGTTTTGATTTTTTCGATTGCCTCTCGGATGAGACGCTCGTTGTCTTCGGCGGTAATCGTTCGGCCAAGGACCTCGTTTCCGAGCAACAGCATCATATCAGCCGCCTCGTTCCACAGATGTTCCGAAGCAGCTACCATAGCGTGCCTGACGTCGTCCTGCGCACGCTGTTTGATTAGCTGTGTTTCCTTACGCGTTTCTTCTATAAGCTCACGCTGGCT
>JBELAA010000299.1:0-4698 GCA_049509315.1 Sedimentisphaerales bacterium | reverse complement strand
TCTCAATTCTTTATTTTCAGGATAATCCCCGAAAAAATAAAAAATTTTTGTTGCACACCCTGCGGTTTTTGCGGTATGAATGGAAGCAAACCCTCACGAAGGGATTCGAAAAATGCAGACACTCATAGATTATTTTCGGCGCGTTTCCAATTATGACTGGTGGGTAGTCGCCATCGAGCTGTTTCTTATCGGGGTGGTGGTTTACTGGGCGATTGACTTTCTTGAAGGAACCCGCGGCGAAAGATTGTTCCGGGGGGTGTTGCTGCTGCTGTTCGCGGGCGTTCTCATCCTCAATCTCATTTCCGAAAGATACCGCTTCGAGCGTCTGGAGTATCTCTACAAGGGCTTTCTTATCGGAGTCCTGATAATCGCGGTGGCCGCCTTTCAGCCGGAAATCAGAAGGGCGCTGATGCGCCTCGGTCAGCCGACTTTTCTGATAGGTAACTCGCGGCAGGTCATACGGACAGTCGAGGAAATAGTCGGCGCCGTAACGGAGCTGGCGGCGAGCAAGACAGGCGCCATTATTGTCGTCGAAAGACGGGTGGCGCTGGGCGAGTTTGTCGAAACAGGTGTCCGGCTGGATTCGAATATCTCCGCGGAGCTCCTGAAGACCATATTTTATCCGGGAACGGCGCTGCACGATATGGCGGCTGTCATTCGCGGGGATAAAGTCGTCGCGGCGGGAGTGCAGCTTCCGCTGGCCGAGCCCGGTTCGGTTGACGGCGTTCAGCTCGGTTCCCGCCACAGGGCGGCCATAGGCATAACCGCCGGCTCAGATGCGATTTGCGTGGTGGTCAGCGAGGAAACGGGCGTTATCTCGGTGGCGGGCGACGGAAAGCTCACCCGCAACCTCAACGCCGAGCAACTCAGGGAAATTTTATCCAGCTCTATGAGCACTACCAGCTCGACCGGCAGAATAATGAAAAAATCGTGATGACAATCAACGTAAGGAAAATTCTGGCTACTGTTATATTTACCCTGCTGATATGGGTGTGGGCGGATCTCGCGCTTGATGAACAGCTTACGGTTTCGAATACGCTGGATAAAGTGGTTTTGAAAGGTTCCGCCAGAAGGATTGCCGATATTCGCCAGCGAATAAACGAGGGCAGGTTCGGGCGGGAATTTTATTTTGACCCGGAACACGAGAAAATGACCGCACCTGGGGACCATTTGCTCAATTTGGCTGAGTTTCTCAAAGAGACGGACAGAATCAGCCAGCTTGGCATTACGGTTGTTTCGGTTGAGCCCAATACGGTTACCGTCAGCGTTGTTGAGCTGCAGAAAAAGACGGTGCCCGTGAGATGTTTCGATGATAATCAGAATCCTCTCAAGACAGCCGGTATAGTGCCTTCGCAGGTCGAGGCGTTTGTGCCGGCAGAACGTGAGGGTTCCGCCCTCGAGGCAAAGGTGGTGCTCAGCAGAAGGGAAATGGAGCAGGCGCGCCTCGCTACGGTTGAGAAGATGCCCTATATAGAGCTGGCGCCGGGGCAGAACAGGGAAGTCGGCACCAGCGTCAAGATTACGCTTCCCAAAGAGCAGGAGCGTTTGCAGGAATACCTGATTACAAACGTCCGGATGGGTTTTTCGCTCAGCGCAAATCTTGAAGGCAAATATAAAGTCGAGCTTGTCAACCCGGACGCGGTAATGGGAACAGTCGCTATCAGGGCCACGCCCGAGGCCAAACGCGCTTATGACAATATGCGATACCAGGTTATTCTCGAAATCGACGACAGCGACAGGGACAAGGGCAGTGAGGAGATTCGAAGAGACCTGATTTATAATTTCCCGCCCGAATTCGTCCGCAGGGACGAGATTTTGCTCAACCAGGCGCCCGTCCAGGCCAGGTTCAGATTAGTCCCGATAACGCCGGCCGTTGTCGAGCCGGCCCCCGCACCTGCCCAGAACTAATCCGGCTCAAGATTCAAAAGGTTGAACAACCGGCTGAAATAAAGTAGGATTCCTGTTTTATTATCGCTATGGAAGTTCTGTTGTGACGAATGATTTGACAGATAAGGGAACAGGTGCAACGTCGGTTGGATGGTTTCGGTGGGGAATTTGCGCGTTATTGTTTTTTGCGACCGCCCTCAACTATATTGACCGGCAAATCCTCGGTATTCTCAAGCCGGCACTGGAGAAAGGCCTTAACTGGAGCGAAAAAGATTTCGCCAATATTGTCATCGCCTTTACTATCGCATACGCGATAGGTTACTCCGGCGCCGGATGGTTTATAGACCGGGTGGGGGTAAAAATCGGGTATGCCCTGGCGGTTCTGCTCTGGAGCTTGGCGGAGATGGCCCACGGCTTGAACTGGTATATTCCGGTTGAGGCCAAAATATGGTTTTTGGCGATGCCCGCGACGGCGTTTGGATTCTGCTCGGCACGGTTTGTGCTGGGGTTGGCCGAGGGAGGCAACTTTCCCGCTGTCAATAAAACTGTCAGCGAATGGTTTCCCAAGAAAGAACGTGCGCTTGCCTTTGGCATTTGCAACTCCGGAACCAATATCGGCGCTTTGGCTGCGCCTTTATTGATATTGTGGATTGCCGCCGATTTTAACTGGCCGATGGCTTTTGTGGCAACCGGCGGGCTGGGCTTGTTCTGGGTGTTTTTCTGGTGGCCGCTTTACGCAAACCCCCACAAGCACCCGCGAATTTCAGCGGCGGAGCTTGCCCATATCGATAAAGACCCCCCTGACCCGCCGGGCATAAAAGTTCCCTGGCGGACATTGCTGCGCTATCGTCAGACGTGGATGTATGTCATCGGGACCTGTATCAGCGGCACGATATGGTGGTTCTGGCTCTACTGGGGTCCCGATTTCCTTCACAAGCAATATGGTCTGGATATGGATATGAAGCATTTGGGTTGGCCGCTGGTAGTTATTTATTTGATAACAGGCATAGGCAGTATCACGGGCGGCTGGCTTTCGGGCTATTTTTTGAAGCTGGGATGGTCAATAAACGCTGCTCGCAAGACGGCAATGCTGGTTTGTGCCCTGTGCGTTGTTCCGGTGTTTGTGGCGTCAATCGTTTCTAACTCATGGGTGGGTGTGATACTCGTGGGGCTGGCGATGGCAGCACACCAGGGATTCGCCGCAAA
The DNA here is from genome assembly GCA_049509315.1 of Sedimentisphaerales bacterium. Lineage (GTDB taxonomy): Bacteria > Planctomycetota > Phycisphaerae > Sedimentisphaerales > Anaerobacaceae > Fen-1362. The sequence goes on along the minus strand of JBELAA010000299.1, from coordinate 1,605 downwards.
TCTTTTTACAACCGTTTCGGACACTGCGCCTCGCCAGATAGTGGGTTCAATCGTAGGTCTCGGCGGCACGGCGGCCTGTATCGGGACGGTGTTAATTGCCGAGCTTGTCCCTTATATTCTCGAAAAGACGGGAAAATACCAGATTTTGCTTATTATCGCATCCTGCGCGTATCTTGTGAATCTGCTTATCATTCATTTGATAAACCCGCGTCTCAAATCGATGGAATTCAAATCGATGGAATTCGATATCCCGCAGGAGACGGCCGCGAAATGATACTTCAATGGCTGATGATTTAATACAACGGGACAAGGCCACAAAATCAGTTGGGTGGTGCCGGTGGGGCATTTGCGCTCTGCTGTTTTTCGCCACGACGCTCAATTATATCGACCGGCAGGTCATCGGCATTCTTAAGCCCGATTTATCAAAGCATTTTGGCTGGAACGAGATTGACTTCAGCAACATCATTTTCGCCTTTACCATTGCCTACGCAATCGGCTACGCCGGCGCAGGCCGGCTGATTGACCGCCTGGGCGTCAGATTAGGTTATGCCCTTGCGGTTCTGGTCTGGAGTTTGGCGGCGATGGCGCACGCCCTGAACTGGTATATCCCCGCCGGGGCCAAATTCTGGGTGATGACGATACCTGCCAGTGTCCTGGGTTTCGGCGCAGCGAGATTTATGTTAGGGCTGGCCGAAGGCGGGAATTTCCCCGCTGCGGTTAAGACAACAAGCGAGTGGTTTCCAAAAAAAGAACGTGCCCTTGCCTTCGGGATTTTTAACGCGGGAAGCAACGTCGGCGCGCTTGTCGCTCCTTTGCTGGTTCTCTTGCTTACAATCACATTCGGCTGGCCGATGGCATTTATCGTTACCGGTGCAATCGGTTTCGCGTGGCTAATATGTTGGCAGGTATTTTACAAAAGCCCGGACAAGCACCCGCGGCTTTCTCAGAAGGAGCTGGATTACATCCGCAGCGACCCGCCCGACCCAGCCGTTAACATTTCCTGGCTTGAGCTGTTGAAATATCGCCAGACGTGGATGGCTGTTGTGGGAATGTTTCTCAGCTCGCCTATATGGTGGTTTTATCTTTACTGGCTGCCCGGTTTTTTGAATAAAAAGCACGGCCTGGATTTGCTCCATTTAGGTCCGCCGCTTGTGGCAATTTACCTGATTGCCGACGTAGGCAGCGTGGCGGGCGGCTGGTTATCATCGTCGCTTATAAAACGCGGCTGGACGGTGAACGCCGCACGTAAAACGACGTTGCTAATCTGCGCAATATGTATCGTTCCTGTTTACTCGGCATCGAACGTATCAAATCTGTGGGTTGCCACGTTAATAATCGCATTGGCAGCTTCGGCACATCAGGGATTTTCGGCAAATCTTTATACGTTAGTTTCCGATACCGCGCCTCGCAAGCTTGTCGCCTCAATCGTAGGTATAGGCGGTATGGCAGGGGCCATCGGCGGCATGATTTTTGCCAAGCTGACGGGTTACATTTTGGAATGGACGCACGATTACAGGATATTGTTCGCTATTGCGGCTTTCGTTTACCTGGTAAACGTGCTTATAATGCACCTGATAAACCCCCGGCTCAAGCCGATGGAATTTA
>JBELAA010000298.1:0-2393 GCA_049509315.1 Sedimentisphaerales bacterium | reverse complement strand
AAAAGCTCCGAGTATGCAAACTCGCTCCTTGTTGTTTCAGTGAAAAAGAAAAGCTCCGGCCATGACGCCGGGCTTGTGAATGGAGACCGGATTGTCAGCGTTGGCGAACAGCCGAAGGCCAGACAGGCGACTTTTGCCGAGCTGCTCGAAAATCTTGCTATGGCCGATAACGACGGCGTTATTGTTCAAGTCAAACCGACCGAGGATGACTACAAGATCATAAAACTGGCCGACACACACAAGACCGGCTTAAAAGCCATAGGGGTTAATTTGGCGAAGAGTGCTCTCGTTTTTGTCCCCAGAACGCAAACCGATGCCAGCAAAACAAAGGCAGTTGTTTTTATAATGATTTTCGTAACCATTCTTACTGTTATCAGATGTATAGCGAGATATTACCAGCAGTATATTGCGGAAAAAGTGGTTCAGGTGGGGCTGAACCGATTGCGAGAGGATGCGTTTGTGCACGTCATAAATATGCCGATTGCCTTTTTTGCCAAGGAAAGGCCCAGCGATTCGGTAAGCCGGCTTATTCGCGATACAGGCGCTATGGGCAACGGCATCAAAATTATGCTGGGAAAGGCCCTGCAGGAACCCCTTAATACGATTTTTCTGCTTGGTATGGCGGCGTGGATTGACTGGAAGTTGACGCTCATATTTCTCTGTGGAGCTCCGCCCACCCTCTGGATGGTTGTAGTGCTGGGCAAAAAAATGAAGCGGGCCTCGAAAAAGTCATTAGTCGCCTGGTCGCAGATGCTCGCGAAACTGCAGGAGACAATGAACGGACTTAAGGTTGTCAAGGTTTACAACCAGCAAAAATACGAAGAGGTCGCGTTCAGGAACATCAACGCGAGATTGCTGAAGCAATTATTGAAGATATCGCGGACCGACGCGGCGACCGCTCCCATATTGGAGGTTCTCGGAATGCTAGCCGGTTCAGTGGCGATAGTCGTCGGGGTAAGCTGGGTTACGGGCAGAAAGATGGACGGCTCCGAATTTTTGGTGCTTCTGATGCTGCTGGGAGGTGCGGCGGCGTCGGCGAGAAGAACCAGCGACGTCTGGAACAAAATTCAGGAGGCAAACGCCGCGGCCGAACGTGTTTTCGGAATGATGGATGAATCGCTCGAACCCCAGCGCGCAGATGCGATTGAATTACCGGCCCTGAAATCAAAGCTGGAGCTGAGGAACGTTGTTTTCAGGTATCCCGGCGCGGAAATGCCGGCGCTGAACGGCGTCAATCTTTCTGTTTTGGCGGGGCACAGGGTCGCAATAGTCGGCCCCAACGGCTCAGGCAAAACAACGCTGGCAAACCTTATTCCGAGATTTTACAATCCCGACGCCGGTTCGATTCTCATAGACGGCGTCGATATTCGCAATGTAACTTTACAAAGCTTGCGAAGCCAGATTGCGATGGTTACGCAAAACGTCGTAACTTTTAACGATACCATTGCGGCCAATATCGGTTACGGAAGGGCCGGCGCCGGCAGGGAGGAAATCATCGAGGCCGCAAAACGCGCATTTGCCCACGAGTTTATCGAGCCGCTTCCCAACGGCTACGATACGGTCATAGGTGAACAGGGCTCAGGCCTCAGTGGCGGACAGTTGCAGAGAATCGTCATCGCAAGGGCGATTCTGAAAAATCCGGCAATTCTGATTTTCGACGAGGCCACGAGCCAGGTTGACGCCGACAGCGAATCGAAAATTCATAACGCCCTCGAGGAAATTATGCACGACAGAACCAGCATCGTAATCGCGCACCGCTTCAGCACCATTGTCGCCGCCGACGTAATCGTCGTTATGAATTACGGCCGGATTGTCGCGCAGGGCACGCACGAGGAACTTATGCGAACCTGCTCCCTGTATCACAGTTTGTATGATACTCAAATGGTTAAGGCGTAAGTTATGATTAATCTCGAAAGACAAAAAAAGGCGCACGGGCTTTTCAAACGGTTCGCCGGCAATCCCATTTTGACCACCCACGACTGGCCATACGCTGTCAACGCCGTTTTCAACGCCGGCGCGATTAAAATTGATTCCGAAACCCTGCTGCTTGTCCGCTGTGAGGATATGCGGGGGTTTTCCCACCTTACCGTCGCCCGCAGCGCCGACGGCTTTACCAACTGGAAAATCGACCCTGCCCCCACTTTCGAGGCCGAGCAGGAATCACACGAGGAAAGATTCGGCGTCGAAGACCCGCGTATAATCTGGCTTGAGGAGCAGAAACAATATGCGATAACCTATACCTCATTCGGCGAGGGCGGCCCCGTTGTTTCGCTGGCCATCACCAAAAATTTCAAGACCTTTGCGCGCCTCGGCGTGCTGCTTCCCCCCGAGGACAAGGACGCCTGCCTTTTCCCGCGAAGGTTCAAAGGCCGGTTTGCCCTGATTCACCGCCC
>JBELAA010000297.1:0-3071 GCA_049509315.1 Sedimentisphaerales bacterium | reverse complement strand
AATAAAGGCGGAAGGTTTTAAAGAGCGAAAAAATCAGGCGAGGCGATGTAAAATGGCAACGAAAAAACAAGGGAATTTTATAGAGGAGCATATCGAGAAGGTAGTGCTGGCCATAGCGGTGCTGGTGAGCGGCTATATTTTGATTGCGTTTGTTATAAGAAGTCCGAGGATTTCATACGACCGAAAAGAGTTGCGACCGGGGCAGATTGACACATACATAAGCGAGAAGGCGGAGAAGTTAAGACAGCAGCTGGGCAGAGAACCCAATGCGAGCATTAAGTACGAGCCGTGCAGCCCTGCTTTCATAAAGATGCTAAGCGGCTCATGGTCATTGGACGACAATGCGGTGTGGCCAGCGCCTCGAGCAACGGAGGCGCGAATTGAGAGGCGATATCGAATACCGAAGGTGGGCGAGGTAAACGACATTACAGCGGAGCACATAAGGGGGGCGGCATACGCCGCCAAGACGGAGATAACGCCGGAAAACGCAGGTCAGGCGAACTCATACGAAGTGAACGATATAGATTTTGTAACGGTGCAGGGAAGTTTCAACATGGGTCTGTTAGCGGACAGTTTCAAGGAGAGTTTCGCGGGGGAGTTATTGCCTGAGGAATGGCGAGACGACAGTTTAGCCAGGCCGGTGTTTGCAGCAGTGGACCTTCAAAGGCAGGAATTAGAATGGCAGGACGTTGGGCGTGCGAGTATAGAGCCGGAAAGGAAGCTGTTTGAGCCGATAGAAGAGACAAACGATTTGCCCAGCGGAAGCATAGTAGTTCGGATGCTGAAAATGGGCAGTCCGCAGAGACAGGCGAGCTTATTACAGCCGGAGCCGTATCAGATAGCCACAGGAGACGACGAGTGGTTTCCGCCAACACTTCACAAGAAGTACCTGACGCTTTTGCGTGAGAAGGAAACCCAGGAGAAACGCGACGCGATAGCGACAGCCAAAGGGCAGGAGCAAAGCAAGCGGCCTGACCGTCGTTCCCGAACCGACAGAGCGCCGGCGGGCGGAGGCGGGGGCGGGGATATGGAAACGATGATGAAAGCGATGGGGGGAGCGGGCGGCGTTGGGGGCGGCGTTGCAGCACCGACGACAGCGCCGACACGCACAAATCGTCCCGGAAGGGAGCGTCGTCCTGAACAAACGGCAGCGGAGAAAGAAAAGTTAAAGCCGGTAAAACAGAACACAGAACCGACGATATATGACGACTTAGACAAGATGCTGCTGGCCAAGAAAGACGTAAGCAAGCTTCGTGAGCCGATAACGTTCTGGGCATACGACGATACAGTTGCCCCCGGGGGCACATACCGATACCGTGTGCGAATGGGCGTATTCAATCCCGTAGCGGGAACGAGGCAGGTTCGCGACGAGGACAAAGGGCTTGCGAACAAGGTCATATTGTGGGGCGAATTTTCCGACGTTACCGACGAGGTGGAGATACCGAAGCGGCTGTATTTTTTCCCGACGGATTTTAAAGAGACGGCCAAAGCCGTTGAGTGGACGGTGAGCAAATACGAGATGGGCTACTGGTACAGCAAGCAATTTACGACCAAGAGAGGCGATGCAATCGGGAAGGTGGCAGAGGTTGAGCCAGAGCCGAACCAGACGGACAAGGGAAAAAAGGACGTAAGGGTTCCCGAACAAATAGATTACTCGACTGGGGCGGTTCTGGTGGACGTAGTAGCGGCACAGGACTGGACGGGAGGCAAGAATCTTTCGGCCAGGCCGTATTTTAACGTATTATACAGCTATGACGGCAGTGAACTCGATGGGTCTGCGGTTAAGCTGATAAACTGGTCGGATGATTTGCGAGCGCGGTATAACGAGATAAAGGCGTTGGAGAAGAAACCGAAAGAGGCATTGCGTGAGTGGAGCAGCGCCAGCGTGCTGGGACGTCGAACGCTGAGGTTGCCGACGGGACCGACCAGACAGCCGAGCGGGCCGGGAGGCCAGCAGGTCCCCGCCGACGGCGATGGGATGATGCGGATGATGATGGAGATGCAGAGGCAGATGCCGCCGCAGCAATGAGGCGAAAAGATTGAGTTGCGATTTATGGGGATAGAATTGAGAACGCAGCAAGGCGAATGGTTCCTTCAGGCGCAGTTCTATACCGGTTTATCGGGACTCCTTTTAGACGTGCATTCAATCATCGCCATCGCCGCAAGCCGTGCTGCGGACTGCAAATTTGAGCGGCCCCCTCAACATTCCAACATTTCAAACGGCGGATAAAATTCCTTGACAGGACAATGCAGCCGAATTAGAATTTCGAGCTTGATTATTCGGCCTGCGTGGGCCGAAGAGAACAATTAAATTAAGGTTTTCCGCTTTTGCTGCCTGCGTCTTACGGAGGCGGCGGGGCGGATAAATCCGCCGCAGGTGAAAAAACCTGCCAAAGACGGATAAATTTGGAGGTAATTGTGGCAAAAGAGCTAGCAAAAGAGCTGATTGGAGCGGGCGTTCATTTCGGGCACAACGCCAACAGGTGGAACCCGAAAATGAAGCCATACATATTCGGCAAGCGCGGACAGATTCATATCATCGACGTTCGCAAGACGCTTGCGGGATTAGTGATATCGAAGAAGCTGCTGAGCGACGTGGTATCGAGCGGCAGGGACGTTGTTTTTGTCGGGACGAAGCGTCAGGCACAAAAGGCGGTCGAGGAGTCCGCGGTCAAGTGCGGGATGCACTACGTATCGGACCGGTGGCTTGGGGGAACGCTGACGAATTTCAGGACGATACGGTCGCGTGTTGCGCGGCTGGATGAGCTTGAAGGAATGCAGCAGACGGGAACGTTAGAAAGTCAGAGCAAGAAGCAGGCGTCGCGGCTGAAGCGTGAGCTGCGGAAGATAAAGAGTAATATGGAAGGCATTCGCAAGATGAGCCGGCTGCCTGGCGCGGTGATTGTGGTGGACTGCAAGAAGGAATACCTGGCGTTACGCGAGGCGAAAAAGCTGGGAATCACAACAGTGGGGCTGATTGATACGGACTGCGACCCGGACACGGTTGATATAGTGATACCGGCCAACGACGATTCGATAAGGGCGATAGGGTTGATACTCAACGAGCTGGC
>JBELAA010000296.1:0-4420 GCA_049509315.1 Sedimentisphaerales bacterium | reverse complement strand
TCACTGGCGGATGAGCTTGGGAACAGGGCTATCGGAGTTATTCTTTCAGGAACAGCGACAGACGGGACGCTGGGAGCCGAGGCCATAAAGGCCGAAGGGGGTATTACTTTTGCCCAGGACGAAAAAACCGCTAAATATGATGGTATGCCGCAAAGCGCGATTGCCGCCGGATGTGTGGATTTTGTGCTTTCGCCAAAAAAGATTGCCCGTGAGCTGGAGCGTATAGCAAAACATCCCCTTATATCGTCTGCCGGGCCTGTTAAAACGGATGAATCAATCATAACGGAAGATAAAGGTCTTGAAAGTATTTTTGATATATTGCGTTCGGCCAAGGGGCAGGACTTCACTCATTATAAAATCCCCACCATTAGCAGGCGCGTAGCGAGGCGGATGGTTTTACTGAAACTGGAAAATCTCAAGGACTACATAAAGTTCCTACGCGATAATAAGGACGAGGCAGGAAAGCTTTATGAAGACCTGCTGATAAACGTTACCAGCTTTTTCCGCGACCCGAAAGCTTTTGATGCGCTCAAAAAACAGGTTTTACCGGCAATTCTTAAAAGCAGGACGAAAGGTCAGGGGGTAAGGATATGGGTTCCGGGATGTTCCAGCGGCGAGGAGGCCTATTCTATTGCTATGTGCCTTTTGGAATCGCTGGGAAACAAAGCCAGTGCCGTCCCTGTCCAGATTTTTTCCACTGATGTAAAGGAAACCTCTATTAATGAGGCGCGCAGAGGCATTTACGGCAAAAATATAAAAAACAGTATTGCCCCTGAGCGACTAAAAAGATTTTTCACCAAAACAGGCGACTCTTATAAGATTTCCAAGCAGTTGAGGGAGATGTGTGTTTTTTCCAGACAGAATGTGTTCAGCGACCCGCCTTTCTCCAATTTAGACCTTATAAGCTGCCGTAATCTGCTTATATACCTTCAGCCGGTTTTACAGAAAAAAGTATTCCATAATTTTCACTACGCGCTCAGGCCTGGAGGGTTTCTCCTTTTAGGAAACTCGGAAGCCGCAGGCGGTTATTCGAATCTTTTTAAGACGCTGGACGGAAAACATAGAATTTTTGTAAAAAAATATCTGTCGGTAGTGCCCGAACTTGAATTAGGTCAGAAATATTACCCGTCGAAGAAATTAGAAATTAAGGAAAAGACAGATATCAAGAAAGGCAAAGAGACAGACATTGAAAGCATAGTAGAACGGATTGTGCTTGACGAATACGCTCCCTGCGGGGCGCTGATAGACAGCGATATGAAGGTCGTTCAGTTCCGCGGGCACACCGGCCGTTACCTTGAATCAGCGGCGGGCAAACCGAGCGTTGACATATTTAAATTAGCGAGGGAAGGGCTGTCTCTGCCTTTGCGCGCGGCGATATATAAAGCAAGGGAAACAAAACATAAGGTAAAAAGAGAAGCGGAGGATTTCCAGTATAATGGCCGCAGGACGCGGGTCAATATAACCGTTGTTCCTGTGGAATACGGACCCCTTAAAGAAAATTTCTCTCTGGTGCTTTTTGACGAAATCACCGGGGCAGTCGGGCTTAAGAATTTGCCAAAAGCACGCGGCAAAATATCCTTAAAGGGGAAATCCGTTAAAAGCGATGAGTATATTGATAATCTGCAGAAGGAGCTTGCTGAAACAAAAGAATATCTTCAGACAGTCATAGAAGAACGAGACAGCGCTAATGAAGAAGTGAAAACAGCCAATGAGGAAATACTGTCAAGCAATGAAGAGCTGCAAAGCACCAACGAGGAGCTGGAAACGGCCAAAGAGGAGCTGCAGTCCTCAAATGAAGAACTGGTTACTACCAACGAGGAGCTGCAGAAACGCAATATTGAATCCTCCCTCTTGAATAATGACCTGGTAAATTTGCTTGGCAGCATCAATATGCCGGTTGTTATGATGGGAACGGACCTTGTGATACGCAGGATAACTCCCCAGGCGGAAAAGGCGCTTAATATAATTTCTTCTGATATCGGCAGGCCGATAGGTAAAATCAAACTCAACGTGGATATTCCATAGAGACCCATCATCCAAACACATTTGAAATAAAAGACAGAGAAGGAAACTGGTATTCGGTAAATATCAGGCCATACCGCACTTTAGATAATAAGATTGACGGCGTGGTCGCGATTTTTGCTGATATCACCGAGCGCAAGCAGATGGAGAGGGAACTGGCGCAGGCGAAGGAAGAAGAATTCAGAACTGTTTTTGACAATGCAGTTGATGGAATACTGATAGCCGATATGGAAAGTAAGAAATTCCACCTGGGTAATGATTCGATTTGCCGGATGCTTGGTTACAGGCCGGAGGAAATTAAAAATTTAGGGGTTATGGATATTCATCCCGAAAAAGACCTTCCTTACGTTATTAGTCAATTTGAAAGGCAGGTAAAAGGAGATTATCACTTAGCCGAAGATTTACCCGTAAAGAGAAAAGACGGCAGTGTTTTTTATGCTGACGTTAATGCAGCAACCCTCAAAATTGCCGAGAAGACATATCTAATGGGGTTTTTTCATGATACCACCGAGCGCAAGAACAAGGAAAAACTGATACTGGACGCAAACCGGCGGCTTGAGAAGGTTTCCGGAGAGCTTTCGGCTGCAAAACGGGACCTCGAGCAAAAAAATGAGGCCCTGCAAAAGGCCGGCAGCGAGCTGGAACAGCATGTTAAGGAGCGAACCGCGGAGCTTGCTGCTGCAAACAAGGTTCTCGGCGTTATGCAGCAGAATATGCACACGGTAATAAAACACAGCGCAGACGGGCTGTTGATTGTTGACGACAACAAAATTGTGCGATTTATGAACCAGGCAGCTGAGACCATCCTCGCTCGCAGGGCGCAGGACCTGCTGGGTGAGCCGTTCGGACTGCCGCTAACCACCGACAAAGCAAGCGAGGTCCGGATTGTTGCCGCAGACGGCTCAGTAACCATCGCAGAAGTGCAGACCGTACGAACGGAATGGGAGAATGAGCCGGTCTATCTGGCGACAATCAGGGACATCACGCTTCGAAAAAAGGCCCAGCAGGAGATGGAGGCGGCAAACGAGCAGCTGCGGAAGTTCAATGACCTGAAAGACGAATTTGTCTCGATGGCCTCACACGAGCTGCGCACGCCGCTGTCCATTATTATTGGCGCCGTCAAGCTCGTTTTAGACCAGATACCGGGTAAGATTGTCCCTGAACAAAAAGAAATACTGGAAATGGCAATGAACAACCTCGGTCGGCTGACACGGATAGTCGATGCACAGCTTAATATATCGAAAATAGAATCTGGAAAGATTGAGCTTCACAAAACAAATATCGACATACGCGGGCTTATTGAAGAGACCGTTGGCGAGTACCGCGACCAGGCAGAGAAAAAAAGCATTCGTCTCGGCTTCCGTGTGCCCGAACAGCCGGTTGGCTTGTGCATAGACGGGGACAAAATAAAAGAGGTTCTGACGAATCTCATTTCAAACGGGCTGAAGTTTACGCCCGCGGGCGGCTCAATCGAGGTGGAGTGCAAGGCAGAGCAAAAAGAGGTTCAGCTCTCGGTTTCAGACACCGGCTGCGGCGTTGCAAAGGACGACGTCCCCAGAATGTTTGAAAAGTTCACGCAGTTTGGCAGAAAGATCGGTCCCGGAGAGAAAGGCACCGGCCTGGGCCTGGCTATATGCAAGGGCCTCGTCAATCTGCACAATGGAAAAATCTGGGCTGAGTCCGACACCGGCAGCGGGATGAAGATATCCTTCACCATACCGCGCCTCAGCGCCGAAGATATTTTCACTGAAAGCGTCGATAACGCGGTCAAATCGTCGCTCAAAGCCGGTGGGGAGGCCGCGGTCGTTCTTATTTCGCCAAAGCCCCTTATCCAGATGGATTCTCCGCAGATGCAAGCCATTCTCAAGGATATCTCCGGGGTTCTCGAACGTAACCTGCGGCGAAATGCCCTCAATACCGTCATACAGGGCACAAACGAGGTTCTCGTAGTGCTCGGAAACTGCGACATCACCGGCGCCGCGTCGGTATGCCAAAGGTTAATGCAGGCGATTGAATGCCATCTGGCTGATAAAGACCTTGGTTCCAAAATTGACCTGCTGGCAGGGTATGCCGCGTATCCCGATGACGGAGACACAGGTCAGTCACTTATCGAAAAGGCAAGAGAGGCAGGCGTTGCCTGCCTGCCGTCGAACAAAGCATAAGGTTGGATATGTTGAAAGGAGAAAAAATGGCCGGTGCAAAATTACTTGTGGTCGATGATGAGCCCGATGCGGTGTTGATACTTGCCAAAACGCTGTTGGCAAGAGGGTACAGAGTACTCACGGCAGAAAGCGGTCTTCAAGCCATAAATCTGGCAAAGGCGGAAAAGCCGGACCTGATTTTGCTCGATATCCTGATGCCTGATATGGACGGCACGCAGGTGGCGGCGGCGCTGCAG
>JBELAA010000295.1:0-2460 GCA_049509315.1 Sedimentisphaerales bacterium | reverse complement strand
GTCGGGCCGCCTTATGGGCTGCTTTGTCCGCACGACCACGCATTTGTGCACTTTTTTATTGTCAAGCTGGCAGGTGGGCAGCCATTTCTTTATGGCCACGCAAATAATATCGCCGACGCCTGCCACCGCCCGCGTGTATTTGCCCCGGGCGCCGCTCTTGCCTAAAACCCTGATACACTGCGCGGATTTCGCGCCGGAGTTGTCGGCAATACTGACCATTGTTTCCTGTTGTATCATCTTCTATTTTCCAGCTATACTTGCGGCTGCTCAATCTGTGGCTGTTCCGCGGCCGCTTTTGCCAATACTTTCACTAAGCGCCAGTTTTTGTTTTTGCTGTAAGGCCTGCATTCGGCGATTTCAACAATGTCGCCGATACCCGCCTCGTTACGCTCATCGTGAACAATCAGCCGCGTCTGTCTTCTGATTGCTTTGCCGTATTTCGGATGCCTGTAAACGTAATCCACGGCGACTCTTATGCTCTTGTTGCCGCTTTTACTCGTTACTACTGCCTGTGACGTTTTGACTGAACTATCCTGCATCCTTTATTTCCTTACTTCTTTATCCGCCTGTGGCGGATTCCCGGCCCCGGTTTTTTCCGCGGCGGCGAGCACACGCTGACGCAATACTGTTTTCACCCTCGCTATTTCGCGACGGGTATTGACCACCGAACGGCAGTCCTGAAGCTTTTCAGTCGTTGCCTGCGAGCGTAAATCGAACAGGCGCCTTTCAAGCTCCTGCACATTGTGCTCAAGCTCGTCTGTGCTCATTTCACGATATATACCGGCCTTCATTTTCTTGTCCTTATCCTACCGTACGCCTGCGCCTGACTAACCGGCACTTCACCGGCATCTTGTGCGCAACCCGTAAAAGCGCTCTTTTGGCCACTTCTTCGTCAACGCCGCTTATCTCGAACATAATCACTCCGGGTCTTACCCTGGCAACCCAGAACGCCGGCTCGCCTTTGCCTTTTCCCATACGGGTTTCGAGCGGCTTTGCGCTTACCGGCTTGTGCGGGAAAATCCGCAGATAAACCTTGCCTTCACGATGCAGATAATGCGTTGCCGCAACACGACCGGCCTCTATATTCTTGGCAGTGACCCAGCAGGTCTCCAGCGATTGTAAGCCGAACTCGCCGAACGCGACGTAGTTTGTCCGCGAGGCATTGCCTTTCATTATGCCCCGCTGGCTCTTGCGATACTTCACTCTTTTCGGCATCATCGCCATTGTCAAAACCTCATGTTAAAAACTTCAATCAACCTGCAAATCCCGGCTCGCCGGGATAATTCCTTACAACGAATGCTAACTTCCCTGAGGATTCTCCTGCGGCGGCGGTTCCACAGGTGGCTGTGCGGCCGCTGGCGGCGGCACTGCGCTTGTCGGTGTTGCGCTCCTGCCTGCCCTCTGATATCCCCGGCGTCCGCCCGATACTTCACCGCCTGAAACGTCTTCACGCCTGAAAGGACGCCGTCTTCGCTGCTGTCTGGCTTCTAACACCTCGCCAAATTTGCCTTTGTGTATCCATACTTTTATTCCAATCGTGCCGTAAGTCGTTTCAGCACGAGCTGTCGCGTAATCGACGTCGGCGTCTAACGTGTGCAGGGGAATACTTCCCATTTTCTGCGTTTCTCGCCTTGCTATTTCAGCTCCCGCCAGCCGACCCGAGCACAAAATCTTGATTCCCTTTGCGCCCGCGTTCATTGCCGCCTCACAGGCCTGTTTCATCGCGCGCCTGAAAGCCGCGCGTTTGCAGAGCTGTTCGGCAATCAAATCCCCTACTAAAAATGCGTTAAGGTCCGGCTCTTTTATCTCAATGACGTTGACCATTACCTTGCGGCCCGTCAATGTTTCAAGCTCTTCACGTAATTTATCGACCTCACCGCCCCGCGGACCAATCACTACGCCCGGCCGTGCAGAGTGAAGCGTTACCGTTACTTCGTTGCGGGTCCGCACTATCTCGACTTTGGCGACGCCCCCCTTGGGCATCTGCTTATTGTATTTGGCGTCGATGAACTTTCTGATTTTCTGGTCCTCGACGAGGAACGTCCCGTAGTCCTGCTTTGACGCAAACCACGTGCTTTCCCAGCCCCGCGTTATACCTGTCCTGAAACCTATTGGCGATGTCTTCTGACCCATAATTACGTTCGTTTCAATTTTCCCGCAGCTATTGCTGCGTAACGGTTAAGTGAATGCTTCGCAGACGTATAATTTGTCAACATCTGCTTCCTGCTCGTCTGCGTCGGCTATGGCGGCCCTTAGTGTCTTGCTGACCATTTCCGCGGCACGTTTCCTCGTGAATTTCAGTATATCGAGGGCGTCCTGCACTGGCCGACCGGCTATCAACTGCGTTACGAGGCGCGCCTTGCGAGGCGCAATCGACGCATAAAGATAATTCGACTGCCAGCAGGCCAGCTCATTTAATTCAACCCCTAACACCGTAGCTAAATGCTGAAGGTCTTCCTT
>JBELAA010000294.1:0-2403 GCA_049509315.1 Sedimentisphaerales bacterium | reverse complement strand
TCTTGAGATTATATGATAGCAGACAGAGTGGAAGCCGTATTCAGGCAGTCATTTGAAATAGAAAAATTTACGGAAGATTTATCAATCGATAGCGTTCCCGGCTGGGACTCGATGGCCCACGTCGGATTGATTCTCGCTCTGCAAAAAGAATTCGGGGTGTCTATAACGCCGGCCGATGCGATTGAGCTGACCAGCGTTAAAAATATTATCCGGTATCTTTCTAACCGGGCTGTTTAGCTGAAGAAATAGCTTTAGAATCAATTTTCTTGTGGACAGCCCCGTGCAAACCCTCCATTTTAAGAAAACCCATCGCCCAGACAATAAGAAACGACACGAGAAAAATCACCACCCCCGCGATGAAGGCGTATCTCGTTCTAATCATGCTGATTAGAATGCCTATAAAAGCGTAAAGCCCAGCCAGCGTATAACATATACCTACGGTGCGATTCAGGGATATACCTCGGTCTATAAGCTGGTCGTAAATATGACCCCTGTCGGAAACAAACAGGGGTCTTTTGTTGATAAGCCGTCTTAGCAATGCGGTTCCCGTGTCTAATATTGGCAGTCCGAACACGACTATCGACGCCATCCACGAGCGAGGGATTGTTCGGGCAAATAAAATCATAATCGCCGCAGTAACAAAGCCAAGCATTATCGAGCCGGCGTCGCCCATAAAAATTTTGGCGGGATGCCGGTTGAAAGGCAAAAATCCGCAAACTCCGCCTACAAGCGCAAGACAAACAATCACCCTGGTTATATCACCCTGCTCGCTATAGGCAAACGTGGAACGACGGATTGCAAGAATCAGCAATCCGACGGTGATTATAGCAGTTACTCCTCCGCAAAGACCGTCGAGGCCATCAAGCAGGTTGAGTGAGTTGGTGGCGCCGAGAACAAAAAATAGGACCACCGGAACACCAATAGCCATATCGACGGCCTCCGACATCTGCCAGCCAAGAAGTGCGACAATCGAACTGAAATCCGGTCTGATGCCAGCGAACAAAAGGGCTGATGCAGCCACAACCTGGCCTAACATTTTCTTTGAAGGGCTTATATCAAGCAGGTCATCAAGAAGACCTACAAAACAGGCAATCGCGGCGCCGGCAATAATACCGAAAAGCCACCGCATTACCTCCGGCAGGACAGAGTCGCCTTTGACAAGATAAATGCCGGTCAATATCCCAAAAGTAAAACCGGCCAATACGCCTACCCCGCCCAGATAAGCAACGGGTGTTTTATGTGTCTTGACGCGGTCGTCGGGCCTGTCAACTATGTTGAATTTGAGCGCAATTACCTTGCAACCCCAGGTGGCAATCAGCGCACAGGCAAAAGACGATACCAGCACAGGCCAAAACTGCCCAGTCCAGTCAAGCGGTCTTTTGTCTCCAATGAAACTATCAAACATACCTATTACACCAAATACTCCTCCATCGCAAAATTTACAGCCTTCACCAAGCTACAGATTATACGATTATACACCTGTTTGTCCAGAGAAAACCTTTGGACATCAGAGTATTTCTGTTTATAATGCCCACGGATTTATGATGGCTGACGAGCTGAAAACCGCAATAAATTGCCGGTTGGAAGCGTCTGTCATTAAAATTTCCTTATAATTAATAAGGGGTTTAAACCGTAGATGCGCATACTCCTGTCAAGTGTTGGCAGACGAGGGTACCTCGTAAAATACTTCAAACAGGCCGCAGGGACTGACGGCGAGGTGTGGGGTGCCGACAGCAGCCCCTATGTGTCTGCATTTCAATATTGTGATAAATCCGTGTTGCTGCCGGCGGTAACCGACCGTCTTTACATCGAACAGCTTATAAATTTGTGCAAGGACAACCATATCGATATGATTGTTCCCCTGATTGACCCTGAGCTGGAGGTGCTTTCGGCCCATATTGACAAATTCCGCGACAACGGCATTATGGCGGTCGTTTCACCCAAAAGCACGGTCGATTTTACTTTTGACAAATACCAGACATACCTTCACGCGAAACAGTCGGGCATCGCCGTCCCTGAAACGGTTACAACGATTGAAGAAGCACTTAAACTTGTCGCTGCAGGGGGGTTCGCCTGGCCATTGATGGTCAAGCCGCGAAAAGGCAGCGCATCGACGTCTATCACACACTGTCGTGACGAAAATGAGCTGCGATTTGCCTTTCATAGCTGTCCCAAGCCGATGATTCAGCAGTTTGTCGCCGGCGAGGAATACGGATTCGACCTTTTCTGCGACAGGGATTTCAGGCCCATAAGTGTTTTCTGCAAACGTAAGCTCGCTATGCGTGCGGGCGAAACCGATAAGGCGGTCAGCGTTGACGATAAAAAGCTTATAGATTTAGGCGTCAAAATAGCCCAGGCATTCCCTGTTTTCGGGCCCGCCGACGTGGATGTGAAAATGTTAAA
>JBELAA010000293.1:0-2415 GCA_049509315.1 Sedimentisphaerales bacterium | reverse complement strand
TGCGTTTTTATAGTTGCCGTTTTAATACCCAATCGGTTTGCGATTTCTTCATTACTGAGCCCGCCACAAACAAACTTTGCAACAATCAACTCACGCGGGCTCATACGAAAGCTTTTGCGAATGAAAAGCCATTGAGTATCATCCAGGATACGAACCGGCAATCGAACGTTAGATGATGAGTCGCGGTTGTTTTTCACATTATCAGGTTTCTTTGAGGGTAGGGACATCTTAACTGCCTCCTTCTGACAGTTTTTCAAGAAGCTGACTGGCCTCAGTCAAATCGGAGGCGGTTAGCCCGCCTGCCGAATTGTTCAAATCGAGGGCCTTTTTAAGATTGTCAACGGCCTGGCTGGTTCGCCCAAGCTTCGCCAGTGCTCGTGCCAGGTGAAAGTATGAAGCTGCAAGTGATTGCGAACGCTCGGGATAAAGATTAACACACCGAGAAAAGTCCTCAACTGCACGTTCAAAACGACCGAGCCGATAATAGACCATTCCGCGAGTATCGAGCAGGTCAACATAATTTGGCTCTTTTGCAAGACCTTTTTCAGCCAGCTCAAGGGCCTTTTGGCACTGATTCTGGTTCTCGCAAAGAATCCAGGCGAGATTATTAACAGCGACGACGTTATTGGGGTCCAGCAAAAGGAAACGCTGATAAAACCTGGCGGCTTCGGCGGAACGCCCCGTTGCCTGAAGCAGCGTCGCAAGCGAATATATTGCCCCGCGAGAATCCGGATTTTGCTGCAAGATTCGCCCGAGCAAATCTTCCGCTATTTTTTTCGGTTCATCACCCTGGTCGCCGGCCATGTTATTAGCCACAACTAGAAGCACATTTACATCGTTAGGATGTGATTGGTACCAGCTTATTGCCGCTTGGTTTATCTGACCCCACATTTTATCGCTTTTAAGCAGTCGAATCTTAGCGAGTAAAGGCAAAGGGTCATCAGGCAACGATTGCTGCAGAGCATCCAGCGTCTTTTCCGCATCATCTGTATTGCCGAGCTTGTACGTCGCCGCAGCAAGGGCAATCTTCAGCCGTCGCTCGGCCGCAGGCGTGTTTTGCATATCCAGCCGCGACTTGAGCAAAGTCATCGCCTGTCCATACTCTCCCGCGTCGATATACGTCTCGGCAAGATAGACCGCCATCTCCGAATCATTTGGTTCCATTTCCAGCAGGGTGCGGAAAACTGGAACGGCAAGCATCGGCGACCGCTCTTTCAAAAGTTTTGCCCTCAGCAACAATAAGCCCTTGTCATTGGGACGATAGGCAAGACCTCTAAGAGCAATATCTATTGCCTTGGCGGATTGTCCCTGCCTTGTGGCGACTTCAGCAAGAAGCTGCCATGCCTCGCTGCTTAACGGCTGCTGTTCAGTTACAGTTTCAAGGATACTTTTCGCTTCTTCCAGGGAAGGTAACGTGCCCTGCGAAATCAGCAGACGGGCTTTATACAGCCGCAGTTCCATATCCTGCGGATTCGCCTGCAAAGTATTTTCAAGAAGTGACATTCCTTCTTGACGCATCGCCGAATCGGAGCTTACAAGGTAAAACATAATCGCACGTTTCTGTGCCCTGAGGTCCGTCGGGCTAATAATTAAAGCATGCCGCACATCCTCAATGGATTTATCGATACGATTTATAGAACGATAGAAGTCACTTTTGGCCAGCCACACTTCGACATTGTTCGGTTCGGCGGACACGGCCTGTTCGAAATCGGTTTGTGCCTTGTCGTTCTGTCCGAGCAATGCAAATGTCCTGGCTCGCAAAACGAGCGACGAAGCGTTATTTAACTTTGCGACCATGTTATCGCACATCTTGATTGCATCATTTGTTTTGCCCTGATTGATATTCAATTCCACCCGCGCGGCAGCTGCTAATAATGAATTCGAATCGCCAATGTTCAAGGCGTCAAGCGTCTTTGCTGCTTCATCAAACCGTCCCTGCCGTATTTGCAGAAACACAAGAGATAAACCAATTGACTGATTGTTCGGATCAGCCGTGAGAAGGTTTTCGAGAACTGCGCCGGCTGAATCAATCTCTCCTCGCCTGATGAAGCTTTGGAGCTGCAGCCGTTTCAGTTCGGGATTTTCAATTTTGTTTTCAGCCGCCCTCCGGAGTATCTGGTCGGCACGGTCGTATTCATTTGCCTTATACAAAGCACCGGCGGTAATAACCATAACTCCGACATCTTCAGGCGAATGGTTCAGTGCTTCCTCGTAAGTCGCAACCGCCAGGCGCATATCCCCTGCCCTTTCATAGGCCGCTGCCAGCAACATTCGGCTGACCTGGTTATCCGGATTATCCAGAAGATTTCCCTTAAGCAGTAACACGAGCTGAGGATAGGTGGAATTGAAATCCTCTTGAGCAAACCAGACCCTTGCCTGTTCGTATTTCCATTGCCAGCCCTTTTCGCCTTCAAT
>JBELAA010000292.1:0-3466 GCA_049509315.1 Sedimentisphaerales bacterium | reverse complement strand
AGGGTAATAAGCGAGAATACTTCAGTCAGTTGGCCTTTCGGGCAAACCGGCCTGATGATAAACAAAAGCAGTGTCGCCGCAAGAATAATCGACTGGCCCCGCGAGATATAATGCAGGTCATAACCGGCCAAAAGGTTATATTTGCAGTAAGCGGCCCACTCGAGTGTCGCTGCGCAAAGGAGAACCAGCACACTTGCGGCGTAAAAAATCTGCGAGATAACGCCGAGCGGCTCCTCGGGCAAATGCGATTCCTTTCTGTATAAAAAGTGACACACCCACAGCACTACCGATACGAATACCCACATAGCAAAGTCACGGTTGAGCACAATTCGAAAAGCTTCCGTGTGCAGCGGAAGCAGCCAGACGAGCTTTGCGCATGCAAGGACAAGCGCTGCTGCACCGCCGAGCTGCGTCAATACACTGCGATATCGAATTCCTATAAAGACAAGAATTACGCCTTCGATTACCCAGCCGAGGACTGCGGCGTTCATTCGCCAATAAAGGGGTATAGCTGTAGTGAGAAAAGCAAGGCCAATTACAAGCAGCGTTCGGCGAAGAATCAAATCCTGCCGGCAGCGAACAAAAACCAGTCCCATCATCGTAAAATGCGCCGCAGACAACCCCGCCGCGCACAGGGCAAGCGCCGTCCGATGCTGCCCATACAGAATCGTCCAGAGGTAATAAAACGTCCACGAAACGTTAATTGCAACAAGCCAGACGTCGTCTTTACGGGCAATAACCTGATTGACAAGACCGTAAAGTAAAGGCAGGACAAGATACAAACCGAAAAATATGCCCAGCCAGGTCAGGGCGACAGCCATTTGCGGAGGCGGGCCTGGGCCGTGAAGCTGCGAGCGGAAGAATTTTTCAAACCAGCCGGTATAAAGCAAAAACGTGCCCGCCAACGCCAGCAGGTTAATCGCCCGCCACTTTCGCCAATACGCACACAGCATCGCGCCGCAGCTCAGGACCAGCAAATAACCGAATAATGGAACAGGCAGATTTTCACCTTTTGAGACGAGCACCGGGGCCATAAATCCGCAGCTATGGTTATAAAAATTGCAATCGCAAAAGCGGGTATAGAACCGATAAGGTCGTAAAATCGATACGCGGTAAAATCAGCGGCATATAGAATCGCAAAACCAAGCGCGGTGGTGCCCTTAGCCGCAATCCCATAACCACGACGTCTTGTTATTTCGCCGATTGCCAGCGAAACAAGTCCCGCGACTGCCGCAATACCAATCCTGCCCCACGGGCCTATCCAATAATTTTCGTATGCGAATTTCAGGAAAAATCCCGCGGCAATGAAAACGGTAATTACCCCGGCTATCAGCACCCAGCGGGTCCCGATTCTCTGCTCGAGAGAAATGGTTTCTTTCTTGGGCTTTTGCATAGCCGGTTCAAAAATAACCCGCGGGGCCGGTTTCGGCTGCGCTTGCGGCATTTCGACCGGTTCCGGCTGCATAACTGTTTCGAGAGGCGGTTGCGGTTCTATTGGCGGTGGTTGAACGGGAACAACCGGTTTCAATACAACTGTTGGTTGTGAAACGGCAGGCGGCGGTTGCGAAATAACCGGCGGCGATACCGGCATCGTGGTTTGTGCCGGTTGTTGCGGCAATCGAATCCGACTTACGATTTCATTGACTCTTTTGGCGGTTACAATGCTGACTATCAGGGCAATAGGCCCGCTTAACAAACAAACCGCAGCTAACAGAATTAAAAAACAAACAGAGCCGTCCATTTGCGTTTCTCCTTAACAGGTAACTAAACTACCTATCCTGAAATTCATCAATAAAATATGTTGTCTAATTCCTTTTATCAACACTTCTTTTCCGGAGTGTTTTGACGGCAAGAGCAAGCCACAAACCACCGGCTAAAAGAAGGACAACCGGAAGAATCAGCACAGCCCGGTTGAGGCCGAAGAACTTAGCGAGATGGCCGATTATTTCCGGCGACCACATATCGCCAAACAGGTGTATCATGAAAATGGCCATTGCCATGGCGCTGGCCCGCAGTTTCACGGGCACAGTTTCGACAATGAGCGTGTTCACCGGCCCGACGCCAAGTAAAAGCAGAAAGATAGCGGCCGCCAATCCGGCCATCAGCGCCATTTTGGTGCCGCCCAGAAAGGCCCACGCGGCAAAAGGCGCCGCCGCCAGGGTGGAAAAGCCCAGAGTGAGCGAGTAGGCCGCTGGGTTTCGCTTGCGCCACGCACTGGCGGCGAATCCCCCTGCAAACGTACTGACCAGGCCGGAAACAATGATAATGGTGGCGAGGTAATTCCCGGCCTGGGTCGAGGTCAAGCCGAAGAATCGCTCGAGATAACTCTTCCCCCAGAACATGAACGCGCCCATCGCGAAGGTGTAGGCCACATATCCCCAGACCACCAGGTTGTAGTCGGCCAAACGCAGCAGCTTGAACACCTCCGCCCGACCGGGTTTGCGAATCGGTTCCTCCGGCAGGCAATCGGCCTGTCCGCGGTTGGGTTCCCGGAACGGCAGCAAACTGACGGCCAGCGCAAGACCCGGCACACCGGCCACGATGAAGGCGTAACGCCAGCCCCAGGCCGATTCAATCTGCGAACCGAGCAGGTAGCCCAGAGCTGCGCCGAGTGGAATCGCCAGGTAGAAAATCGTCAGCGCGTTGTTCCGCCTGCTCGGACCATAAACGTCGGAAATCAAACTCGGACTGATGGTTGCGTAGCTGGCTTCCCCGAAACCGACCAGGACGCGATATGCCAGCAACACGACATATCCGCTCGCAAAGCCGGTGAGTATGGTGCCCAAACTCCACACAAAGATGCCCGCGGCAATCAGCCACTTGCGTGTCATCCGATCACCCAGATAGCCGAACAAGGGGGCCGTCAGGAAATATCCGAGCATAAAGGCCGTGTTGATTCGGCCGGCCTGTCCATCGGTCAAGCCAAAGTTCAGCTTGACCGGTTCCACTACCGCACAGACCACATAGCGGTCCAGATAGTTGAAGAGGTTCAGCCCCGTGAGCAGGGACAACAACCAGAACGGTGATAGTGTTCGTATTTTCATTTGCGTTCTAATCAGTGAAATCATTACCTGGATTTTGCAGCGACGCAACAGATGTAATCATGGGCAACCTCGTATTTTGAGCAAAGTCCTTTTCTGTGAGCGATGACGCTAAGGAAGTCATTTTCGAGGCGATTGCGTCTCCCGGGATCAACGGCGTCATAGTAGGCGGTCCCAGCGCCGGATTTGAGAAGATGCTCCAGCACCTGCTCGGGCGTATCGTAGCAGAACACAATTTTGCCGTCCCAAAGATGAAGAATCTCAAAGTCGGAGGACAGTAATTCGCAGACGTGATTCATATCACGCGGGAAGTCAAAGGCCACGCGCTTGAGCAAAATGGAGGGGTCCTGTGCCACGAGTTGCCCGAATATCTCAAGCTGTTCACGAGGAGAGTTCTCTTTGTGAACGACGAATGCCAGCTTGCC
>JBELAA010000291.1:0-2441 GCA_049509315.1 Sedimentisphaerales bacterium | reverse complement strand
GTCGCCGACTTAATAAAACAATCCGGCTTCGGTCTGATTCGTTACAGCGAAATAAAATCCGCATCGGAAAAAATCCGCAATCCGCAATCCGCAATCCGCAATATTATTCTCGGCGATACTATGGGTGATTTGCGGAAATTTTACTCTCTGGCGACGGTCGTTTTCGTCGGCAGGTCACTTGTCCCGATGGGCGGCTCCGATATGATGGAATCCGCCGCTCTTGGCAAGTGCACAATCTTTGGCCCGCACACCTTCAATTTCAATCAGGCCGTTGACGCCCTTCTCAAAGGCAACGGTGCTATTTTAGTCAAAAACGCCGACGAATTATTCAATGCGATGACCAAATGCATGACTGACGCTGCTTATGCCTCTCAAATCGCCTTCTCCGGCCAGCAAATCATAAAAAACAACCAAGGCGCAACATTAAGAACGATTGCACATATTGCCAACCTTATAAAATCGGGTTAAGCATGCAATTTTTTGGCCAAGGCTTTGATGTGTTCGGGGCCGGTGCCGCAGCAGCCGCCGATTATGGTTACGCCCGCGTCGTATATTTTTTTACCGGCTGATGCAAACTCCTCAGGTGTTACCTTATACACGGCTTTGCCGTCAATTACCGCAGGCATTCCTGCGTTTGGCTCGGCAAAAACCAGCACATCTTTGCCGGTCGCCTTCACTTCGGTTATGTATCTTTTCGCCAGCTCGACGTAATCATCGAGCGTAGCGGTCCCGCAGTTAAAGCCAACCGCGTCGGCGCCAGCCGCGATAAGGGCACAAACCGCTCCCTTCACGTCGGCTCCCATCATTGTTCTGAAATCATTACCGCGTTTGTCGAAAGACATCGAGGCAAGTATCGGCAAATCCCCGCCTGCCGATTTGGCCGCCTTTATCGCCAGTACCGCCTCATCGATTGCCGACATTGTTTCGATAATGAAACCGTCGATACCGCCTGCGACTAATGCCTTTGCCTGATTGTGGAATGCGGTTACAAGCTGGTCGGGTTTAAGGTGGCCTGCCGGCTCCAGAAAATCACCGCTTGGGCCGATGTCGCCGAGAACGTATTTTGTTAACCCGACGGCCTTTTTGGCGACGTTCACGGCCGAGGTGTTGATATCGGCGAGGCGACTTACCAGTCCGTGCCGCGTCAGGGTAAAGCCGTTGCCGCCGAAAGTATTAGTGACGACAGCGTCGCTGCCCGCCTCGAGGTATGCGTTATGAATCCGCAGAATCAGGCCGGGCGACTCAAGGTTAATCAGCTCGTTGCATTTACCGGGCTCAACCCCCTGCGAAATCAACTGGGTCCCCATTGCCCCATCCAGAAGGAACAACCCTTCACGCAATCTTTTTTTCAAACGCGTCTTGCCCACAAAAAACCCTTTCTTGTCTCATTTACCTACGGTTTATTCGTGTCCCTGTTCGACTGCGTTACCGTCTATTATCTGATAAATATGATTAAATCCTTTCGGTGCCGGCCTGTTAAACAGGCGCTCTCTTTGCTGCTCATTTAACCGGGTCGGCTCCGCTGAAGTCAGCGTAATCAAGGCCGAATCCCCGTTCCCCTCTCCGGCCCCTGTATAAATCCTTATCTGCATAGGGATATAATCTTCATCGGCAAACCGCTTGTATTTTATGAATTCCGCACCGCCGATGACTTTCCCACTGGGGTCGAAATATTCGATTTTTGCAGGAACATAATCGCACGTTTCGATATATATCCGTTTTAACAGAACGCCATCTTCGTTATGCAGCCAGAGGATGTCGTATTGCCCGTGGGTCAGCGACCAGTCGCCCTGTGTTGTATTGATAAAGCCAAACGCTTCCATTAACGCCTTTGGGCTAAGTGCAAAACCAGCCCAGTTATTCGTCTGCGACCACCTGCCCCACCAATACGTGCTGGCCTCCTTTGGCTTTAACCAGAGCCAAAACTCCTGTGAATTCGCCCCAAAAACCAATCCGGTCGCATCGAACGCCACATCGCCCTGAAGATAAATCTCATCTGGCGGGTTAATCCACAGCTTTACCGGAAAATTTTCCTGATGCTGTTTGCCTTGGTATTGGTATTTCAGCAGGCATTGCCCCGCCGCTTTTACCGGTATCTGTTTCTGGCGATGTTCGTTCAGCGCCGCTATCGCTTCATCGACGTTTTTTTTGCCGGGGCAAATTCGCGCGGGCTTTTGAACCTGACCTGCGCAGCCGGCGATAACCAACACCAATATCGGCAATGCGATTTTCTTTAACACTTAGAGCTCCACCTGCATAACCTCGCCGATTTGCGAGGTCAGTTGCGATACCTGCTGTTCGCCGAGGTTCGGATTGACCACTTCGGCAAAATCCTGCGTGCCGGTTATCCTCAGCCGCCAGATTTCCCTGCCTTGCTCCGTTCTCGACGAGTCGTATTTCAGCCGGCGTCTGCGCATCAGGACAAGCGCCAGCACAAAGCG
>JBELAA010000290.1:0-2828 GCA_049509315.1 Sedimentisphaerales bacterium | reverse complement strand
GCGTCGACAAATCAGCCCCCGCCAAAGGGAATCAATGTGATTAAAGCCGTATCAGCGGGTGAAATGTTTAAAGCGGTCAAAAACCGATTCAGTAAGTGCGATTGCCTGATTATGACCGCAGCGGTTTCAGATTACACCCCCGTCAAAACCAGCCGGCAGAAAATCAGAAAAAGCAATCGGCTTATTACCCTCAAACTCAAGCCGACCGCAGATATTCTCAAATGGGCCGGCCTCCACAAACACAAGGGACAGGTCGTTATCGGCTTTGCGCTCGATGACAGGGACATTAAAACCAATGCCGAAAGCAAAATGCGTGATAAGAATCTTGATATAATAGTTGCCAACAGGCCGGAGGCGATTGGCGCAGATAAATCAACCCGCCTTTCTCGGGAGCAGTCCTGAATGACTGACCAGACACGCGATTCTGAATCAGCCCTCACCGCCTGCGCCCCGATTTCCCGACAGTGGCTGCTTGCCGGTCTGATTGCCGTTGTTTGTATTGCTGTCATTGCGGCCCATTGGCCCGCGTTGTCGGCACAAGCCCTGTCTTTCGATGACGACCAGTATTTGGTTGAAAATCAGTATGTACGAAACCCCGGTCTGAAATCAGCGTGGCGTTTTTTAACCGAGGTGATGAGGCCCTCATCGGTCGCAGGTTACTATCAGCCGTTGACAATGATAAGTTTGATGCTGGATTATGCCGCGGGAGGCCGGCCTGATTATCTTTTGCCCTTTCATTGCACAAGCTTGCTCCTGCACACGGCCAACACCGCATTGATAATCGTTCTGTTGTATATGCTTTTCGGCCGGGCGTGGATTGCCGCCGCAGTCGGCCTGCTTTTCGGGGTTCACCCACTGACGATTGAGCCGATTCCCTGGGTCAGCGAGCGCAAGACGCTGTTGGCCGCGTTTTTTGTTCTGCTGTCTTTAATTTTGTATGTTCGTTTTACAGTCAAAGGTCAGCGCAAATTACTTTTGTGGTCTCTTGTGATGTATGTTCTGGCGCTGATGTCAAAGCCGACAAGCACCCCCCTGCCGGCGATGCTGCTGTTGCTCGATTTTTGGCCTTTAAGACGATTGAAATTTTCCTGTGTTTGGGAGAAACTGCCGTTTTTCATAGTGGGCGGCGTTTTTGCCTTGATAACTTACATCTCGCAAAGTCGAACCGCCTCAGTATTAACGCCTCAACAATACGGCCTGCTCCGCGTCCCTTTGGTCATCTGCCACAACGTTATTTTTTATCTTTATAAAATGGTCTGGCCGGTAAATATGTCGCCTTTTTATCCTTTTCCAGAGCCGTTGAACCTGACACAGCCGATGATTCTTGCGGGGGTAATCGGCACAGCTGTCCTGATATCAGCATTATTGATTTCGCTTTTCCGGACACGGGCCGCGTTTACCGGCTGGCTGATTTTCTTTATTATGATTTTGCCGACTATGCAGGCGATACAGTTCAGCAACGTAATCGCATCCGACAAATTCGCGTATCTGCCGTCGGTCGGCTTGCTTATGGTTTTGGCGGCATTTCTGGGCTTGATTTGCGATAAACGCCGGGACTTTCGCATAATAACGGCCATTGTAGTATTGCTTGCGGCCTGCACAGAATCGCTTGTTACGCGCAAGAATCTGGCGTATTGGCGGGATTCTATTACGCTTTGGACTTATGTTACGGATTTGACGCCGAATGCCGCCTCGCCGCGATACAATCTCGGTATGGCACTTATGGAAAAAGACGACATCGTCGGGGCAAGACGGGAATTTGAGACGGCTTTGAAATTTTCGCCCGGATTAACCAACGCCATTTACAATATCGCAGGCACCTACGTATTAGAGAACAGAATCGACGAGGCGATTGAACGCTATAACGAGGTCCTCAAAATCATCCCCGGCTACGCCCGCGCCTACAGCGCCCTTGCTTATATGTATATTAAGAAAGGCGACTCGCAACACGCATTGGAGCTGTATCACGAGGGTCTCAAATACAATCCGCTCAACGACCTCTTGCACGGCGGCCTTGGCTCGCTGCTTTTACAAAACGGGGATGTCAATGAGGCGATACCTGAGATGGAAACAGCGGTCAAAATAAAACCAAACGCGGAAATATACTGCAATCTCGGCGCCGTATTTTACTCAAAAGGGAACACGGAAAAGGCGCTGGATTGTTATCAAAAGGCGGCTAAACTAAATCCTGCCAATGCCGAGGCGCACTATAACCTCGGCAACATCTATCTCGAAAAGAATCGGTTGACGGCGGCGGTCAGCGCTTATGACAAGGCGATTAAAGCAAAACCCGGCTACGTGAAGGCATATAGCAATATGGGGGTAGCATTTTTGCAAATGGAATTGCCGGATAAGGCGATTGAGCAATTTCGCCGGGCGATTGAGCTTGAGCCAAATAATCTCGATGCTCGCTTCAATCTCGCAAACGCCCTGGCCGACAAGGGCCTGCTCGACGAGTCGGCTGAAAATTTTCGTAAAGTCATCAGCTTATCCCCGCAGGACACAATCGCCCGCCTGCGGTTAGCAGATTTGCTGTTACAAAAAGGTCAGCCGGAACAGGCGATTACCGAATACGAGCAGGTCCTTAAAATCGACCCCAACAATTCAGACGCCCGGCTTGGCCTGCAGAATGTCCGCGACGCGATATCCGGCGGCACACCGGTTAATCAATCCTTGATACCCAGGTCGTCTTTGGTCAACAGCGACTCGAATTTGTAGCCGGCGGTCATTATATTTTCGCTGGCGCCTTGTTTGCGGTCGATTACCGCTACGATTTTCTTTACCGTCGCCCCCGCCTCGGTAATCACCTTTGCCGCTTCTAATACCTG
>JBELAA010000029.1:0-13638 GCA_049509315.1 Sedimentisphaerales bacterium | reverse complement strand
GTCGGCATCACCCTTTTCGGCCCATATCTGCTGGCTGTCGAGCTGGCGTCGATTCTTTTGTTGGCGGGCCTTTTGGGTGCGTATCATTTGGGGCGTAAATCGGCTGATGACGGGGAGGTTAATCACTAATGGCGACAATCCCGCTGGAATACGGTCTTGGTCTTGCGACGATTTTATTTTTACTGGGGCTTGTAGGGGTTCTGGTTCGCCGCAACATCGTTTTCATACTCCTGTCAATCGAGATAATGCTCAACGCCTGCGGCCTGGCGTTTGTGGTCGTTGGCTCATTCCTGAACCAGCCCGACGGGCAGGTTATGTATATTTTCATTTTGACTATGGCCGCAGCGGAAGTGGCGGTGGGGCTTGCGCTGGTGGTGCAGATGTATCATAAATTCGGCACTCTCGATACCAATTCGGCAAACACGATGCGAGGGTAATATGTCTGAGTTTTTGTGGCTTATTCCTGTTTTGCCTTTAGCCGGCTTTGTAATGCTGGTTTTATTCGGCAAACGCATTTCCAATACCGCTGTCGGCTGGATTTCGGTCGGGACAGTTGCACTGTCAGCTATTATTGCGGGCATTGTCGGCTTCAACTTTATAACAGTGCCGCCGGCAAACGGCTTTTGGTCGCAAACCTTGTGGACCTGGTTTGAGGTTGGTGGTTTTGCGCCGACTATCGCTTTTCACCTTGATTCGCTTTCGGTGGTAATGATGCTTGTTGTTACTTTCGTCGGCCTGTTAATCCTGATTTACTCGACGGCGTTTATGGCGGGCGACTCGTCACGGCCGGATGAGGGTTACAGCCGGTTTTTCGCGTATATGAATTTATTTATCGGCTCGATGCTCATCCTTGTCCTGGCCGATAATCTTGTCTTCCTATACCTCGGCTGGGAAGGCGTCGGGTTATGCAGCTACCTTTTGATTGGCTTCTGGTATAAAAATTCGGACAACGGCAAGGCGGCCATTAAGGCATTCCTCGTAACACGCATCGGCGATACCGCTATGGCTGTCGGCCTGTTCTTGCTTTTAATGTCTTTCGGCACGCTCGATATTCAGTCGCTGGCAGGGCAAATTTCTCAACAACCGACTGGCTCGACGATATGCACCATTGCGGCGGCGTTGCTTCTGGCGGGCGCTCTTGGTAAATCCGCTCAGCTTCCTTTGCAGGCGTGGCTGCCCGATGCGATGGCGGGGCCTACGCCTGTCAGCGCCCTTATTCACGCCGCGACTATGGTTACGGCGGGCGTCTATCTTGTCGCCAGAACCAATTTCCTGTTTTTACACGCGCCTGCGGTTCTGTCAGTTGTTGCAATCATCGGCGCGGTAACGCTTCTGACAGCCGGTCTCAGCGCGTTAGTCCAGCACGATATCAAGCGGGTGCTTGCGTATTCCACCATAAGCCAGATTGGGTATATGTTTCTCGCCCTCGGCGTTGGCGCCTGGTCGGCGGCCATATTCCATTTTATGGTTCACGCTTTTTTCAAGTCCCTTCTGTTTCTTGGCGCAGGCGTTGTCATCACCGCGATGGGTGGTGTTCACAACATTTTCAAAATGGGCGGTCTGCGCAGGCGATTGCCTTTGACATTCTGGACGTTCCTTATTGGCTGCGCATCGCTGTCGGCTTTGCCTCTCGTTACGGCGGGCTTTTACAGTAAGGACAGGATTCTATGGGATGTTTGGTCGTCGCCGTCGGGCGGGCCTGTGCTTTGGGCCGCGGGATTGACTGGGGCGTTGATTACTTCTCTGTATGCCTTTCGAGTGGTTTTTATCGTGTTTTTCGGTGAGCCGGCAACCGGGATTAGTTACAAGCCGGCGTATCGTATGAGCATAGTTTTGGTCATTCTTGCCGTTCTGTCGATAGCAGGGGGTTTTATAGAATTACCGTATATCACTGAGGCAACCGTTGAGACGCGATATGTGATTGAGGCAATCGCCGGTGTAACATCGGTTACGGGTATTATTTTGGCATACCTGCTTTTTGCGGGCCAACGACGATTTGTTGGTTTCCTGCTCGATTCAAGATTTTGCGCGGCGTTACGTGACTTGTGGTTTGCCGACTGGGGTTTCGACTGGCTGTATCGCGCCTTTCTCGTTCGTCCTTATCAATGGTTCGCCTATAGCAACAGCGATGATTTTCTCGACCGCATTTATGATGGGACGGCGGCATTCTGTAGTGCCTGCAATCGGTTTTTATCGTGGTCAGTTAGCGGTAACGTCCGCTGGTATGTAGGCGGGCTGGTTATTGGCTCAGTAATTATCATCGGCTTCGTGATTCTTGTATGATTCTCGTATTACTGCTCATAATCCCGTTACTCGGCGGCCTGCTTGCCTGGGCGGTTAGTCAGCGAAGCAATCGGCTCTGTAGATGCTTCTCACTGATTGCCCTTTTCGCCGACTTGGCCGTGCTTGTCATTTTGTCGGTGCAATACGCGAGTAATCGTAATGAGCAGTGGTTTGCATTTGTGAAATGGTCGTGGATTCCGCAGTTGGGGGTCAGTTTCGAGCTTGGGGCTGACGGGTTGAGCTTATTGTTCCTCTGGCTGACGGTTATTTTGGGGATTTTCGCGGTCGTCTCGTCGATTAACGAGATTCAGGAGCGCATCGGGTTTTTCCATTTTAATTTAATGCTCATATTAGTCGGCATAATGGGTGTTTTTACCGCCCTCGACCTTTTCCTGTTTTACTTTTTCTGGGAATTGATGCTCGTGCCGATGTATTTTCTGATAAGTATATGGGGTCACGAGAACCGCGTTTATGCCTCGATAAAATTTTTCATTTTTACCCAGGCGGGCGGGCTTTTTATGCTCCTTTCAATAATTGCCCTGTATTTCATTCACGGCAGGGTTACCGGGGTTTACACTTTTGATTACAACGAGCTTTTGAGCACAGCAGGTGCATCTGCGGTTTCAATCTGGCTGATGCTTGGCTTTTTCATTGCCTTTGCGGTCAAGTTGCCGGCTGTCCCGCTCCATACCTGGCTTGCCGATGCCCATACCGAGGCGCCGACGGCGGGCAGCGTCATTCTCGCGGGATTGCTTTTGAAAACCGGGGCATACGGTTTACTACGTTTTGTGTTGCCGTTATTTCCCTCGCCCGCTCAACAAATTGCCCCCGTCGCGATGGTTCTCGGCGTTATCGGCATCCTGTATGGTGCTATTCTCGCCTTTGCCCAAAAGGACGCCAAGCGATTGGTTGCCTATACGAGTATCAGTCATTTGGGTTTCGTTTTGCTTGGTGTATTCGCGGGTAATTTGCTGTCGCTTCAAGGTGCGGTGATAATCATATTGGCTCATGGCCTGAGCACGGGAGGGTTGTTCATTCTTGTCGGCATTTTGCAGGAACGCCTTCACACCCGCGATATGAACCAGATGGGTGGGTTGTGGGCAAGTGTTCCGCGTATGGGCGGTGTCAGTTTATTCCTCGCGTTGGCGTCGCTTGGCCTGCCTGGGCTGGGTAATTTCGTCGGTGAATTTCTGGTATTGGCGGGGACCTGGCGGGTCAGTCCCATCTTAACAAGCATCGCCGCCATCGGGTTCATTTTGTCTGCGATTTACTCGCTGTGGTTTATTCAAAAGGTTTTTCACGGACCGCCTGTGGTGAGCATTGTCGAACCACAACGAGCGAGGCAGATTGCGGATTTGGGAATACGTGAAATGGCGGTAATGTGTCTTATTATGGCCGGCCTTATATGGCTTGGCTTGTATCCTCAGCCGATTCTTAATTCAGCAAAGCCGACGCTGAACGCCATACAGTCAAAATATGTGCCTGTTGCGGAGCAAACCGCCGGCGGTGAGGGGAGTCGAACCGATGTCGCTCACTGATTTAATAACGATTTTACCCCTTTTGCTCTTGGCAGGCGGCGCGGTTTTGATAATGCTGGTCCTGACGGTATTTCGCAATCACTCGCTGACGCTGGTGCTGACGGTTTTAACACTGGCGTTTTCTTTAGCGGCGCTTCCCGTATCATCATCGACCCCGTCGAAACAGGTAACATCCCTTCTGGTATTCGATAGTTACTCGCTTTTCTTTATGGCGCTTATTTTCGGGTCTGCTTTGGCGGTATGTGTTCTGAGTTTCGGTTATATGAGGGACAGGCGTAATATTAAAGAGGAATTTTACATTCTCATTCTGCTTGCTTCTCTCGGTTGCGCCGGCATTGTCGCGAGTAGTCATTTTATCTCATTTTTCCTGTCGCTTGAGATTCTCAGCGTTTCCCTTTACGTTCTGATTGCGTATCCGCGTTCTGAGCCGAACCATATTGAGGCAGGTATCAAGTACTTGATTCCGGCGGCAACGTCGGTTGCCTTTCTTCTTCTGGGTGCCGCGTTCATTTACGCATATTCCGGCACGATGAGTTTTTCAGGTATCGCGTTTAGCTCGACAAATGTATCAATCGCCCACAACCTGTTTCTGCTGGTCGGCCTTGTGATGGTCGTTATTGGTATCGGCTTTAAGCTGGGGATTGTGCCTTTTCACCTCTGGACGCCTGATGTTTATCAGGGAGCGCCTGCTCCTGTAACCGGTTTTATAGCGACCGCCTCAAAAGGCGCGGTATTTGCCCTGCTTTTACGATACTGGACTACAATCAACGTTTATGATTGCAAGCCGGTATTTACGGCGCTCGTCGCTATCGCGATTGTTACAATGCTTTTCGGCAACCTGTTGGCCCTTTTGCAAAGTAACGTCAAACGCATCCTCGCGTATTCGTCAATCGCGCATATCGGCTATCTGCTGACCGCGCTTCTCGCGGGCGGCAAATGGGCGGTAGTGGCGATAACGCTGTATCTGCTGACGTATTTTATTACAACTTTAGGGGCTTTCGGCGTTATAACCGTTCTATCCGGTAAGCAAACCGACATTGAGATGCTCGACGACTATCGCGGATTGTCTTCTCGACACCCATATTTGGCGGGAATTTTCACCGGCTTTTTGTTTTCGCTTGCGGGTATCCCCCTGACCGCGGGCTTTATCGGCAAATTCTATATTTTCTCCGCAAACGTTGACGGCCGTTTGTGGCTTTTACTTATCGTGCTGATAGTGAGCAGTGTCATAGGGTTGTTTTATTACCTGAAGATTGTCGTTGCCCTGTATAAGCCCGTCGATGAGCAGCAGGCGATACAGGGAGCTGCGCCATCGATGTCATTTGCCGGCGGGATTGTTCTTGGATTGCTTACGGTATTTTTATTGTGGGCGGGGGTGTATCCGTCGCCGTTTATAAACCTTGTTAAAATTATGGTAAGCGGCTTGAATTAAATACCTTGTAATCTGCCTGTTTGGAATATAAAGAGCGCAGGAAAACAGCGGGAGAAGCAAATATGAAACACAAAAATTACAATTACATAATTGTCGGAACAGGGCTTGCGGGCTGTTGGGCAATCGACGGAATCAGGTCGCGGGATACGGAAGGTTCGATACTACTGACGGGCAGTGAAAAATACCTGCCTTATGACAGGCCGCCCCTGACTAAAAAACTGTGGTTCGGCAAAAAGAAAGTCGAGGAGATTTTCATTCGCCCCAGACAATACTTCACAGACAACAAGGTGGACGTCGTGCTCAATATAAGAGCGGTCAAGCTCGACGCGGCAAATAAAATTGTAACGTTTGACGACGGCAGTGCCTGTCAATTCGAGAAACTGCTTCTGGCGACAGGCGGCTCACCTCGACGGCTCAATATCGAGGGGGGCAATCTCGACGATATTTTCTACTATCGCTGTCTCGACGATTTCCTCCGTCTCAAAGCCCAAATGCGCGAAGGTGTAAAGGTGCTGGTTATCGGCGGGGGATTCATCGGTTCCGAAATTGCCGCGGCACTCAACGTTAATAAAATTGATGTAACCCTGCTTATGCGGGGGGAATACCTCGTTGAAAATGTCTTCCCGAAACCGCTTGGCCTGGCAATTCAGGATGATTTCATTCGGCGGGGGATTCAGATATTCACGCAGGATGCCCCTGTTTCAATTGCCAGAAGCAATAGTCATCTTATAACGCGCACAAAAGCGGGCAGGGAGATTTCCTCGGACGTTGTAATCGCCGGTATCGGTATCGAGCCGGAAACGCAGCTTGCCAAATCGGCAAATCTCAAAATCGAAAATGGAATATCAGTAAACGAGTTTCTGCAGACCTCATCACCCGATATTTACGCGTCGGGAGATAACGCTAATTTCCCGTATCAGGCACTCGGCAGGCAGATGCGGGTCGAGCACTGGGACAATGCGACCAATCAGGGAATGACCGCGGGAATGAATATGGCAGGCGCTTGTACCGCCTATACTTATATGCCGTATTTTTTCTCAGACCTGTTCGATTTCGGTTACGAGGCCGTCGGCCTTGTTGATTCGAAACTTGAGACATACGCTGACTGGCAGAAGGAAAACAATACAGGCGTCGTGTATTATATCGATAATGGTTTTATTCGCGGGATAATGCTTTGCAATGTTTGGGAAAAAGTCGAGGCGGCCCGCGAGATGATAAAAAGCAACCGTAAAATGACCGTGGCTCAAATGCACGGCGCTATTCAATAAACAGGAGACGGCTATGAAACTTTCGGAGCAAAAATGCGAACCCTGCCGAGGCGGGACGCCGCCGTTATCGCGACAGGACGCACAAGTTATGTTAAGTGAGATTCCCGGCTGGACGCTGAAAGATAAATCAATCGAGAAGGAGTTTGCGTTTAAGGATTTCAAAGAGTCGATGAAATTTGTCGGCTGGGTTGCTATGACGGCTGAAGAGCAGGGCCATCACCCCGATATTCACATTTACTACAACAAGGTTCGTATCGAGCTTTCGACGCATAAAATCAACGGACTTTCCAAAAATGATTTTATTCTCGCGGCGAAGATTGATGACCTGTTAAAAACAAGGATGGGACAATAATCATCGGTCCCTGAATATTTCAACACCCACACTTTTGGCAAACCGCAAAGCGCCTGGTTTATCGACCCTTATCTGGACCGCTCTTACGAGGGGATGAGCGAGGCAGATTTTGGCGATTTCACCCGCTAATCGTTCGATAAGATTGAAACTTGAGCTTTCCACCATTGCGATTATTTCTTTTTTGATTTCTTTGTAGTCAACCGAGTCCTTAAGGTTATCGGTTTGGCAGGGTTTGTTTAGGTCGGCGTAAAGGGTAACGTTGATAATAACGTCCTGCTTTTGCGTGCGTTCCCAGTCGTTGATGCCGATGATGCAGCGCAGGAGCAGGTCGTTGATTCGTATTTTATCGTGTCTCGATAACGCTTCTTTCTCATCCATAGGTGTTACTCAACAGGTTTCTGCCGCCGTCGACGAAAATCACCTGGCCCGTTACAAATTCGTTATTGATTAGAAATCTCACGGCCTCGACGACCTGCTCGACTGTGCCGATTGCGTTTAGCGGGTTCGAGGATTTTAACTGTTCAAGATACGATTGGTCCTTGCCTGCAGGGGGCAAAATCAAGCCAGGCGCCACGCCGTTGACCCGCACGCCAGGGGCAAATTCCAGAGCCATCATTTTTGTCAGCGTGAACAATGTGCGTTTTGCCAAATGATACGCAGCGTGCTGCTGGTCGTAACCGGTTATGCGGGTATCGAGCATATTGATGATTACCGGAAGGCAGGGGGTTTTGCGTCCCTTGTTCAATTCCACAAACGACCTGCTCAACAGCAGGGGGGCGTATGCGTTGAGCATCATATTGCGATTGAGGTCGTCAACGGTAATTTCTGTAAGCAGCCCCTCTTCGAAAATTGAAGCGTTATTAATCAAAACATCGAGCGGCCCCGCTAAATCCTGCGCACGTTCAAGCAGACCGTCGCATTGAGCTGCGGAACTGAGGTCGGCGGCGAGCGTAAACGCACTGGTTCCCGCCTTGCTGATTTCCTGCGATAACTGCTTTGCGGCCAATTCTGAATTGTTGTAGTGTATTACGATTCCAGCCGCGTCCTTTGCCAGCCCAAGCGCAAGCTCCCTGCCGATACGATGCGCCGCTCCCGTGAGCAAATATGTGCGCTCCCGTTGAGTCATTTTATACCCCATTTCCAGTTGCGAATATCAGGCATATCCTGGCCGTATTTGTGAATGTAATTCTTGTGGTCTAACAGCTTATCGCGCAGGTGTTGTTTGGCGTGGGCCGCCCGTGAGCCGAGCATCTGCACGCGGTCAATTACGTCGCCGACTAAGTGAAATCGGTCAAGCTCGTTCATTACCACCATATCGAAAGGCGTGGTTGTCGTTCCCTCTTCCTTATATCCGCGAACGTGAATGTTCTGATGATTGGTTCGCCGGTAAGTCAGGCGGTGTATCAGCAGGGGGTAGCCGTGATATGCGAAAATGACGGGCTTGTCTTTGGTAAACAGCACGTCGAAATCCTTGTCGCTTAGTCCGTGGGGATGCTCATTTTGCGGCTGAAGCGTCATCAGGTCAACTACGTTTACAACGCGGATTTTCAGCTCAGGAAATTGCTCTCGAAGCATCTCGACAGCCGCCAACGTCTCCAGCGTCGGCACATCCCCCGCGCACGCCATAACCACGTCCGGGTCGCCTCCCTGGTCGTTGCTTGCCCATTCCCAGATACCCAGTCCCGCCGTGCAGTGCTTGACCGCCGAATCCATATCGAGCCACTGTAATTCCGGCTGTTTACCCGCGACGATTACGTTGACGTAATTGCGACTCCGCAGGCAGTGGTCGGTTACCGACAACAGCGTATTCGCGTCGGGCGGGAGGTAAACGCGGACGATTTCCGCTCTTTTGTTCGCGACGTGGTCGATAAAACCCGGGTCCTGGTGACTGAAGCCGTTGTGGTCCTGCCGCCATACGTGCGAGGTGAGCAGGTAATTCAGCGATGCAATCGGCCGGCGCCACGGGATATTGCGAGTTACCTTGAGCCACTTGGCGTGCTGATTGAACATCGAGTCAATGATATGTATAAACGCCTCATAACAGGAAAATAGCCCGTGCCTCCCCGTCAGCAGGTAGCCCTCGAGCCAGCCCTGGCATATATGTTCGCTTAGCACCTCCATAACCCTTCCGTCGGGCGAAAGATGGTCGTCGGTTTTCAAAAGTTCAGCGTCCCACGCGCGGTTAGTAACTTCCAGTAGAGCACCAAGTCGGTTCGACGCTGTCTCATCAGGCCCGAAAACCCGGAAGTTTCGCTGCTCCAGGTTCAGTTTCATCACGTCGCGGAGAAATACCCCCATAACTTTGGTCGCCTCCGCCGTAACAGTTCCCGGCTGCGGGACCGCCACCGCGTAATCCTGAAAATCAGGCATTCGCAAATCGCGAAGGAATATACCGCCATTGGCGTGGGGATTGGCCCCCATTCTGCGGTCGCCTTTCGGGGCTAATTCCGCTAACTCAGCGATGAGTGCTCCGTTTTTATCGAAAAGCTCCTGCGGCTTGTAGCTTTTCATCCATTTTTCCAGCATTTTAAGATGAGCCGGCTTGGTTGCCAGTTCCGAAAGCGGCACCTGGTGCGAGCGAAATGACCCTTCGGCTGGTAATCCGTCCACCGTTTTTGGCCCAGTCCAGCCCTTGGGCGTGCGAAATACAATCATTGGCCAGATGGGCCGTTTTTTAAATCCCTTTGTGCGGGCCGTCGTCTGAATTTGTTTGATTTCCGCGACTATCGTATCTAAAGTTGCCGCCATAAGCTGATGCACCTCGTCTGGTTTGTCTCCCTCGACGAAATACGGCTTGTAGCCGTAGCCGCGGAACAGGTCATCGAGTTCTTCCTTGCTGATTCTGGCCAGAACCGTGGGGTTGGCGATTTTGTAGCCGTTGAGGTGCAGGATGGGTAATACCGCGCCGTCATTTACTGGATTGAGGAATTTATTCGAATGCCAGCTTGTCGCAAGCGCCCCCGTTTCCGCTTCGCCGTCGCCCACGACACAGGCGACTAACAAATCCGGGTTATCAAAAACAGCGCCGTATGCGTGTGCCACTGAGTAGCCCAGCTCGCCGCCCTCGTTTATTGACCCGGGCGTTTCCGGCGCGACGTGGCTGGGTATGCCGCCGGGAAACGAAAACTGTGTAAACAGCCGTTTCATTCCTCCCTCATCCTGTGAAACGTTGGGGTAAAACTCGCTGTATGTGCCTTCAAGATACGTGTTGGCGACAAGTCCCGGTCCGCCGTGGCCGGGGCCGGTAACGTAAATCATATTCAGGTCATACTTATTAATGATGCGGTTAAGGTGAACGTAAATAAAATTCAAACCCGGCGTTGTTCCCCAGTGGCCTAACAATCTCGGTTTAACGTGCTTGATATTCAATGGTTGTTTCAGCAGGGGGTTATCGTAAAGGTAAATCTGCCCCACCGACAGGTAATTCGCCGCCCGCCAGTATGCGTTCATTTTTCTCAGCATTTCCGCAGATAATGGCTTATTCATATCGCTACCCTTTAATCTTTCACTTTTTAGATTCCGCCTGCACGAAACGACACAGGATTCTTGCTATCATTAATTCCTCATCAGTCCTTATTACACGGACGGTAACTTTACTTGCCGGTCTTGAAATCACTTCGGCGTTTTCAGCGTTTTTTGCCTCGTCCAGCTCAATACCCAGAAATTTGAGTCCAGCACAAATCCTTGCCCGCACCTCGCCGGCATTCTCGCCTATTCCGCCTGAAAACACTAATGTGTCAAGTCCGCCAAGCGCAGCCGAGAATGCTCCCACCCATTTTCGGGCCTGATAACAAAATAATTCCACTGCTTCCGCGGCTCGAACGTCGCTTGTCTGTTGTTCCAATAAGTCCCGCATATCGGGGCTGATTTCCGAGACGCCAAGCAGGCCCGATTTTTTATTGACGAGGTTGTTGAATTGCCTGGGCGTCAGGTTTTCAGTCCTCATCAAAAACCACGCCACACCCGGGTCCAAATCGCCCGCCCGTGTGCTCATAGGCAGTCCCCCGGCGGGTGTCAACCCCATACTCGTGTCGATGCTTTGGCCGTCTTTAACCGCAGTCATACTGGCGCCGTTGCCTAAATGCGCCAGAATCACCCGACCCTTTGCCGCCTTTTCACCTGCCAGACGGGTTAGCTCTTCCATAAGATAGGTATAAGATAACCCGTGAAAACCGTATCGCTGTATCCCCATCTTGTCGAATCGCCGCGGAATCGGCAGCAGTTTTGCGACTCTCGGCATCGTCCGGTGAAATGCCGTATCGAAACACGCCACCTGCAATAATTTTGGTTTGCGCCTGCGGAACACCTCTATCAATTCAATCCCTCGCGGCAGGTGCTCCGGGTCGTATTGCTTTATGCGTCGCAAATCCTCCAGCAATTCCTGTGTAATTGCTGCCGGCTCACTATATTTCATTCCGTGGACTATCCGGTGCCCGACCGCTTTTACAGCCGGCATATCAATTTGACTCGCTAACCAGTCAATTAAGGAATTGGCCGCTGTTTTATGATTCGATGCTGCGATATCCTGACGACCTTTTTGGTTTTCAGCCGGGCTTTTGAACGTCAGGTTTGTTCGCGCCAATCCTATGCGGTCAATCTTCCCCTCCAACAATCGTTTCGGCGGGTCCGACGCCTGATATAACGCGAATTTGATACTCGACGACCCGGCGTTTAACGCCAGAACGTATTGTCCGTTCGATTTCATCATTAAGGTTTGGTGGTGCTTACGTTTTTTCTAACACCTGTCTGACCCGTAAATCCATCGCTTGCTGGTCCGTTGTGAAACTGTTCAAGCCCGCCAGGTTCATCAAGCTGTCCAGGCCGATTATTTTATTGGCAAGCTCACGATGCCAGTTTTCCAGTTTCGGGATTTTGCCTTCTTTGGCGCTTGTTGCGATTTGCGAATCACTCCACGGGACCAGAACATCGCTGCATTTATGAATTCTGAAAAACTCAACCAGGTCGGCAGGGGCAAATCGGTTAATGTCCTCATTTTCAAGGGCATCTATACAGGCGATAAGCTTATCGTCTATTTCCCAAAGCGTATTCAGGTTGAACGAATCGGAACTGACATCTTTATTCAGGCCGACGGTATAATTCTCGGCGGTCTTGTCCCTAATCTGGTCTGTCGGCAGATTCAGTGACAAAAATTCATCCGCCACTTTGGGCGGCATCGTCATAACGTCAATACCCGCTAAATCCCTGATTTGGCCGCCTGCCCTGAAACTTGCGCCGATTTGTATAGACGGCGACAAACCTGACTCGCGTAGTTTTCTGATTGCCTTTTGTGAGGCAAGTGTCGCTTTTTCGCCTATGTATGAGCCGTCGCCTAATTTGTTATCGACGACGAAGCTGTTCAATCGGCCAAGAAAGACGTTTACGTATGCGGGTTTCGCCACGCGGGCTATCAGGTAGTTCTGCCTCGCTGAAAAACCGAGCGTGTGATTAACGGGAATTCCCTCCGCTGATAGTTTTCTCGTCGCAAGAAGCCCCGCGGGCGTAAACGGTATCTTTATTATGAATCGCTCCGGGCATATTTCGTAAAATCGTCTGCCGTAATCCACCGCTATCGCCACGTCGTTTGCCAGATCGGTATGTTCCTCGACCGAGACGTTGGCATCGAATTTCTCGACTAATCGCAGCGCGTGCCAGGCATTGAGGACAAACGCTATTTCGAGCAATCTTTGCCTGCTGGTCATTTTAGGATAGCTTGTCAGCAGGTCGGTTATTTCGCTGATTAGGCCGTCGTACCGCCCCGTCTGGATTTCCCTATTTAGAAGCGTGTTGTTTGTCGTCAGGGCCGAAAATTCACGCGTCCAGCGCTGCTGCGCCTCATCGATACTGCCTGTATCGAACCAAAGGGCGCTGCCGATTCCGTGCAATCGCTGCCATACGGGATTGCTTTTGAACGTTAGTTTGCCGAAATTTGGTTTGAAACTATCCCTTATAAACCTGTGAATCTGCTCCGCGACGCCCGATTTCGCTTTCTCCGTTTTCATATATATCCCTTTTCATTTGCTCTTACAAATAAGATTACATCAGGGTACAGTGTTGGCTGCAGGATTTCAACTGTTTTTTACGCTATTTTTGCCGGCAATTTCCCGGCCCGGCCGGCGTCAAATTCTACTGGATAATCACCTTGATATTGGTGAAAATTTGCTTATACTTATACGCCTGTGAGGTCAATTGAAAGGGTGTAGCGATGGCGCAATGGGATGACCAGTTAGGAAAATTAAAGCAAATAATAGAAATAATGAAGGAACATAACCTTGTCGAAGTCCAGATGAAACAAGGTGATAGTGAGATTTCCGTCAAAAAAGGGCAGGCGGGGCAGCCGCATATAAGCGCTATTCCCATAATCGGGACCGCAATGCCCCCGGTAATGTCCGGCGCAGCGGCGCCGGCTGCGGGTGCTGCCGGGCAGGCACAGGCGCCCCAGGCCCCGCAGGTAAACCTTGTGGAAATCAAGTCGCCCTTAGTCGGCACGTTTTACGCCCAGCCAAGTCCTGATTCGGAGCCATACATCGAGGTCGGCTCACGCGTTGACCCGCAATCGGTTGTGTGCATTATCGAGGCAATGAAAGTAATGAACGAAATCAAGGCGGAGGTCAGCGGGGCGATTGTCGAGGTTGTGGCGGTAAGCGGCGAGGCGGTTGAGTATGGGCAGGTGCTGTTCAGGGTGAGGCCGGATTAACCATTTATTATTTATTATTTTCTATTTTCAATTTTAAAAACTGAAGCAGGTTTCAATGACCGGAAAATAGA
>JBELAA010000289.1:0-2596 GCA_049509315.1 Sedimentisphaerales bacterium | reverse complement strand
CTTTGCGGCACGCTCCTTGCCGGCAAATCAGCAGATTCACTCGACCAAACAGCACAAAACCGGCTCATCGCTCAGGGCCCCAATGTGGTAATAAGAATTGACGGCAACTCTTTCGAGGTTACAGGTAAGTATCTCGACGATTTGAAAAAGGCGGTCGAGAATTTCGGCTCGAACCTCTTATGGCCTGACCAAAATCTGCCTGTCAGCAGCACTGCCGATAACCTGAAAAATATGGCCGTAATAGAAGCTGCGTACCTGTCCGCCCGGACCGGTATGCCTGAACAGCCGGCTAAAATCCTCAAAATCGCATAATGGGCTTACGGTTTTTTCTCCGGCGTATCCGGCAGGTTTTGCAACCTGTCGATAACATTTCGCCTGTAATCATCCCTGCCGATTTTCGCGTTTGTAAAGCCGGCTGAATAATAGGTTTGAATTTTCGCTTGTATATAAGATAGCCGGTTTTCCGGCGACGGGTGCGTCGAGAAAAATTCAACTGGTTTTATGGTGTCTTTCTTCTGGAGCATTTTCATTGTTTCAATCATTCCTTTTGGGTCGTAGCCGGCCCGGACCATATAATCGAGGCCGCCGAGGTCGGCTGTAACCTCGTCCTGCCTGCTGTATTTCAATTCCACGATTTGCCGGGCAATATCGACCGCGGCCATTTCGCCGGTGGACCTCGTCTGCGACATCGCCAAAATGAACAAGACCCCTAAGCCGGCCTCCTTGCTCATCATATTTTGTGTGTCTCTGGCAACAACGTGAACGATTTCGTGCGACAGGACGCCCGCGAGCTGTGATTCGTTTTCGAGTTTCAGCAGCATCCCTTTTGTTATAAAGATTCGCCCGCCGGGAAGCGAAAGGGCGTTTATGGATTTATCGTTTACCGCGACGAAATGGTAATCGAAATCAGGATTGTGGCTGATTTTACTGATTTGCCTGCCGACACTGTCGATGTAATTCTGCAACGCCTCATCCTCGATTTTACCTTTCAGCTCCTTTTCTACCTCCGGTGCGACCTGCTTTCCTATCTCGATATCCGAATGGTAATCCTGGGAAAACATCATCTCGTCTTCCCCCGTAATCGGATTGGCCGCGCAGCCGGCCGATAAGAACACAAGTGCACAAGCGCACAAGTGCACAAGTAATTCCGTCTTGCGACTTGTGCTCTTGTGCTCTTGTGACTTATGCTCTTGTGCTCTTTTATTCATTCTCAATTCAATTTGCAAATTTGTATTACAACTATTATAAAAGCGTTTTTGTTTCAGGGCAACTTTATGAACGAGCAAATGGTAACGGGTGGTCTTGTAACTATTGTCGGGCTGGTTCTTGTTCTGCCTTTCGCGGTTAAACGCGTGGAAAGGCAGCTTGAGGCGTTCCTATTCGTTATGGGGTGTCTGGCGGTAACCATTTCAGGCAAGTGGTCGTGGCATCTGGTGACGGAAGCACTGGTTGACCCGATTAAAATCACGCTTGCGGTCCTCGTCGCCGGATTTGTCTTTCGGTTTATCAGGCCCAAAATCGGTGCCTGGGCGCACGCTTTCGCGAGACGGTTCAGTTATCCACTGTTGTTCTTCATAATCGTCGCAGGTCTCGGTTTGTTATCCAGCGTCATCACCGCGATTATCGCGGCGCTGATTTTGTCCGAGGTGATCAGCTCGCTACGGCTTCACAGGTCTCTCGAGGTTCGGCTGGTTATTATCGCCTGCTTTTCGATAGGACTTGGCGCTGTATTAACGCCCATAGGTGAGCCGCTTTCGACAATCACGGTTTCCAAACTGGCCGGCGAGCCATATCACGCTGATTTTATTTTCCTGTTCAAATTATTAGGTAAATGGGTCGTGCCGGTGGTTTTACTTCTTGGGGTTTTGCCGGCGCTTTTACCGACAAAACACCAAAAACAGGAAGGCCCGGTGCTTCAGGAAGACAGACCCGAGGAAATCAGGGACGTCGTTATCAGGGCGGGCAAGGTTTACATTTTCGTTTTGGCATTGATTTTCTTAGGCACCGGCTTTATGCCGGTGGTTGACAAATATCTGACGAATATTCCATCCGAGGCCCTTTACTGGGTGAATATCATTTCCGCGGTTTTAGATAACGCGACACTTGCTGCCGCAGAAATATCACCCCGGATGCCCGAGGCGACAATCAAGGACGCTCTTGCCGGCCTGCTCATCGCCGGCGGAATGCTGATTCCCGGCAATATCCCTAATATCATTTGCGCAGGCAAACTTTCGATAAAAAGCAGGGAATGGGCCGCTTTCGGCCTGCCGCTCGGGATGGTCCTGATGGTCGGCTTCTTTATCTTCCTGCTTCTGACGTAATATCGCCGATAGCATCAAGTATTACACACAATTACTTACATACACTAAGAGAAAGAAGACATGTTGCACAGCACACCATATAATACCATTCATAATAAATAACTGCGCTCAGTGTATGGACAATGACAAATAGAACGGAGCATGGCAGGTTCAAGGCATACTGCCTGCCACGCATCACAGGCAGCATGACGAAGGTGGTCGTAATCATCATAGCGTCGATTCGACCAATAGTGACTACGGAGATAGTGCCAAAGATTTTCGACTGGATTGAGTTC
>JBELAA010000288.1:0-2475 GCA_049509315.1 Sedimentisphaerales bacterium | reverse complement strand
AATAACGCCATAAAGGGCAACGGCGCGTCAATCGCCGCGTCGGGAATCCACGTGTGGAATGGCGCTGACCCGGCTTTTGAAATTGCCCCAATCATCATCAATATAAATGCCATACCGCCCAAAAAATCGACGGGCAGGTTGATTTTAGACATCGTCATTGTGCCCGCCAGATACCCCGTTAAACCGATACCGAGCATCAGGCACAAATCGCTGATACCAACGATTGTAAACGCCTTAATCGCGGTCTTGAATGCCTTGCCGCCCGATACCGCTATAAGCCCGAACAATGTCAGCAGCAGCCCTTCCCAGAAGAAAAGCATCAGGACAAGGTTGTCAGCCAGAACCGCGCCGTTGGTCATTGCGACGGTTATAAGCAGGTAGCAATAGAACTGGTTAAGGCGGGGCTTTTCCCGCATAAACGAGCAGGAGTATAAAACGAATAAAAACGCGAATACAGATGATGCCAGAATTATAAACGCGCTGAAATGATACAGGCGAAACGCAAACTCGATTCCAAAGCCGACCCACGGCGCCGACAAAACGATATTCTGTTTGAAAAGCAGTATCGCCAGCCAGAGCGTAATGCCCGTTGCGACAATGGCGATAAATTC
This sequence comes from Sedimentisphaerales bacterium, assembly GCA_049509315.1. Lineage (GTDB taxonomy): Bacteria > Planctomycetota > Phycisphaerae > Sedimentisphaerales > Anaerobacaceae > Fen-1362. The sequence goes on along the minus strand of JBELAA010000288.1, from coordinate 1,864 downwards.
CTTAACGCCGCGCCAGCGTCCCGCCAGCAGCGCCAGGAGTCCTGCTGCAAGCGGTATCGCAATCGGCAATAGTATCGAGTATTCCGTCATTTAATAATCCCCGGCAAATGCTGAATTGCCGCAAGCACAAATTGACTGGGCCAGGCGATACAGAATCCCGCCGCCAACGATAATACAGCCAGCGAAGCCACGCTAATTACCATCACAGGCGAACCTTCCCTCGCCGTATGCGCACCCGGCTCACCTAAGAAAACCATATAGAAAACCCGCAAAAGGTATATGATTGTTAAAATCGCGCCTATCAGGAAAGTGAACATAATCCACAAATTCCCCGACACCGTGCTTGTCATAACCATATATTTGCTGAAAAACCCGCCGAATGGCGGAATGCCCATCACCGAAAATGAGCAAAACAGAAACGCGATTGCCGTAATCGGCATCGTTTTGAGCAGCCCGCCTAATTTGGTTATGTCCTTGGTTTTGGTGTTTTGCTCAACGATACCCGCACACAGGAATAAGCCGCCCTTGGCTAAACCGTGCATAAGGATATAAAGCAGCCCGCCTGTTACCCCTAACTCAGTGCCTATAGCCAGCCCGAGGAATATAAACCCGATTTGGCTTACCGTCGAATAGGCGATAATTCGCTTCAAGTCGGTGTCAATCATCGCCGCGCAGGCCGCAACAATCGCGCTTGCGCCCGCCAGCGCCGGCACCGCCGTGTGCCAGAACGCGTCAACGGTAAACGTCGCGATAAATAATCTCGCGAAAACATAAACGCCGATTTTCACAAGCAAGGCCGCGTGCAGCAGGGCGGTAACGGGCGACGGCGCTACGCCTGCGTCGGGCAGCCACGTATGGAAAGGCAGCGTCGCTGATTTTGAAAGTATGCCGCCTAAAATCAAAGCTACTGCCAGGTTCGACAGGTGATTGGAGCCCAGGACTTCCCTGATGACCCGTAAATCGAATGAGCCGGTCTGCAGGTATATGCTGACGATTGCTATGAGCATCAATAACGAGCCGAACATAGTCACCAGAAACGCTTTGTCCGCTCGTATTACGTGCTGCTTTTCCCTGAAAAATCCGATAAGCCGCCAGCTCGTTATGGCCGTGATTTCCCAGAACAGATAAAGGTAAATTAAGCTGCCCGAGAACACTATGCCCATCATCCCGCCCAGAAACAGCACGACCATCAGGTAATACTCATCCTGGTTTTCATAATGGCTGATGTAGCCGAATGAGTAGAAAATTATTATCGAGCTTATCAGCGCCGACACGATGCCCATAAATACGGCCAGCCCGTCGGCGTAAAGGACAAAATCGAAGCTGTTGTTGAAATAAATGCAGGAATCGAAATTGCGGCCGGCGAAAACTCCCGACGCGATACCAATCGTGCCAATCAGCGGAAATAGCGCAAGCCCCAGCGCGGCATAATTGCGGAGCCGTGCTGAAATTTGCCCTAAAATCGGCAGAAAAAAAGCTCCCGTGCACGGAACACCGACTATACAAAGGAGCATCGTTCGCCCGTCCATAATCACCCGTTTTCCTTCAAAAAAATTAAAGCGGTTTCCCCGTCAGGCCGGGAACTGTATATAAATCGATTGCCTTGCAAAATAAAGAATTCAGGATACTAACCGCTCGTCTTTCAATAGTCAATTGAATTACGAGTTTTTTCGGGCGATTGGGTCGCGGGAATATATTAACACCTGTCTTCTCATAAATCAAGCACTGAAAATCATACTATTAAAATTTAGATAATATGAAGGTCATCCCTTCAACGGTTATGATTTGTGCGAATTGTAACAAACAAATCTAACCTAATTGAAAGGAATGACCTATGACAACAGTATCAAACAAACAGAAATGG
>JBELAA010000287.1:0-2485 GCA_049509315.1 Sedimentisphaerales bacterium | reverse complement strand
CCTGTGCCGGAGGAGTATAAATTGCCGATAGAAATGAAAGAAGCGTATCATAAGCCGCATCTTGAGAACTTTTTCAATGCGATACGCGGCAAGGAGAAGCTGAATTGTCCGGCTGAAGTCGGGTATGAGACCGCGGCGACGGTTTTGAAGGTGAACGAAGCGGTGGAATCGCAAAGCAAAATCGAGTTTAAGCCGGAAGAGTTTAAGGTGTAGTCACTTGGCAAAGCGATTATTGGTTAAAACACTGGTTCTTGTAATGATATTGGCCTCGGCTGGTATCGCAGCACAGGAGCCGATGTTGGGCGATAACCCCGACGGCAGCAGGACGCCCGCGATTCACTTGATACCGATGTTAGCAGAACCCCTGCCTGGCAAACAACCAGACCAGATTTACCCGACTGATAATCCGCTGTTGCCGTTCTCGACCAAGGCAACCTGCGGCGCCTGCCACGATTACAACGCGGTCAGCTCCGGCTGGCATTTCAATTATGCTGACCCCAATGTCGCGCCGGGCCGAAAAGGCCAGGCGTGGATTCTTGCCGACCCGACGACAGCCACACAGATTCCGTTATCATACCGGAATTGGCAGGGAACGTTCAGACCGCAGCAATTAGGCATAACACCTTCCGGATTTTTACAGATTTTCGGAAGACAGATACCAGGCGGCAGTATTGGCGAGATGCTGGATAAGACCGACAATCCGGAAGAAACGCTCCGGCTGGGTTTGACCGGACAGCTTGAGATAAACTGCCTTGCCTGCCACAACATAAGCGACGATGAGGATATGGGCAGTGCCGGTGGTTACGCAATACAGGTTCTGCGGGGTAACTACCGATGGGCGGCTACGGCGTCGAGCGGATTTGCATACGTTACCGGCACACTGAAGGGCTTGAGAGACGATTATGAATTCAGAGCGCCTTTTGTTTCAGAAGATACCAAGTTAAAGCCACCGACGGTTGAGTATTATCCGGAAATTTTCAAACACAACGACTGGGCGTTTTTTAACGTTTCAACGGCTATACCTAAGCAGAGATGCTACTTCTGCCATTCGAATGCCGACGTTCATAATGGCCAGACGGAACAATGGAAAACCGACCAGGACGTTCACCTGACTGCCGGTTTGAAATGCGTCGATTGTCATCGTAACGGGCTTAATCATAAAATCATACGCGGCTATGCAGGGGAACCTTGTGAACCGAACAACCCGCTGGCGGCGGTCTCATCTTGTGAGGGTTGTCATTTAGGACCCAATGCAGGAAAGCCAGTCGCGGGGCGATTTACGGCGCCGATACCGACACACGCGGGAATAGCGCCGGTTCATTTCGACAAGCTTACCTGCACCGCCTGCCATTCGGGGCCGTGGCCTGAGGCGACGACAATCAGGACCAAAACCGCCAGAGCGCACGCCATAGGGATAGCGGGAGTAAATAAATCGCCGGACGTGCTGCCGCATATTGTTTACCCGGTTTTTGCCAAGGGGCAGGACGGCAAAATAGGTGTTTTCAAGGCGGTCTGGCCGGCATACTGGGCAATGCAGACGAGCAAGGAAATCACCCCTTTGAATCTGGATACCGTTAAGGAAACGGCAGGAAAGGTCATTACAAAAGCCACATTATCGAAAGACGACGACTGGCCTGATTTGACAGAAAATGATATTGCCAAAATCCTATCGTCCGTCGCCGTGCCGGCGACGGCTAAACCTGTTTACATCGCGGGCGGGAAATTATACTCACTGGATAAGGCGGGGAAATTGGTCTCGGCTGAAAGCGAAATGGCTAACCCTTATATGTGGCCGATTGCTCACGATGTCAGGCCCGCCGCTCAATCATTGGGCGTCCGGCAGTGTCAGGATTGCCACTCAATTGATTCGCCGTTTTTCTTTGGTAAAGTAGCCGTCGATTCACCTTTGAAATCGGTTAAGACAGGCATTGAAATGGTCACATTCGAGGAATTGCCGCGGCTCCAGACAAAGCTTTTCGCGTTTTCACTCGTTTTCAAACCCCTGCTGAAAGTGGTTTCAATTTTGTCGGTGTTTATTATCGCGGCGGTGCTTTTACTTTACGGCTTAAAAGCACTGAACTTTTTCGCAAAGTATTTTAACGGTATATGATAAGTTTTCTGAAAAAACTGGTTGTTGTATTTGGCCTTTTGAGTTTTTTAACATTGGCTGTTACCGGCTTTGTGCCTTATTTTTTCTTCGGCGGGGCTGTAACTGGTTACTGGTTAATAATTCACGTTACAGCAGGGGGTTTCTTTTCGGCTTGTGCAGCGGGCTTGGCGGTGCTGTATGCTGAGCGAAACCTGTTCGGTTCCGGTGGGATAACAGCCAGGTTGTGTTTTTGGATAGTTGTTGTTTTATCGTTGGTGGTAATTTTGAGCGTGTTATTGAGTATGTTCAAACTTTTCGGGACCGACTGGCAGAAAATGCTTTTGCAGACCCACCTTTACGGCACAATGGCTTTGTCATTATTTGTAATTGTGTATT
>JBELAA010000286.1:0-2494 GCA_049509315.1 Sedimentisphaerales bacterium | reverse complement strand
TGAAATTTGCGTCTTTGCGCAGCTCTTTGAACGTTTTTTCTGCTCATCGTTTATTAACCTGCTGTCCCGGAAGTAAAGGTTTTGCCGACCTTGCGTTTCACGACCTGGCCGGAAAACCGTATTCCTTTGCCTTTGTATGGTTCGGGCGGCCGAACTTTTCGCACGTCGGCCGCAAACCTGCCGAGCACACATTTATCCGCCGATACAAGTGTAAATTTCGCCGGCGTATCGTCGCCTCTTGTCGCGGGCACTTCTATCTTGACTTTGACTTCTTTCGGCACCGGCATCTCAACCGCGTTGGCGAAACCAACCTGCATTGTGAGCTTGCCGCCCTGCTCTTTGACGGTATAGCCCGTCCCGTATATTTCCAGTTTCTTTTCAAACCCTTTGCTTACGCCCTCGACCATATTGGCCAGCAGCGCCCGCGTAGTGCCGTGCGACTGCCTGTCCTGCGTGACGTCTGGTTTTGTGTTCTCGACGACTATGCAGTTCCTGGCGCCGTCCACTTTCACGTTGATATTCGCGGCGCATTCGATATCGAGATTGCCTAACGGCCCCGACACCTTTACGTGCTTGCCGCTCTGCTCAATCTTGACGCCTGCCGGAATACTTATTGTTTTATTGCCTATTCGACTCATTAACTCACCGTGCAAATTATTTCGCCGCCTATTTTCGCCTGTCGGCAGCTTTTATCGCTCATCATTCCCTTGCTTGTTGATATTATTGCTATACCCATCCCGTTCATAATAACGGGCAAATCATCGACCGACGAATAAACGCGTCTGCCGGATTTGCTGACCCTGTCAATCTTCTCGATGGCGTTGCGACCGGTCTGGTCGTATTTAAGCGTTACCCGCAATATCGCCTGAGGGGCCATCTCAACCCGGTCAAAATCATTTATATAACCTTCGGATTTCAGAACCGACGCAATTGCCATGCAGACCTTTGAGCATTTGATGTTAACCTGTCTGCTGTTGATTCGCACGGCATTGCGAATTCTCGTCAGCATATCAGCTATGGGGTCAGTTAAACTCATATCCTTTTCTCTTATTTTTCAGCTTTCTTTTTTTACCAGCTTGCCTTTTTCACGCCGGGTATTTTGCCTTCGTTGGCCAGCTTTCTGAAGCACAGCCGGCAAACCTTGAATTTACGATATACGGCCCTGGCCCTGCCGCAAATCTGACAGCGGGTATAAGCCCTGACGCGGAATTTCGGTTTCATCTTCGACTTGTTTACAAGGGCCTTTGTTGACATAAAACTCTCTGTTCTAATCTCCGGGTTATTTTTTACGTTTAATTATTCCTGTTCGTCTTTCGAGCCGTCCTTTGCGGTCTTGAAAGGCATACCGAACAACGTTAACATCCTTCTTGCTTCTTCGTCGCTTCTGGCCGTGGTCGCGAATGTGATGTTCATACCCTGCTGGAATTCGACCTTGGCCGTATTGATTTCCGGGAAAACCGTCTGTTCGCTAAGCCCCATCGAGTAATTTCCCCTGCCGTCGAATCCGTCTGGGTTAAGCCCGCGAAAGTCGCGGACGCGGGGTATGGCCAAGCTTATCAGCCGGTCCATAAACTCGAACATTCGCTCGCCCCGAATCGTTACTTTCAATCCCGTCGGCATCCCGGCGCGGACCTTGAAATTCGAGACGCTCTTCTTGGCCTTGCATATTAACGGCATCTGTCCCGCTATCGCGGTAAGGTCGGCTTTCGCCAGGTCTGCGAACTTCTTATCCGTCGCGGCCTTGCCTACGCCCATCGATATGACGATTTTCTCCAGTCGCGGGACCGCCATCGGGTTTTTGTAGCCGAACTCTTTTACAAGCTCCCCGACAATTTTCGATTTATATAAATCTTTTAAACGTGCCATTGTTTATTCTCGTCGCCTATTTCTTTTTAGCATACCTTGTATCGCTGATTTTTGTGCCGTCTTCTGCGACCCGTTTCTTCGAGCCGTCTTTGCCGATTTCAAAATGAATCTTTGTGCCTTTGTTCGATTTGGGATTCACGGGCAGGACGTTGCTTATATGTATCGGCTGCTCGATATTGATTCGCCCGCCGGTGGGGTTTCTTCGAGACGGCTTAACGTGCTTTTTTGCCAGGTTGATACCCTGAAGGACGACCTTGTTCTCGCCGGTCAGGACGCGGAGCACCTTGCCCGTCGTTCCCCTGTAGTCGCCCGTGATTACCTGGACCATATCATCTTTTTTTATGTGAATCGCCATTTTACCGAATCCTGTTATTTTCTAAACCACCTCGCTTGCCAGCGAGATAATCTTCATATAGTTTTTCTCACGCAGCTCGCGTGCAACCGCCCCGAAAATACGCGTGCCTATGGGGTTGCCCTCGGCGTCAATCATAACCGCCGCGTTGGTGTCGAACCGGACGTAGCTGCCGTCGGGCCGCCTTATGGGCTGCTTTGTCCGCACGACCACGCATTTGTGCACTTTTTTATTGTCAAGCTGGCAGGTGGGCAGCCATTTCTTTATGGCCACGCA
>JBELAA010000285.1:0-3646 GCA_049509315.1 Sedimentisphaerales bacterium | reverse complement strand
GAAACAATGTCCTTAACCGCATTCAAGCCATAACCAATCCTGCCCTCCCAATTCATCACGTCCTGCTTAACTTCCTCACCCATCTTCGCGTTAAAAACCCAGGATTCGATATGCCTTTCAGTATGCAGCCGGCCGAGAATCCAGCCGGCGACTATGGCAATTAACAACCCGACCCCCATATAAAGTCCCGCAACCCGCCAGCCGAACATCCCGAAAAGCAGGACTAGTGCCACCTCGTTTATCATCGGCGCCGCGATTAAAAACGAAAATGTTACACCAATCGGCACTCCCGCCGTAACAAACCCGACAAACAACGGCACCGCCGAACAGGAACAAAATGGCGTTACCACACCGAGAAGCGCAGCCAGAACATTCCCCACTGCCTCGCTTTTGCCGCTAAGAATCTTTCGCGTCTTTTCAGGCGTAAAAAATGACCGGATGATGCCTATCCCGAAAACAATCAACACAAGCAGCATCAATACTTTAGGCGTCTCGAAAACAAAAAACTCAACTGCCGAGCTTAAATGCCCCCCTGTCGGCATTTTCAAAAACGAATATGTAAACCATTGTCCCAGACCAGCCAGATTCAAATAAACCAGCCACCACAACGTTATGCCGACTATTAAAAGTAACACTAATTTGGCTGGCCGATTTGTCTGGAAAAACCTGCTCATTTACATCGCCTCAAGTACCGCCCTGTCATCCTTAACTTGTTGCTTCAGCACTCCCGATATGCAGGCGAAAAAATCGAGGATGCAGCGACATTTAAGCCAATAAATGACCTTCAGCCCCTCTTTGCGATGCTCCAGAACGCCCGCATTAACCATCAGCGACAGATGTTTTGACACATTTGAACGCTCAGAGCCGATATGTTCGGCTATGTCGCATACGCATTGCTCGCCATTTTTGAGAAAGTCGATGATTTCAAGCCGCAAGGGATGGCCTATTGCCTGCACGATTTTGGCCTGCTTTTCAAACAAGAGTCGTTTTCTCGAATCCGGCATATTTATTCTCCTTATATGTTACTATGTGATTATTTACTCACATAGTAATATAATATATGTGTATGGGATTGTTCAACACTTATTTGAATATTTTTTGGCAAGTCGCCGGCTTATGCGTTTGTGAAATACGCGGTGGTGAGTGTAGTCCTCGGAACCATAGCCGCTGGTAACGCCCTCCTGCATAAGGTCCCAGAGGTGATACACATCGCTTTGGATGAAAATCCTGCCGATTTTTTCGTCGAACTGTGTGCCTAAGCGTTTTTCAATCTCGGCAATCGCATCGTCGATACTGAGCGCATCATGATAAACCCGGTCTGATGTCATAGCATCGAAACAGTCCGCCAGCCCGACGATTTTACCCATAAGCGGAATCTGGTCGCCTTTTAGGCCGTTGGGATACCCTTGGCCGTCAGCCTGCTCGTGGTGATACAGGACGCCGGGGATGATGTCTCTCATTTGCTTGATGCCGCCTAATATATTGGCGCCGATTGAGGGGTGCGTTCTCAGGCGGTTTCGCTCCTGCTCGGTGAGCTTGCCGTTTTTGCACAGGACCTTTTCGTCGATGCCGATTTTACCGATGTCGTGGAGCAGGCCAGCGATATAAATTTTGTGAATCTGCTCCTGGTCGATGGGCTCGGTTTGAGCCAGGTGCTCGGCAATCCATTTTGAAATGAACGCGACCCTTTCGGAATGGCCGCGGGTATAGCGGTCTTTGGCGTCGATGCTCCGGGTCAGCGCCTTGAGTGAGCCGATGAAAAGCTCCTTGAGGTCGCCGAAAAGCCGGTTATTCTCGACAAAGACCGCGCATTCGCTGGCAACCGAGGTGAAAAGTTTGACGTCGGTCGAGTCGAAATCGGGCTTATCGAGCCGGTTTATGGCGACGAGCATCCCTATTATGCGGTCAGCCGCATTTGCCTTTTTTGGCTCGTTTGAGCCGGCCTTTTCCCTTCCGCAAAGGGGCACGACAATTATGTTTCTTATGTTTTTGGGCCATTCGAACCTGAAAGGCGCATCAACTTCGCTGTCAAGCAACGCGTCTTTACCTTTGTTCATTCCCTCGCGCAACCGGCTGTGAAGAAGCAAAGCCATTCGCTCGTCGATATCGATGACACCGGCGCCGGCGACAAGCGTCAGGCGGGTCTGCTCCTCAGATAATTTCTCCTGAAGTATCGCGATGCCTTCGACGCTGACGATTTCAGTCAAGCTGTCGCAGGCCATTTGCAGGAAATTGGCGTCCGGTTCGACGATTTCCATATTTGTGCTGATTTTGTAAAGCAGGACAAGCTCCTCGTATGTCTGTGCAAGCTCGGAGCTAATCATATCCATCTGGACCGTGTTTTTCTGCTGCTCGATAAACTTTTCGGCAAAGAGCCGAAGGATTTCGGCGAAAAGCTCGGTCAATTCGAAATTCTGATTGTCCTGTTGCGGGCCGGTATCAATTATTGCGGCTAAACCATTCTTCTTTCCGTTGCCGTTTAAGGGAATCAGCGGCACCGCCAGATACCGGCTGACGGGGGTATGAGGATTGAGCTGCGTTTTATTTTTCGGGGGATGACGGAGGCAGTCGTATGCGACTTTTGCAAGGCGGGCAAGGTCGCTTTCGAACGCGCCTGATTTACAAAGGACGAGCGCTCTGCCGGAGTAGTCGCAGACCGCGAAATTCGCGCCGAGAATACCGACACGTGAGCCGAAATTTTTCAGCTCATTCATCTGCATCGCTGTCAAACCCGCTGTTGCCGTTTCAGGCATAATCGACTCCGTCGGCTGTATTAACTTTTGGCATTACCCCCCCTTCATCGGTAATCAGGATGTTTGCTCAACTAATTGCTTCTGGTAAAGGATGTCCTCAATTGTCCTGAGCAGCTCTTTTGGACTGAAGGGCTTTGTAATGCACTGCGAAATCTGGAGCTGCTGCTGCTTGATATCCTCAATGGCGAAGTTACGGGCCGTCAGGAGAATAAAAGGTATATTCTGGGTTTGCTCATTCGAGCGGAGTTTTTCGAGAAGCTCCAGGCCGCTCATCACCGGCATCATATAATCGGCGATTATGATATCGGGGTGTTCCCGGCAGGCAAGCTCGTATGCCTCTTCGCCGTTACCAGCGGTTATCGGTTCGTAGCCGTTGTTGCGCAGCTTGATTGCCACCACATGAACAATGTGGACCTCATCATCCACGACCAGAACTTTTCTTACTGCCATCGGTTCATCCTTTCCATCCCCTGCCCGCTAAAATCAGTGCCGGGATATCTCGCTAATACTAATCTCTGTAAACTAAAGATTCTTCGTCCTGCCGGGGCTTGCTCTTAACTTCGCGTCTTTTCGAAAATTGGTTGAATTCCCCGTTTTACGGAAATAACAATTTTATCAGACGCTCGACGGGTAAAATGTTATGGCCGGGGGATTAGTGGCTCAAAAAAGAATGACCTGCCCGCAACTGACCTCGTAGGTCAGACGCGGGTGCAGGTCATCTTTTTTAACACATCCCCCTGAACCGCTTTTGCACTATCCGGCAAAATGGCTTTATAGCTGAAAAGCAATGATTCACAACGCAGCGTGAGCAGATGAGTCGTCGGGCTGGAAATCGCCTGTAGCGGTATTCAGAACCCAGCCGGCCGAACCACATCCCGCGGTGCTTTGCCCTT
>JBELAA010000284.1:0-5095 GCA_049509315.1 Sedimentisphaerales bacterium | reverse complement strand
GTTACGGGGATTGCACAACTGGCGTTTCAAAGCAAGGCAAACGGAAGTTTGATAACCCGCGACGGCAAAATAATCGGCTCATCCCTGATAGGGCAATCATTCGGCAACCCGAAATACTTTTGGTCAAGGCCCTCGGCGACGTCGCCCGTGCCCTATAACGCTGCCAATTCTTCCGGCTCGAACCTCGGACCGTTGAACCCGGCTTTGATAGATGGCGTTAAGTCAAGAATTACGCAATTGAAAACCGCGGATTCAGGGGCCAAAGAGCCGGTTCCCGTAGATTTGGTTACGGCGTCGGGCAGCGGCCTTGACCCTGATATAAGCCCGGCGGCTGCACTCTACCAGGTTGGCCGTGTCGCAAAAGCAAGAAACGTCGATGAATCCAAAATAAAGGAGCTTGTCTTAAGATATACCACACCGAGGCAGTTTGGTATATTAGGTGAGACGAGGGTCAGCGTTTTAGATCTGAATCTTGCCCTCGACGAGATGGAAAAACAAGCGAGCAGGTAAAAAATGGATAATCAGAAACCAAGTCCAAGAAATTACGGTAAAGAGTGACAATTGATGGTTTGGTACGGATGTATGCGTCAGGTATTAAAACGAAAAATGAAAAAATGTATCATATTATGGAGGCGTTATGGTTCTTAAAACAAAGATTTCAATTGGCCTTGGATTTTTGTTCGCTATTATTTGTATCCTCGCATTTTTCTGCTCTTATTATGTTGAAAAATTGTCCGAAGAAGCCGACCTCATTCTTAAAAACAATTATGATTCTCTTGTATATTCGAAAAATATGCTCTCAGCGCTTGACGACACTAAAACTTCCATCAGCAGCACTATCTTCAATTCCGGCCAAGGCAAAAGATTGTCCGATTATTATTCCCACCTTTATGAAACCGGCAGCATCGATTTTGAAAAAAATCTCAAGGCTGAAAGTAACAACATAACAGAAATTCACGAAAAAGAATACGTTGAAACTCTCAATCGGGATTACGCTGTATATGTGAGCCTGTGCGCCAGGATTAAAAACGGTTTAGGCGACACTATAATGTATTTTAACGAATTTCTGCCATGTTATGAAAGACTCAAACAATCCGTCATCAGCATCAATGACCTCAACATGGAAGCTATTGTAAGAAAAAATCAGGCGATAAAACAGCAGTCTGTTGACGTCAGAACCTATATGTACGCAACTGTTGTTTTGTGTATCATTTTAGCCTTTGGTTATTTTTGGTATTTCCCTTTTTATATCTCTTATAGTATCTCCTACTTAGCAAAGAGAATGACCGAATTATTGAACAAAGCCGGTATCGCATCCGACATAAAAACGAACGACGAAGCATTTATAATTTTGCAGTCTATTAAAATCCTGGAAAAAAAATTTGGCCTCGACGACCCGGGAAAACAAATACTGTAAAATAAATGTTCTCAAAAAAGTTAGCAATTCCAAGCCATCGACGAATAGAATAGGTAAATAACAGATGGATAATAAGCGGTCAAATCCTGATGAATTGCTTGAGCAAATCCGAAAAGAGACCGGTGCCAAGTCAGGCGGAAAGCTAAAGATTTTTTTCGGCTACGCCGCCGGCGTCGGCAAGACCTACTCGATGCTGGAATCCGCAAGAGAGCAGGCCATCGAAAACGTGGATATTGTTCTCGGTTACGTTCAGCCGCACGCAAGGCCCGAAACCGAGGCGCTTATGCTGGGCCTGGAAATTCTGCCTGCCAAAGAGGTGGAATACAAAGGAATAAAACTCAAGGAATTTGACCTCGACGCGGCGCTGAAACGAAAGCCGGCGGTGCTCATCGTCGATGAGTTTGCCCACACAAACGCACCCGGCCTGCGCCATACAAAACGGTGGCAGGACGTCGAGGAATTGCTGGCGGCGGGTATCAGCGTCTATACGACGCTCAATGTTCAGCACCTGGAGAGTTTGAACGATATAGTTACCAGGATTTCCGGTATTGCGGTCCGCGAGACGGTTCCCGATACGGTTTTTGATAATGCCGACTCAATTGAGCTTGTGGATTTGCCGCCCGAAGATTTGCTGCAGCGTTTCGAGGATGGCAAGGTGTATGTTCCCGCCGATGCCGAACGCGCGATGCTGAAATTTTTCAAATTGCCTAATTTAGTTGCGTTGCGGGAATTGGCGATGCGACGCACCGCGGACCGGCTGAGTTCTCAGATTCAGGCGGTAGGGGGCGACCGGATGTGGTCGAGCCGGGAGCGGCTGCTGGTTTGCGTTGGACCAAGTCCCACTTCGGCAAGATTGATACGGGTAACAAAACGAATGGCGATGGCTCTGCGGGCGCCGTGGATAGCTGTCTACGTCGATACGGGTAACCCCTTAAACGAGGATGCTCACCAGAAACTGGCTGGCAGAGCAGTTAGGCGCAGAAACGGTAACGTTAGGCGGGGAGGATATGGCCGAGGAGATTGTAAAGTATGCTCAATCCAAAAAAGTGACGAAAATCATAATTGGCAAAACCGGTGGTCCGCAATGGCGCGAATTTATAGGCATCTCTTTCATCAGCAAATTACTTCACAGCAGCGGCGATATCGATATATATGTGATTCGCGGCAAAAAAGACCCCGTCGATGAGAGCAAATATGAACACCGACAAGTCGGGGCTGGTTGGCGGGTGATTAATTACCTCCCCTTTGGAAAAGCTATAATAGCCGTCGCAATTTGCATCGGCATCGCTTGGACAATGAAGTGGGCGAGATTAAGCGGGACGAATCAGGCAATGGTTTTTATTCTGGGAGTGGCTTATATTGCCGCCCGATGCGGACTGGGTCCAGGAATACTCGCATCGGTAGCGAGCGTGCTGGCGTTCGATTTCTTTTTAGTTCCGCCTTATTTCAGCTTCAACGTTGCCGATACCGAGTATTTTATTACTTTTGCCGTAATGCTGGTTATCGCGATTCTGATTAGCACGCTGGCCCACCGTATCAGGTTGCAGATGGAAACGATGCGTCAGCGCCAGTGGCGCACCGAGGCGTTATATCGCCTGAGCAGAAAACTTGCCTCAACCGCCGGCACGGGACAGCTTGTTGTAGAGGCGCAGAAGCAGTTATCGGAAACCCTTTCCAGCGAGGTTTCCATATTTTTGCCGGATGGATTTGATTCCTCGATAGCATCCGGAACAGGCCGGCTCAAGCCGGTTGTTGGCAGGGGCAGTGGTTTTGCAGCAATAGAAAAGGAAATCGCTGTCGCACAATGGGCTTATGAGCATAACCAGATAGCGGGTGCCGGAACCGATACCCTGCCGGATGCCATCGCTATATATGTGCCGATGACTTGCCCGCGGGGTGTTGTTGGGGTGCTGGGCGTCAAACCCGATGAGCCGGGCAGATTTGCTGTGCCCGACCAGCGTCAAATCCTCGAAATGGCCGCCGACCAGTTGGCGTTATCAATTGAGCGAGACCGCCTTGCAGAACAGGCGCAGCAGGTGCTCAAGCTCAAAGGCGCGGTTTAATTACGTCTGATAAAATGGGTAAAAACGCAGGAGACGGGGGTTTATAAGGCAATTTTGAGGGTTTTCTTGACCAAAGGGGGAAGGCCTTACTTTACCTGTGGAAAAATTGGGGGGAAGTGTTAAAATAGGCAAGAATATTGGACGATTATACTTGTTATTGCGCTATTATCGAAAATGCTATGGAAAACTGTGAAAAGATTCTCAAAATGATATTAAAAACAGTAGTGATACTGATGATGGTATGCCTGTTATGCTCCTGTGAGGAAATTGGGACGGCAAGCCCCGAAGATTACATCGGGCCTGGGATTAAACCTTCGGAACCAAACGCTACCTCACAACAGGGGGCGAAAAAAACCGGTGTGCCGCCGGTAGAGCCGTCGGCCATTGTGGCAATCGAGCCGAACGGGCCACTCAATATCACGCTCAATGAAGCCGTCATCATTTCTTTGGAAAAAAATAAATCGCTTGTCGTGCAGAAGCTTAACCCTCAGATAAGCAGGACAGTCGAGCAGCAGGCATTATCAGCATTTGACCCGGATTTAACGGCGTCAATTTCTGCAGGCAAAACACGGCAGAAGACGGTGCCGGCGCCCGGGGCCGGTTCTGTTGATGAAACAACCAGGATATATAGCGCCGAAGCCGCATTAAGCGAATTTTTACCGACTGGCACGACCATAGCATTAAGGGGCTCGACTGAAAAACTCGATAACTCATTAGTTGCGGAGCAGTTTGCGGCTAGGTAAACCAGGCGAAGATTGACACGAAAATCTCACAATACGAGCTTCGCGGATTTGTAGAGACGCTGGTAGCGCAGGTCGAGGAAACATACTGGAATTATTCACTGGCACAGAAAAGTATTGAGATATATCAGCAATCCCTCCGGATTGCGGAACAACAGCAAAAAGAGACCGAGGAGCGAATTAACGTGGGTTCCCTTGCGGCAAGTGAGCTTGTCGCCGCCAAAGCGGAAGTGGCGCTGAGGAAGCAGAACCTTATCGTTGCACAGAATACACTCGACCAGACCCGGCTTAACTTTGTCCGGCTTTTGAACCCCGGCGGAGAGAAAATGTGGAACAGGGAAATCGCCCTGCGAAGCGAGCCGCAGACGCCGGCCATTGAGATTGGACCCGTTCAATCACACGTTGCACGTGGCCTGCAAATGAGGCCCGAAATGAACCAGGCACGCCTGTTGATTGACCGGGACGAACTTGACGTGGTCAAAACACGTAATGGTTTATTACCGCAGCTCGATTTGTTTATTACTATGGGCAAAACCGGCTATGCCGACTCGTTTGACGAATCGGCGCGGAATATTTTCAAAAAAGATTATGACGTTATGGCGGGGATAAGTTTGGAGTATCCGTCGATTAATCGCTCGGCAAGGGCGCAGAACCAGCGGGCGGAACTATCCCGCCAACAGGCGCAGGAAGCCCTCGATAATCTGGCGCAATTAGTTGAGGTTGACGTTCGCGGAGCGTATATACAGATTATCAGCGCCGAGGAACAGGTGGCTGCCGCAAAGGCCAGCCGGGAGCTGCAGGAGGAAAAACTAAGGGTTGAAACCGAGAAATTCAACGTCGGCAAATCGACCTACCTTCTGGTTGCGCAGGCGCAG
>JBELAA010000283.1:0-3273 GCA_049509315.1 Sedimentisphaerales bacterium | reverse complement strand
TAATCACTTAAGAAATCGCCTTTGGCTTCGATAATAAGGTTTATGAATGAGCAGCAAACATTATTGGAAGCGACAAGCCAATCTTGTGACGCCGGACACGAGCGGGACACGCTTCTGGAGAAAGCCCTCATTTTCAATACTGATAATTCGGTCGAGCTGACCAAACGGGAGGGCGAGATACTTCAGTTGATAGTATCAGGCCAGACCAATAAGCAGATTGCAAAACAGTTGAGCAGAAGCGAGAGGACGGTTGAATTTCACCGAAACCGCCTGATGAGAAAAATGGCGGCACACAACGCCGCGGAACTCGTCAGGCAGGCAATCGGTTTGGGTATCATCTAAACGACGTCTTTAGGAACGTAATCTTTCCTGACGGGGGAGAAAATCTCAATCGCAACTGAATCCTCGATGATTTGCGCGCCGTGGGGGACATTTGTCGGGATGCACCAGGAATCGCCGGGTCGGGTATCGAGCTGAGTATTGCCGATTTTGAGCATAATGTGGCCTTTGACGAGGTAGCCGGTTTGTTCGTATGGGTGACAATGTTCGGGCAGGATGCTGTCTTTGGCCAGAAGGAACTCGGTCATTAGTGTTCTTTTGCCGAAAACGAGCGTTTTTTGCCTGATACCCTTAAGGGGGTCCTTATAGCCGTCGGGGCTGTGCTTGCGGAATTCAATCGTCTTAGCCATAACGTTTCATAGTATAGGGTGCATAGACAAATAAACAAGAGACAAATCACGTAGTTTCCGCAATACATCGGGGCGTCGGAAAAGGGGTTACGGACTGTTTTGAGATATCTCAGAATATTTAGAACGTGGAGATTACGAATATGGCAAGCGACAAAAAAATCAGGGAGTTAATAAAAAACAGGATGCAGGATGTATCATCGAGCTGTCTTGTAACCTCCTGCCAGGTATGGCTCAAGGTCAAGGATTTAATGATAAGCGAGGTGGCGACGTGTGAAGCCGAGCAGACGGTGGCTTTCGCCGCCACGCGTATGGCAGACGATGGTATTTCGTCCCTGATTGTGGTGGACCAGGCCGGCGTAATCGGAATTATCACTGAGAAGGATTTTCTGGAAAAGGTCGTCGCCAAAGGCAAAAGCGCGATAGACGTCAAAATTCGCGAGGTAATGTCAAGTCCCGTGGTTACGGTATCGCCTGAGATGACGGTGATAGAAGCGGGCAAGGTCGCGCAGGACAGGCACGTCAAGCGAATGCCCGTTGTCGAGGCCGGCACTCTCGTTGGTATCGTTACGCAGACGGATTTGATTCGCGTCCTGACCAGCTACGGGATGTGGCACGATGTCGCCGAGATTATGACCAAAGACGTTGCGACAATCCAGACAAACGCCACCGTCGCCGAGGCGGCGGGTATAATGGCGTCGCGGGGAATTTCGGGAATAGTCGTTATGCAGGCCGACAAGGTTGCCGGCGTGATGACCGAACGTGACCTGCTAAAAAGGGTGGTGGCAATCGGTCGCGACCCGATGGTGGTTAGAATGGAAGAGGTAATGACCCAGCCGCCGGTAATAATACCGCCTCATTACTCGGTTTTCACCGCCAGCAGGATAATGGAAAAGATGCACGTTCGCCGCCTCATCGTCGAGGACAATGGCTGGCTTAGCGGAGTGGTTACACAGACCGACATTTTCAGGACGGTCGAGGCGAAATGGAGGGAGGAAGAAGAGAAGAATTTAAGGTCTCTGGAAGAATCGGACACCTGCGTTTACACGCTGGATGCCGACAGCGTAACGACCTATGCCAATCCAGCTTTTCTGCGATTGCTGGATATCGACGACAAAGCGGAAATCGTGGGAAAGCCGTTTTTGCCGGAACAATTCTGGTTCGACCCGCGTGAGAGGACGCAATTCCTAAAGGAAATCAAGAGAGGCGCGGTTCACATCAGCGATTTGACGTTCAAGACGGCCGCCGGCAGGCGAATCGATGTTACCGTTTACTCGAGCCTGACCAAGAACATTCACGGCCAGGTTGACGGAAGCCAGGGTGTTGTCAACGATATAACCGCCAAAAAAGAGCTGGTTACACTGAAAGAGGCGCAAAAGGCGCTCGCCGCCAGCGAGGAGCGATACCGTCGAATGACCGAGGCCGTTACGGATTACATTTATACGGTGCGGTTCGAACTCGGCAAACCCGCCGAAACGGTCCACAGGCCCACCAGCGAGGCGGTAATCGGCTATACGCCCGATGAGCTTAACGACAACCCGCAGTTGTGGCTCGATATCGTGCATCCCGAGGACCTCGAAGTTGTCCGCGAGCAGGTATCGCGCTGCATTAGCGGCCAGGATTTCAGGCCCGTTGACCACAGGATTGTTCGCAAGGATGGCGCCATTAGATGGGTCAGAAGGACGCTGGTGCCGCAATTCAACCCGGAAGGAAAAATTGTGTCATACGACGGCCTGCTCCAGGATATCACCGAGCTTAAAATCGCCGAGCAGGTGCAAATCCAGCTCTTAAGCGAGCTCGAGCAGGCAACCGAGGAACTCAAGGATTTCGCATACGTCGCGTCGCACGATTTGAAGGCGCCCCTCCGGGGTATCAGCTCGCTGGCAAACTGGATTTCAGACGATTACGGCGAAAAATTAGGCGAAAAAGGCAAAGAGCATATCAAGCTGCTTATGGGCCGCGTCAAACGGATGTATAACCTTATTGACGGCGTGCTTTCGTATTCGCAGTCGGCCCGCAGGGAGGCCGGTGTGAAAGTTGACCTCAATGAAATGGTCAACGAGGTGATGACCGATATCGAGATACCGAAGAACATACAGGTTACGGTCAAGAGCACACTGCCGGTCATCGTGTGCAGCAAGGACAGCGTCAAGCAGGTATTTCACTGCCTGCTCAGCAACGCCGTCGGCTTTATGGACAAGCCCGACGGCAAAATCGAAATCGACTGCTGCGAAGAGCGGGATTGCTGGAAGTTCAGCGTTACAGACAACGGCCCTGGAATCGATGAGAAGCATTTCGACAAGATTTTCAGGATGTTCCAGACGCTCTCGGCACGGGACAGCTACGAGAGCGCCGGAGTCGGCCTGACTATAACGAAAAAAATCGTCGAGCTTCACGGCGGCAAAATTTGGCTCAAGTCCAAGCTCGGCCAGGGCAGCACCTTCTTCTTCACGCTTCCAAAAGAGAAGAAACATACAAAACGCGTAAAGACGCTTGTTGCTGCTGAAACAAATTAGATTATAGTCGATGGTGGATTTGTTGTTTAGCCGTCGTCGCCAACGACGACGAGCGGATAGAATTGATTATG
>JBELAA010000282.1:0-2535 GCA_049509315.1 Sedimentisphaerales bacterium | reverse complement strand
ACATATCCCGCACTGGCTTGTTGGTTTGTCGAGGCCGTTTGTCGGCGCGATAAAGCCATCGGACAAAAAGGTTACGCTGGGTTTCAAAATCAAGCGCTTTGTGCGGGATTTCGACGACACCTCTGGCCAAAGGCACCTCAACTGGATGGCGACTTTTACCGACCAGGCGAGGCAGTCACTGTTAGGCGATGGTTTCATATCCGCAGAACGGCTCGTAAATTACAAAGGCCAAAACAACCTGCTGTCGGTGCAGCTTAACGATATTCACAATTATCTCGCTGAAGACATTTTGAAAAAAGTTGACCTTGCCTCGATGCTGGTTTCTCTCGAAGCGAGGGTGCCGTATCTGGATTACCGGCTGGTGCCGCTGGTTTTGTCGCTGCCTGATAATTACAAAATCAGGTTCCTGACGACAAAATGGCTGTTGAAAAAGATAGCCGGTAAATATCTTCCTCGGCAGATAATTCACAGACCTAAACGCGGCTTTACAGTGCCGGTGAGCAGGTGGATTAAGGATAGCGGGATGATTCGCGAGTTTCTGGCAGGGCGAAAATACTATGAAAACGGGCCTTTGAATTACGACTATGCGAGCCGGCTGCTGAACGAGCATACAAGCGGAAAATGCGATAACGCAAGAGAGCTTTGGCTGATTTTCGTATTCAATTACTGGGGGAGCAGAAAATGAACGAGGACAGGAACATTGCTTTTAATTTCGGAGTGAACTGGCAGCAATTTTCTCAAAATTCGCTGGATAGCGCCAAATTCAAAGACGCTTTTGAATCTTTAGACAATCTGATAGGCCATCAGAATATGGCCGGTAAAATCTTCCTCGATATCGGGTGCGGCAGCGGTATATTTGCTATCGCGGCCTCACTGGCCGGGGCAAGCAAGGTTTTGGGAATTGATATATCCGCCGAAAGCGTAGCGGCGTCGGTCAGTAACAAAAAAAGATTTGCCGGGCAAAGCCAAGTGGAATTTCTGCAAAAGTCCGTTCTCGACGAGGACTTTTCAGGTCTTGGCCGGTTTGACATTGTATATTCTTGGGGGGTCCTGCATCACACGGGCCAGATGTGGCGGGCGATTGACGCTGCCTCGCGGCTGGCAGCGGCGGGGGGGTTATTTGTGATTGCCATTTACAACAGGCACTGGTCGAGCGGGAGCTGGAAATTGATAAAGCGGTTTTATAATATGTCGCCTGCGATAATTCAGCGGGTGATGATATGGGTTTTTTACGGTGTTATCGCGACAGCCAAGCTGATAGTTACATGCAAAAATCCTTTTAAAAAGCAGAAAAGAGGTATGAGTTTTTATTACGATGTTATAGATTGGGTGGGCGGCTATCCATACGAATACGCAGACGCCGATGAGATTATCGCTTATGTGGAAAAACTGGGGTTCAAATGTATTAAGCTCGTCAGGCCGGTAACGCCCACCGGCTGCAATGAGTTCGTATTTCAAAAGACGTAGTTTAAGTACGGGATGTTCGGGAAAACCGATAAAATGAAAAATTACGAAAGATATATCAATACAACCGCTGAAGAGTATCAGAAGGAAAATGAAAAGACCCTTATGTATTACCTCTTCAGGATTCCCTCGAACAAAATACTGCTTCCGCTGATTGATAATATAAAGGGTAAAAAGGTCTTAGACGTAGGGCTTGGAACGGGCTGGTACACGAAGCTGCTGTTTAAAGATAACAACGTAATCGGCATCGACCGCAATCCTCACCTGTGCAGCTTACCGATTAAGGTTCATCAGGGCGACGCCACGCAGCTTTGCGAATTGGCCGGCGATGAGAAATTTGACGTGGTTTTTTCCACCTGGATGACAGAATATCTCAACGAGGGGCAATTACAGCAGTTTTTCAGCGAGGCAAAAAAAACGCTGAAAGACAACGGCCGACTGATGACCACAGTAATATCGAAATGCGGATTCGGATTCCTGTATATTACCGCGGCAAAAACTATTCGGGGTATTGTCAAATACAATTACTCCAGGAAACAAGTTCTGGATATGCTCAGGGAAGCCGGTTTTGCCGATATTAAGATTATCAACCTTAGCTCCTGGCTTTATATTCCCTGGGCATACGTGGTTGTGGCAGGGTAGGCGGTTTTTCGTGTCAAATATGGCGACGGAACAAGAAAAAGCATTACGGGAAAAAGCGAAAGAGCAGCTCGACACGTTTCTGGGCGACTGTAAAATACAGGATTTTCGGGGCAAACGAATCCTCGAAGTCGGTTTCAAGAACGGCGTTTTTCTCGACGAGTGTTACAAGGCAGGTCTGTCGCCTGTGGGTCTGGAGGTAGTAAAAGCGTTCTGTGACGAGACCAGCCGGCAATTTCCCCACTTAGAGATGGTATTTTATGACGGCGGCACGTTCCCTTTGCCGGACTCATCTTTCGATTTTGTCGTTTCGTTTCAGGTCCTCGAACATGTCAAATCGATAGAGCATACTTTAGGTGAATGTGTCAGGGTTCTTAAGCCCGGCGGCTTTATGTATCACGTGATTCCCAATTACTTCTCGTTTTACGAGGG
>JBELAA010000281.1:0-2542 GCA_049509315.1 Sedimentisphaerales bacterium | reverse complement strand
CGACCACCTTCGTCATGCTGCCTGTGATGCGTGGCAGGCAGTATGTCTTGAACCTGCCATGCTCCGTTCTATTTGTCATTGTCCATACACTGAGCGCAGTTATTTATTATGAATGGTATAAGTTGGGTTTTGTGGTTCTGTTGTTCTTAGTGTTTTCCTTTTTTGCAACAAAGTCTTTTGCAAGTTTTTGGGCTTCGGCAATCTGGTCAGGGGTCATTTTAGCGGTAAGGTCTTGTTTGATTTTGGTAACATCTTCGCCATTCATGCCTGCAAGCAACGCCCATTTGTATGCCTCAACATAATTCTCAATAACGCCTTTGCCGTCATAATATATTAAGGCAAGGTTACGCTGGGCCGTTTCATCGCCCTGCTCGGCGGCCTTTGTGAACCACTTAAAGGCCTTGTTGTAATCCTGTGGGACGCCATTGCCTTTGGAGTACATTTCGCCGAGCCTGAATTGGGACTCCGTGTGCCCCTTTTCGGCGGCCTTTGTGAACCACTTAAAGGCCACGTTATTATCCTGTGGGACATCATTGCCTTTGGAGTACATTTCACCGAGGTTGAACTGGGCTTCTGTGTGTCCCTTTTCGGCGGCCTTTGTAAACCACTTAAAGGCCTCGTTGTTATCCTGTGGGACGCCATTGCCGTTGGAGTACATTTCACCAAGCTTGAATTGGGCACTTGGGTATCCTTTATTTGCGTCGTTGATAAGGGTCGGTAGATTTTGGGGCAAGGGCGTTTCATTCTGGTTAGTGTCTGGAGTGGATTTCACATTGATGATGGTCTCCTCGTTTGGGCATGCGGGGACTGAGTTGGGCTGTTCGGGTGAAGTGGCATAGGCCGGTATGATTGTAAACAGGGCAAACGAAAAGATTACCGCTAAGTTATTAGACATAGTTTATTCTCCTGCAAAAGTGATTTTGATTATGCGTTTTACAGCCGGACAGTCAAGGAAAAAAACAGGCAAGGCATTGTCTTTTAAGCCATTTTTCACTAATAGGGCATTATATTCAGGTTAAAATGGGGCGACCGGTTACACGAGTTGAGAGATAAAAGATTTTGGTTCTGTAAGCCGTTAATCAGAGTTATCGAGGATGCTCATAAAGGCCTCCTGGAGGATTTCCACTGAGCCGATTCTTGAGACCTCATAGACACTGATTAACACGGCAATTTTTTGACACTGATTAACACTGATTTACACGGTAAAAACAAAATTAAAAACAGTGTTAATCTGTGTAAATCTGTGTCTAATTAAAACCGTGTCAATCTGTATCTGGGCCGGCTGGCGGCAGAATTGCTCCAGCGGAAGAGATTCATTTTGCTAATCAGAATTGTCTAATATGCTCATAAAAGCTTCTTGCGGGATTTCCACTGAGCCGATGTTTTTCATCCGCTTTTTGCCTTCTTTTTGTTTTTTGAGCACCTTCATTTTTCTGGTAACGTCGCCGCCGTAGAGTTTGGCGGTAACGTCTTTGCGGTAGGGCTTGATTGTTTCCCTTGCGATGACTTTGCCGCCGATGGCGACCTGAAGAGGAATCTCGAACTGGTGTCTCGGTATTGCCTTTCGCAGGCGGATTAACATCTTTCGGCCCCTGTTTTCGGCGGTGCTGCGGTGAACAATCAGCGACAGGGCATCGACCGATATTTTGTTTACTAATATGTTGATTTTGACCAGGTCGCCTGCCTCGAAGTCGATAAGCTCGTAGTCCATCGACGCGTAGCCGTGGCTGATACCCTTGAGCATATCGTAAAAGTCGTAAACGATTTCGGCCAAAGGCGCCTTGTATTCCATTATAACGCGGCTTTGGCTGAGGTAATCGGTCTTGATAAGCTTGCAGCGCCTGCTTTCGGCAAGTTTCATAATCCCGCCGATTGAATCGGTGCCGGTGATAATCTCAAGGCGAACGAACGGCTCACGCAATTCCTTTATATGGCTAAGGTCCGGCAGGTCGGCGGGCGAGTCGATTTTATGGACCTGGCCGTCGTTTGTTACGACCTCGTAGCTGACGGTCGGCGCCGTCTGCACAACGTCGATATCATTTTCGCGTTCTAATCGTTCCTGCACGATTTCCATATGAAGGAGGCCGAGGAAGCCGCATCGAAATCCGAAACCAAGCGCCGGTGAATTTTGCGGAATAAATGAGAAACTCGCGTCATTGAGGGCGAGCTTTTCGAAGGCGCTGCGAAGTTTGGGATAATCGGTATTGTTGCCGGGGTAAAAATCCGAGAAGACCATTTGCATCGGAGGGATGTAGCCGGGCAGCGCCTTTTCCGCGGGTCTCGAATCGTCGGTAATTGTATCGCCTAAGTTCACGTCCGACAATTGGCGGATATTGGCGATGACGTAGCCGACCTCGCCTGCCGACAACCGGTCAACCGGTTCCATTTTCGGCTTGAATTTGCCAAGCTCGGTTACAAGATATGTCCTGTTTGCGCCCATAAACCTGATTTTCTGCCTGAGCTTCAATTCGCCGGCAAACATTCTGACGTAGCATATTACGCCGCGATAATCGTCGTTGATACTGTCGAAAACAAGCGCCGC
>JBELAA010000280.1:0-4160 GCA_049509315.1 Sedimentisphaerales bacterium | reverse complement strand
GGAAATAATTCCCGGCAAGGATATCGAAGTGCTGCTGGAAGATACGGATTCGGAAAGCGGACTGATACTGTTGAGCAAACACAAAGCGGACAGAATCAGGGGCTGGGAAAATTTAATCAACACCAAGAAGGAAGGCGACAGGGTAAAAGGCAAGGTAGTCCGCCGAATCAAGGGCGGGTTATTAGTCGATATCGGCGTGCCGGTATTTTTGCCCGCATCGCAGGTCGATATCAGGAGGCCCGGCGATATAAGCAGGTTTATCGGCAAAGAGGTTGAGTGCATAATTTTGAAGATTGATATCGAAGGCCGAAATATTGTCATATCGCGGCGCAAGCTTATCGAGGAAGAGCGGCGACTGAGCAAGGAAAGGATACTGGCGGAGGTCGAGGTCGGGCAGAAGCGAAAAGGCATCGTCAAGAACATCGCGGACTTCGGCGTATTTGTGGACCTGGGCGGCGTCGATGGTTTGCTGCATATATCGGATTTGAGCTGGGGACGCGTCAATCATCCGTCGGAAGTTGTCAAACTCGATGAGGAAATTGAGTGCGTTGTTATAGGCGTTGACAAGAAAACCGAGAAGATTTCGCTTGGGCTAAAGCAGAAGACGGCAAGCCCGTGGGAAGACGTGGAAGGAAAATACCCTGTCGGTTCGAGAGTGAAGGGCAGGGTCGTAAATATTATGAATTACGGCGTTTTTGTCCGGCTCGAAGACGGTATCGAGGGGCTTGTTCATATCAGCGAAATGAGCTGGACCAAGCGGCTCAACCACCCAAGCGAAATGCTGAACCTCGGCGACGAAATCGAAGTGATGGTCTTGAACGTCAACAAGGAAAAGCAGGAAATTTCGCTGGGCCTCAAGCAGACGGAAACCAACCCGTGGTCGGTCGCGGCGCAGAAGTATCCGCCGGGGACGATGGTTACGGCCACCGTGCGGGGAGTTACCAATTACGGCGCGTTTGTCGAGGTCGAAGAAGGCATCGACGGGATGATTCACATTTCAGACCTGAGCTGGACGCGGAAGTTCAGCCATCCCAATGAGGCGGTGCAGAAGGGCGACAAAATCAAGTGCGTCGTTCTCGATATCGACCCGGAAAAGCAGCGTGTGTCGCTCGGCGTCAAGCAATTAGGCGAAGACCCGTGGGTGCACGCGATTCCTGAGAAATATATTCCCGGGCATATCGTTAAGGGCAAGGTAACCAAGCTGACCAATTTCGGCGCGTTTGTGCAGCTTGAAGAGGAGTTTGAGGGATTGCTGCATATATCGGAGCTGTCGGACCAGAAAATCAAAAAGCCCCAGGATGTGGTCAAGGTTGGCGACGAACTTGAGGTAAAGATTTTGAAGGTTGATACCGAGGCGCGGAAAATCGGGTTGAGCTTGCGAAGGGCGCAGTGGGCTGCGGAAGAGCACGTAGGTGAGGCAGGGCAGCAGGGCGGTGATGTTGTGCTGCCGATTGAGGCGTCAACGGCCCAGCCGGGTGAACCGGCGCCGCAGGAGCAGACAAAGCCTGATGAGAATCTGCCTGTGGTTGATGAGCCGGGCGGCGAGAATCAGGTTTAAAAAAACGCTCCCGATAATATCGGCGATAATAATAGGGTCAGGCCTTTTGAAAAAGGGGTCTGACCCCTTTTTTTTACATCTAAACCGGGGGGTAATCTGTGTCGATACCATAAATCAGGTTATCAGGCAGGAAGATGGCGGGATAAGCCCTGCCCTGCGAAAAAAAACACTTAACGGACGGAGGCAGATTTATGGCGTTCGACGCGACAATTAAGGAATACTTAGAGGAAATCGACGAGGCGGGATTACTCACAGCGGAGGAAGAGCATCGGCTGGCGAAATTGGTCAAGGAGGAAAATGACCCGACGGCCAGAGAACAGCTTGTCCGAAGCAACCTGCGCCTTGTAGTCAATATAGCCAAGAAATACGCCAACAGAAGCTCAATGACCCTGGGCGACCTGATTGAGGAGGGCAATCTCGGATTGATAAAGGCGGTGGATTATTTTGACCCGGACCGCGGAACGAGATTCAGCACATACGCGGCGTGGTGGATTAAGCAGACAATCAAGTGCGCACAACTGGGAGACATAAGGCCTGTGCACGTGCCGGGGTATATGATAGGGCTGATAAATCAGTGGAGGCATATCGCGGCGGAGATGGAAAGCAAATTAGGGAGAAGGCCCGACGCCGAGGAAATGGCCGAGGTTATGAATATGTCCCTTAAAAAGGCGAAAGTTATCGACGAGACCGTTCAGGTCCTTACAACGGTTAAAGACAATCAGCCGACGGATAACAGTGAGGAAAGCCAGATGTTCGAAACCACGGTTCACAGTGAAGCCGTGAATAAGCCCGAGGATGAGCTTGTAGAGAGTGAGGAAAAGGCAAAGGCGCTGCGCCTGTTAGACAAAATCGACCCGAGGGGAGAAACTCGGCCTTACCCGCGAGCGAATCCGCCAGCTTCAGCACGAGGCGCTTGACCGGCTATACGAGATTATGGAAGAGCAGTAGCATATCGTTATTGATAGCACTTGTTTTTTGCCCGCAAACTGCTAATCTTAAACTGCCCGCAGGGTTACGCAACCGAGTCAAATACAATAATTGTATAATGGGAGCGATGTTTATGGTCGGCGACAAAATCGAATTGAAGGATTACATTCGGGACATACCGGATTGGCCCAAGAAGGGGATACTGTTTCGTGATATTACACCTTTATTAGGCGAGCCGAAGGCGTTGCGGGCGGCAGTGGATATGATGGCGGCTGAATACGAAGGCAAAGGGATACAATACGTTGCCGCAGCCGAAGCAAGGGGTTTTATTTTCGGTGCGGCTGTCGCGGCCAAGCTCAACGTAGGATTTATTCCCGTTCGCAAAAAAGGCAAACTGCCTTATAAAACCGAGAGTATCACATACGACCTCGAATACGGAAGCAATACTGTTGAGGTGCATAAGGACGCGGTGCCGGCCGGGGCGAAAGTGCTGATGGTGGATGACTTGCTGGCGACGGGGGGAACGATTGAAGCAGCGTGCAAGCTTATCGAAAAAATCGGCGGTAAAATCGTCGGCATAGTTTTTCTCATCGAGTTGACCGGGCTTAAGGGAATCGATAAGCTTAAAAAATATGAAGTCAGGTCCCTTATAAAGTATTGAATAGTATGCAGGAATTAACAGTCAAGGTGCCTGCGGCAAAAGCGGGTGAATATAAAATTGAAATCGGAACCGATTTACTGGAGTCGGTCTGGCCCAGGATTGAGAAACAGTTCGGCAGAATGGCGAGATTTGTCGTTACCGACGCCAACGTCGCCAAAGCGGGCCATCTCGAAAGATTGCTGTCATTTAGAAAAATACCCACATACGTTATTACCCCGACAGGCGAAACATCCAAAAATATGCGGACAGTGGACGCGGTTCTGGAAGCGATGGAGCGGGCGTATCTGGGCAGGGACACAGTGGTGCTGGCGCTGGGAGGCGGGGTAGTGGGTGATATCGCGGGTTTTGCCGCGTCGGTTTTTAAAAGGGGAGTGGCGGTTGTGCAGATACCGACGACCACTATGGCACAGGCGGATTCGGCAATCGGGGGCAAGACCGGAGTTGACTCATCGATGAGCAAAAACGCATACGGGGCGTTCTGGCATCCGTCGGCTGTTTTCATCGACGTTGCGACGCTTAAAACCCTCGACGACAGGCAATACAGGTCGGGACTTGTAGAATCGGTCAAGCACGCGTTGATAGCGGACGCTCGATATTTCGATTTTCTCGAAGAGAATCTCGACGCGATTTTGCGGCGCCAATCCGAAATTATGGAAAAAGTCGCGTATTACAACTGCAAAATCAAGGCGCAGGTCGTTGAGGCAGACCCTACGGAAAAAAATCAGCGCCGGATGCTAAACTACGGGCACACTATCGGTCACGCGATTGAGTCGGCCAGTGCGTACAAATTGCTGCACGGCGAGGCGGTGGCGCTCGGGATTGTGGCGGCGGGGATGATTGAAATTGAAATGGGTTTGGGCGCTCAAAGCCGGCTCGAAAGGGTCCGCAAAATGCTGACGGCGTTCGGAATGCCCGTCGAAATACCGAAAAATATCAACAAAAGCGGACTGCTCGACGTAATAAGGCGAGATAAAAAGGCAGTAAATCAGTGGCCAAAGTTCGTTTTAATTGATA
>JBELAA010000028.1:0-18965 GCA_049509315.1 Sedimentisphaerales bacterium | reverse complement strand
CTGAATTGTATTTCGACGGAACTTTCCGAGGCGGTTACCGAAATTATCGATGGCGGTGTTATATCGGCAGTCATTTCCTCGACTGTAATGACAACCGTATCAGTATCGGTAAGTCCGCTGCCGTCTGTGACCTGCAGCGTGATTGTATGCTGACCGATTGACAGAGGTACGGTGGGAGTGGCGACTGCGGCAATCTGGCCGCCTCTTTCAGTCCATACATAACTCACAATGCTGCCGTCCGGGGAGCTGGAGTGCGAACCGTCAAGAGTTACTAATGCGGTGCCGCTGGCAGCTGAAGCGGTTGCCGTCTGGTCTGGTCCGGCATCAGCGTTGGGCGGGTTAGGATTATTAGGTTCGGGATTTGGCACGCTCCCTGAAAATTCGTAGCAGCCGACACTATGATGGCTTGAATCTCTCGTCGGACCGTCGTTGTTGATGAATCCATCTCCTCCGATACTTCCAAGGCTATCGGATGGTTGATTTGTCGCATCGCCGTAGTTGATTCCGGAAGAATTACTGGCAAGATGATAGTCGTACGTCTTGCCTGTGCCGCCGTCTAATGCTGGACTGTAGTCATTGGTGTAGTAGCCGGGATTAATAAAAAAGCGACGAATACCATCTCTGGAATAATTGTATTCAGCCGTTGTGCCTATGAAACCTGTGTCCTCAAAATTATTTGGGTAACCATGTAAATCCGAACCGGCTAACCAGATCGCCTGAAGAGAGCGACTGCCCTTCGGCGTGATTATCTGATTATCTGAGTTCATGGTCTTCCAATATAAATTGTAGTTTTCGGTGTAAGCCAGAGAAGTGCTGGGCAGCGTTCCATGGCCGACGACAATATTATTTGTTACAACAACACTTTTGCCGTCGAATGAACCGCTGAAACTCATCTCGAAGGGGGTGCCAGAATATCTTTGTATAAGATCATACATTCCGGTTCCTTCGAGGCTAATACAACCGACAAAGGTATTATTTCTTATGGTGACCGGGCCGTCAATAAGAAGAAATTTTATTGGCCCTGTGTCATAAAAGAGGTTATTCTCAACGGTAATGTTGTGGTAAGTATATCCATTATAAAACATTATCCCCTGCGAAAAACCATCGTGAAGCATGTTATTTCGTATGACAATATCAGAAGAGCGTATCGAGAATCCACTGCCTGGGTGAAAAGCATAATCCGTAGATTCTTTGTAGGGGAAGTACCTGTCATTAGTAGTAGCCGTTGCTATTTCAGCGTCGTTATGCGGATGCTGGTCGTGGACGTGGTTGTTCTCGAATCTGGAACCTGTGGCAGTGTTTTCAACTCTTATTCCCGAACCTTCGCTCATGTTGTGAACGTGGCAATTCCGTAAGATAAATCCTATGCAGGAGTTGCCTTCTATTCCATCCCTGGTACAGGTGACCTCGCACTTGTCGATTGTAACATAATCGGAGTATTCGACGTAAACACCTCTTGAGATGTATTTCTCGTAACCGCTGTATTTGCCGTTCAGGAGCTGGACATAATTAGCATTGCTTATTTGAACCACATTGCCGGGCGCAAGTGGGTCCTGACTGTGCCATAGGCCGTTGGGTGTTGGCCAATAAGTACTTGGGTGCTGAACGCGTATTCCATCAAAGCGGAAATAGACATTTGACCGGGAATGGTTAATAACATAGATGCGATCAAAGACGGCTGTGAGGTTGACATCGGCTTTATAGGTTATCCAGCCCGTGCCGCTTACATTATTTGCTTCGAAACCACCATAATTACCCGCTTTTAATATAACAGTATCGCCGCTTGTTACCTTACTGCCTGTTCCGGACCAGTTGGGTAGCGCGCGGGCGATTGTCTTCCATGCAGTCCCAACGGATAATCCGTTGGCATTATCACTTCCATTTGTGTCAAGATAATAAGTCGCTGCGGTTACCGTGCTATTCGCCGAGAGCTGACAAAACGTAATGGCAATCACCAGGCAGAGCGCGTATTGCTTCCAGGAAGGTCTATGCCCGAACTGGGTTATTTTTACTGTTGTTATCATACTTCTAAGCATCCGTTTCAAGTAAGAGTTAAATTAGCATAACACTGTAAAATCTAACAATAAATCCCCACGCTGCCAAATATTGCGAATACCTGTAAATACCGGTTATTATTGGGTTTTTGCCATAATTTGAGTTCTTAGCCGAAAAACAAGTTTTTGTTGAGCACAAGAGAGCATCCTAATGTATCAAATAGATAAATTCAAGCATATTATCGGAACTTGCCATTGGGACTGCTAAATTCTTAGTTTTTGCCAAAATTTGCCTTGAACAAGAGCTTGCAGACCGAGTAAAATAAAACAAGTTACTCGGAGACCTCAAGAGTCGGTCTGTATTTTTTTATAAATATCCGTGTTTTTTGGGCTCAATAAGAGGTTTTGTGGATTTTTAGAGTGCTACTTTGGGGTTGCTCCGTTTGGCGTATTTATTTGAGAATAGGCAATTGAGAGAACCTGTGAAAGTTTTCAGACAGATGTGTGGCGCCGCGGGCAAAACGCCGGTATGGTTTGCCTGGATTCTGGCCGTTTTGCTGCTGGTATCTGTGGGTATCGCCTATCGTGTTTCGGGGCACAAATTAAATCTTCTTTGGGAAAAGCCGACTGCACTTCCTGTTCCTCTGAGCGACTTCCCCATACAGTTTGGCAATTGGGTCGGCAGTGAACTGCCCATTCCCGCTACCACAAGGGAGTATATGGAGAAGAACTATGCCGACGATTATTTCAGCCGAAGATACGTTAATTCTGCCGATAAGATATGGGTAGATATTTATGTGGTCTATTGCTCGACCCGACCAGGCGGGATGCTCGGGCATCGGCCGGGTGTATGTTATCCGGCGAACGGGTGGCTGCAAGAGGCCACCGAAACATCGCAGTTTACGTCACAAGATGGTCGGCAAACAGATTGTCTGGTGCAGAGATTCCGCCAGCCGGCCCCTGCACTTGACGAGGTCGTTGTCTTGAGTTTCTACGTACGAAATGGTCGAATGACAGCAACGGAAAGTGATTTCTCCGGGTTGTTTAACCGCAAAGCCAATCTTGCCAGGGACCCGAGTCGATACATAGCCCAGGTTCAGATAAGTTCTGTGGTGGAAAGTTCGGTAAGAAAGGCCGCTGGAGAGATAACCGACATCATACTTGACTTTCTACCCGACGAGAACGGCAAGGTCAGGTCGGCAGAAGCTATTCAACCTTACAGTGGTAATGTCAAAAGTACCAAGTAACAAAAAAAAGATTCATAGCAAAAAAGAAAGAGGTTGCGTTGATTTTTCCAATGTAACCCACGAGAACGGAGTATGTTCAAAATTTCCTCCTTTAGATTATTATTTTGGGCGTTATTGCTCGTTGTGGTGATAGCTATACCCGCCGAAGTTGAGGGGGAGACCTATGTGGTGTTTAGGTATGATGACCTTTCTGCCGACCAGCGGGGCGTAAGAGATATAAATGAATTACGGCGTCAAATATGGCAGGCGGAACAGCATCTTGAAGAGATGTTTGAAAAATATGGTCTGTGCTGTGTAATTGGAATTATCCCTCGATATGATTCGTTTGGAGAATACGGGACAGGCAGCGTCTCTTTTGGCGAAGACGACGAAAAAGTAAAATTTATCAAACGCGGTGTTGAAAATGGGACGATTGAAGTCGCACAACATGGGTACACACATACTAATCGCGCATCTGTAAATCATAGGATTGGGGAATTTCGTGAGCGTGATTTTAAATCACAATTGTTGGATATAAAATCCGGCAAAGAAATACTGTGCGAGGCGATTGGAATAAAAGATATAACGACTTTTATCCCGCCATGGAATGGGTGGGATAATTACACGGCTAAAGCTCTTTTGCAGAGCGGCTTTCGTGTCCTTTCTGCGGACCGCGATTACTATGCTGAATCTGACGGGGAGTTGATCATTGTCCCGTTTACAGCGCAGCTTTGGGAACTGGAATCGATGTTAGATAAAGGCGCCTTGCCGGATGAAGCTGTAATCGTAGTTTTGTTTCATCCAGCCCAGATGATAAAGTTTACGGGCAAGGAAGGACGTTTTTTGGGTTTCGAACGTTTTGAACGTCTTTTACAAAAACTGACGGCGATACCAACGATAAAAGTGGTAACGTTTGAACATCTGATTCAGCGGGATAGAAGCTTGACGGATGCGAGATATCGTGCGGCAAATGCGCTTTGGCGGCAAAGAAGTTTTTGGGGGGGATTACTGCCTGCAAGTTTGTGGCCTGGCGAGTCGGGCCGGTGCGTGTATCTTGCGACTGAGGTATATACCAAGGAAGTCCGGTTCTGGAAAGCTATGGCAATATTGTTGGCCGTCGGGCTGATGTTTGTGGGATTAACCGTGCGATATGCCGTTAGACGTCTTTTATCCTCAGAATGGTATTTGTGGGTGGATATTGCCGGCTCGTTGTTATTCTGCATTGGGATAGCGAGTAAGATTTATCTTGTGTGGAGGGGTTATTCGCCCACGGGCATAAGAATGGTCCCATCATTTTTCGCGACAGGGTTTTTCGTAGCGTTGTTTTGGCATGTTATTAGTAAAATGAAGCCGGTGGGCAGCAAACCCTCGTAACATTTTGGCAAAAAAGATTTTAATATGAGAGCTTTTTATAAACTGTGTTTATACGGAATCTGTAATCTGTTCGAAGAGTATGGAGTTCGCAAATATTAACCAGTATCCGGGAAAAAAATCTTCGATAGTTACACAATCTCCAACGTCTGTTACGAAGTTGCCGTCATTGAAATTGAATGCGATTAGCAACTTGGTGGCGCTTGGCGTGAATACTGTTGTGGGTTTTTTGTTAATTCCATTCATTCTGGGCTGTCTGGGCACAGAAAAATATGGTATTTGGACGCTGGTTGGCACGATAATGGGTTATTATGGGCTGCTGGACTTCGGTGTGGCGTCAGCGGTGATGCGGTATGTTGCTCGGTATGTTGGGCGGGGCGATTACAGTTCGACAAATGAGGTCGTGAGCGGCTCTCTTTTGGTTTTCGGCGTAGTTGGTGCTATTGTTCTTTGCCTGACTTTCTTGCTTGCGGGACCGCTGGCAACGTTTTTCAAAGTAAACGCCGAAGATTTCTCGTCTTTCCGTCAGATTGTTTGGCTGTTAGGTGCCACTACGGCTGTAATGCTTCCCGGCAATGTGCTGATAGTGGTGATACTTGGTCATGAGCGATTTGTGATGGCCAATGTGTTGAGAATATTGATTGCGATACTGAGAGGAACAGGGACGTATTATTTGCTTTCGCGCGGCGGAGGGCTTGTGGCTCTGGGGCAGCTTAGCTTCGCACTGGCGATTTTTCAGATTTGTTTCAGTTGGCTGATAATTAAAATATGGTTTAAGGATATCGTTGTCGGTTTTGCGAATACCAAGCTGGCTGTTATTAAATCCCTTTTTGCGTTCGGCTTTTTTGCCAGTATTATCCATATAGGCAACACATTGCGTTTCAAGCTCGATGCGGTGGTGGTGGCCAAGTTTCTGGATATGAACGCAGTTGGAATGTATGGAATTGGGGCTATTTTATATGGGTATATGTCGAGCAGTATTCTTGCGCTAAGCGGTGTTACTCAACCGCGGCTTTCGGCTATAGCCGGAAGGGATATGAACGAGTTCAAGAAGGAGGTTATGCGCTACTCGAATATTGTTGCGGTCACCGCGGCAGGCATTGGTGCGGTGTGTATTGCCCTGGTGTTTGATTTTTTGCGATTGTGGGTGCATAAGGATATCAGCGATCCGGTAGTTGTGGCAAAAGTATTTATAGTTTTGTCAGCCGGCCTGATTCCTGAAATTATGACGGATGTGTCCAAGAATGCGCTGCAGGCGGTGAAAAAGCATCCGTTTTATGCCTATCAGACAATACTTGAAGGTTTAGCCAACCTTGTACTGTCACTGCTGCTTGTTACCAAATTTGGGATGGTTGGTGTTGCTCTTGGGACGGCAATACCGGCAGTGGTGACCAAGATTCTGATTCAGCCGGCGTATTGTTCTCGTATTTTTGGTATTCGATTTGGCGAATACCTGTGGTTTGCTCTAATAGGCCCTATTTTGGTTGCTGTGGGAACAGTATCTGTCGCGATGAGTTTTTCCGCCGGCTCTTATGTGCTTTTGGTTTCAAAAGGCATAATTGTTGCCTGCATATACGCGGTATTCGCATTTGTATTTTGTCTTGAATCCGTCAACAAACATGCGGTTTGGTCATATCTGAGAACGGTGGGCGATTTGTGTGTCGTTCGAAAATAAGTTGTAGTTGACATGCTAAAGTAATTTAGAATGAAAATCATCTTCTTACTGCCCGGCAGAGGATTTAGCGGGGGGGTTCGTGTGAGTGTCCGAATGGCAAGCGAATTGCTGCATAGAGGGCACGATGTGCAAATTCTCTATCGCAAAGATTGTTTCAGTTTCAAAACTGCGGCAAGATATTTGTTTAGGAGAGTTGCTGCAGTTACGCAAAAGGATTGGCTTGACCGGTTCGAAGGCAAATTTGCTTCCTTTAAGGTTCTTGACGCGAAGCTTGTAGGTGATGGAGATGTGGTAATGTCGGTGGGGCCGGATTGTGTTAAAGAAATGTTAAATCTTCCCGAAAAATGCGGCGCAAAAATTTTCAATGTCCACGGGCTGACTTTACGCAATCCTGAGTTGCGTCGTACATCATGGAGTGAGGATATACCCAAAATTGCGGTTTCCAGTTATGTTGGCATGGAATTGATAAAGGCGGGAGATAACAACGTTGTCGCTGTAGTGCCCAATGGCATAGATATATCAGAGTATTTTCCGGATGGAGACCATGTCGAGAGAACGGGTATTGGGACAGTGTTTGGCCCTGGCGTGGCAAAAGACCCGGAAACAATTATATCGGTGTTTGCCCGTTTGCATGAATTGCGGCCCCAAATTCCTCTCTTGTGTTTCGGTGTGTGGCCCAGACCTGAAAAGTTGTTATCGGCGGTTCAGTATTATCGTCTGCCTTCAGTTGAGCAGACGAGGGGAATTTACTCGCGATGCTCGGTCTGGTTTTGCGCCAGTCGAAGCGAGGGATTTGGTATGCCTGTTTTGGAGGCAATGGCTTGTGGCTGTGCAGTAGTTACCACTGATTGCGGTGGTCCCGGCGATTTTGTAAAGTCAGGAATAAATGGAGTAATGGTGAGGAAAGAATCTCCTGAGGAAATTATAGAGTCGATACTGGAAATTTCAGACGATAGGGTTAAACAAATCCGGCTTGCGACCAGTGCTTTGGAAACGGTTCAAACTTTATCGTGGTCGAATGCTGCGCAAAAGATGGAGGCGGCGATGGAAACTGTCGTCTCGGGCCGTTGGCGAGACAAAATTCCGTTAGCTCTAAAATGACTGGAACAACACATATACCAACCAAGATGGACATAAAAAAAACAGACCATAAGAATACGACCGGCTTAAAACAGGACAGCACTGCTGACGTAAAAGTGGCTGAAAATGTTTGGCGACTGAGAAAATTTCAGATACACACGGTAATAGCTACGGAGTCCGGACGCAAGCTCGTTTATAAATGTGCGACTACAGAAGAATCGCAGCCGTTCCTGAAGACCATACCTGAGAAAGAAATATTTAATCTCGAATATCTCAGGGGGCAGTTTGATGTCCTATGCGGCACTCTCAAGGGCGAACGGATTGAATACGAGTATTTAGCATATCCATCATTGCAGGATAAAATAGCGGAATATCTGCTGCACGGCAATTATCAGTCGGCAAATAAGTTATTTGAGTCGTACGTAAAACGGATATACGCTTTGCCGAGAACACATTTGTTGCCAGATGAATTTCTCAGAACAGTTGCTCAGGATACCAGCGAAAATAAGCTAAAGATGGACTGCCTCAATCGTGGATTGCTTGACTTAACGCCGCGTAACATATTCGTTAACGGCGAGAGATGGATTGCCCTGGACAACGAATGGTCTTTCGATTTTCCTGTCCCGGTTTGTTTTCTAATTTTCCGGGCAGTCAGGGAGTTGGCGATTATGCTCCAATCAGAGATACGACTGAGCGCGAACAAAGAAAACCCAGTGGTTAGTATTTTTGCTACTAATATTGCCACATTTTATGTACCCACAGCATGGGTCAAATATATATCCGACCAGGACATAAGCTTAAGCAGGTTACTGCGGTGGGAATATGGATTTCGAAAGTATGTTGGCGGTACTACACGCAGTGGTCGATGGAACAGAATTAAGCTGTTTCATAGAACACGGACTCATTTTGAAGACAGAGAGATATATGTAGAGAAACAATACGCAACAAGATTTGTCCGGCTTCTGAAAAAGTTGCCTGGTGTTCGCCGATTAGTGAATATCCTGGATGAAAAGCAGCTTTCCTGGCGAAAATAGCTCGGCCAGGGACAAAGATCTGTTTGGTCTATGACGTAAAATGGAATCGCAGGGATTAACAATCTTGGTGGCCGTAGTTGGCTGTGTGCTGATATTTTTCACCCGTCCGGTTTACGGCCTGGTTGTTTACATAGCTGTTCTTGTGTGGTATCCGTCTTATCTGGCTGTTGAGGTTGCGTCATTTGATATAACGGCTTCGAGAGTAATTACCCTTGCTATTTTCGCAAAATTATTTTTAGGCACGAATCTACCACAGTATTTCAGATGGATATGGCTCGATAAACTTATAATATTGTGTTTTGTGGCCGAAATAGCTACTGGCGCCACAAATGGTTCATTGAGTGACCTTATT
This sequence comes from Sedimentisphaerales bacterium, assembly GCA_049509315.1. Lineage (GTDB taxonomy): Bacteria > Planctomycetota > Phycisphaerae > Sedimentisphaerales > Anaerobacaceae > Fen-1362. The sequence continues at coordinate 10,233 of JBELAA010000028.1, read as the reverse complement.
AAGAACAGAATTGGCGCGGTGTTTGATATGGCGATACCGTATTTTGCCGTCCGGCTTATTCTGGTCAGCAAGGAAGAATACCTGCGTTTACTGAAAGGTATTCTGCTTATTTCTGTCCCATTCGCGGTGCTCACCTGTTATCAGTGCCTTACGGGAGCAAATCCGTTTGACTTTCTTAGGGAATACAATGCCAGAATAAGAAATGGTTTCTTCCGACCAGAGCTTACTTTTTCTGATTCCATAATGCTCGGAATGTTTTTTGCGATGTTCGGGCCGGTGTGTGCAGGTTTATTGCGTAATGTACAAAATAACAAGCTGTTCTACCAAGCCGGCATTGCTTTTATGATTATCGGAGCGATTAGTTCTGTATCGAGCGGGCCTATTCTCGTAATTATTTTAGCGGTTGTTTTTATTGTTTGTTACCGCTGGCGCAGATACTGGAGGACAGCCATGCTGGTAACAGTCGTTATGTGTGGTTGCGTGGAGATAATCAGCAATCGACATTTTTATGATGTGCTGGGGGGATACACGATGAGTCCTGAAACGGCATGGTATCGCAGCAAACTCATTGACGTGGCGATATTTGAAGGCGGAATGTCAGGCCACTGGCTTACTGGGTTCGGTTTGGTAGATCCCGGATGGTCGTTCCAGATAGATAACCGTAGCCAGACAGATATGGTTAATCATTACCTGTTGGTTCTATGCAGATATGGGCTGGTGGGATTTATTCCTTTTATGTCCGTGGTGATAGTTGCTGTAAGGGAGATTGTCAGGGCTTTTAAGGCGAGCATGTCGGAGCCGGACAGGTGTATGATTTGGTCGCTGGCAGGAGCGTTCTTTGGGATTTTGATTGGTTTGTTTTCGGTTTCTCTTTTCGGGCCGCCTAAGACGATTCTGTATCTGCTTTTTGGTTTCTGCGGTGCGATGCCGAGAATTGTAAGCGAAACAAATGTTAAGATTTTAGCCGCACTTCAGCATAATCCTGGGTTTGTGAATATCCTTCAAAAATATCCCGCATTGAGGAGCTACCGGCGCTATCCGGTGTCACCTGTAAAATAAATAGCTTTTCCGGATTGACTACTTTAAGTTGTTATATGATTGATGCCTCGATAATCATTGTTAACTGGAATACAAAAGACCGGTTGAAGGAATGTCTGTGCTCAATATACGAACAGAATGTCCGCTGTACATACGAAGTAATCGTTGTTGACAACGCTTCGAGTGACGGTTCCATCGAAATGGTAAAGCGTGAATTCCCGCGTGTTATTCTTGTGGAGAACCAGGAGAACAAAGGTTTTGCCGCTGCCAACAATATCGGCATAAACGCCGCGAAAGGGCGATATTACCTTCTGTTGAATAGCGATACTGTTGTGCTGGGAAATGTAATTGATGAGGTGGTTTCTTTTGCGGATTCCGAATCACGAGTGGCCGTTGTGGGCTGCCGGGTTCTCAATCCGGATCGTACATTGCAGCCCACTTGTTTTATGTTTCCATCTCTGCTGAATATGATTCTTTCGAGTATCTATTTGTATAAGCTCTTTCCGCGAAGCAGATTTTTGGGTCGCGAGCAAATGACCTGGTGGAACAGAGATGATACTCGCGAAGTTGAAGTTGTGACTGGTTGCTTTATGCTTGTCAGGCGTCAGGCCGTTGAAGAAGTTGGAGTGCTGGATGAGCGATTTTTTATGTATGGCGAAGAGACGGACTGGTGCTATCGTTTCAAGCAAGCGGGCTGGAAGGTTGTTTTTGCGCCAGTCGGGCAGATTATCCATTTTGGCGGAGCAAGCAGCTCAAAAATGGCTGCAGGAAAGACGTTGCAGTTGCGGGGTGCTATTCTGCAATTTATAGCTAAGCATTATTCTAAAGCCACATACATATCAGCTTGCGTATTGACCGGAGTATTTTTTTCAATCAGGGTTCCATTTTGGCTTATTAGGACGATTATCTCACCCCAAAATCGTCTTAGTTACTGGGGTATAGTCAAAGTATATTCCAAGGGCGTATTCAAATTACTTCATGGACATAAAGGATTATTGGTCAAAACCAATAAATAATACAGGTGAAAACGATATTTAAAAATATGGACTTGAGAATGATTTTTATTTTCCACAACGCAAGTTAGTTTTAGCATCAAAACAGGAAAGGATGTAGATATGACGTTATGAAGATACTAAAGATGATTAAGTGTTTTTCGTGGTTTACTCTACCTACCAGGCGATTTCATATGTTAGCATATGGCCTGCAACCTTTACCATCTAAGTTGAACAACCTTAATGACAATCGCAGGCGGCTGCAGAAGGAAATCATCGCCTTGTGCGAGGGAACTGATGTGTGCCTGCAATGTCAAGGGTTATGCTGCAGAGGAAATTATAATCATTTTACTACAATAGATTACTGGATCAGGCGATTTTCGGACAGACCTATAGATGAGTATGGAAGCCTGCCAAAACAAGAGCCAATAGCCGTTCTTCTTTGGAACAGAATAGTAGCATTTAATGCTCCGCAATTTAATTCCAATGCAACTAATACAAAGTGCCCCAACTTGTTACCAACTGGCTGTGATTTACAACCGGAAGACAGACCTATCCGGTGTGCTATATGGACATGCAGAGCTTTCAGAGATACGTTGCCTGCGAGTACTATGAGGAAGTTGAAAACTTTGACGCAAGAATTGGTTGCCATCTCATCTGAAGTTGCTGAAACATTTAACAAAATTAAGCCCGGCAAATAAAAGGTAAACCATACAAATCATGCAAGTCGTTAGTCTTGGTATTTCTGTCATCTGCCGCTTTTAGCTAAGCCAGATAGAGGCCTTGGCCGGCTTGTCACAGCAGCTTGGTTTTTTACAAAGCTGGAATTAAGAATGAGGTTAAAGATTATCAGTTTCAAAGACATCATAGCTACTTTAAATGGTGCAAAGGCTTGCTTGATCAAGCGGCACATCGGACCATTTCAGAAGAGGCGTCAATGGTTGGCAAAAACTCAGTGGTTAAATGCAGAGCAATTGAACGAACTACAGTTTGATTTGCTGAAGCGAATAGTAACTTACTCTTACGATATGGTGCCTTATTATAAAGAAATGATGACGGGTCTCGGATTCACACCGGCTGATATACGAAGTCTCGAAGATATCAACAGATTTCCGATACTGCGAAAATCTAATGTTAAGGCCGCAGGTGAGAAGCTGTTCTCCAGAGAGTTTAGCAAGATGTTTCTGCGTACTGCCCACACGGGTGGGACAACGGGTGAGCGTCTTACGCTAAAACGGGACCTGAATTCTATTGCCAACGAACATGCATTCGTGCGGAGACAGTTTGATTGGGCAGGCATCGGGTTGCGGGACCGATCGGCGTACCTGATGGCACGCGTAATCCTCTCTCCATCGCAGAAATCTGAAGAACCTTATGTCTACGACGCTGCAATGAAAGAGCTAACCTTGTCTGTTTTTCATCTGTCTGCTGATAAAATACCCATCTACGTTAATGCAATCATCGACTACAAGATAAAGGTACTGGTCTCACATCCCTCAGCGGCTTATATTCTGGCTAAAGGATGTTTGGATAGAGGTATCCAAATACCGCTTAAAGCAGTTCTAACCACAGCCGAGACGATTGACCCGGTGCAGAAAGAAACAATTTCAAAGGTTTTTGACTGCAAAGTATATGACTTTTATGGCAGCAGTGAGCGGGTGTGCTATATCCATACCTGCGAACACGATAGTTACCACATTATACCCGAATATGGTTTAACCGAGCTTATACCTGCTGAGCCCCCTAATGAGGATTGCTACCGGATTGTCGCTACCGGATTCTGGAATATGGCGATGCCCTTGATTCGGTATGATACGGCCGACCTCGTGCAATTCGCTGACGCGTTTTGTAAGTGCGGCAGAGCATTTCCGGTGGTGAAAAGGATTATTGGGCGGCAAAGCAATATTCTTGTTACACCATCCGGCAGAATGTTGGGCGCATCGGCGGTTGAGGCAATAATGGAAAATGTGCTGTTCGCTATGCAAAAGATGCCGGTTCTGGAGGGGCAGGTGATTCAGGAATCACGGGATGTTATGACTCTCGAATATGTTCCGCTCAGTGGATTTGGCCAGAAAGATGCCGACACGCTAAAATCTCTGATAGCAGACAACTTCCCGGCTGATTTCAAAATTAACGTCCGCCCTGTGGAAAAAATCAGCAGAACCGCAAGTGGAAAAGCGTTGTCCTTTGTTATTTCTAAAAAGCTATCCGCAAATTAAGAACTATTATGATTGAAGGGCGTAATATAATCTGTTTCGGACCTTCGGACTGGTGGGGTATGAACCCCAGTTGCGCCACACATATAATGTCACGGTTTACCGCGAAGAACAAGGTGCTTTATATCAATCCGTTCAGTTCCGATTTCTCAGGCGGAACTAAAAGCGGAATGTCCAGGCGCATCGCCAGAAAAATAAAAAGCATTGTAAAATGCCTGAAACGACCTGCAAAGAGATTGTATGTGTTTAGTCCTGTTTTTATCCCCCTGCAGGGCAGACCAATAATTGATGCTATCAACAATGTTTTTCTGAAATTGCAGATTAAGCTTGTGTGTTTGTTTTTGGGGTTCTCAAAACCGGTACTTTGGATGGAAAACGTGCGTGCGGCGGACGCCCTGGATTGGTTTGATAACAAAATTGTTATATATCACGTTTCGGATTTGTTTGAAGAATGTAATTATGTCTCAAACAAAAATATGTCACGAGTCAGAGAGCAAAAAATCAGTGAAAGCAGTGACGTTCTTATATGTGTTTCTCGTCGGCTTTATGAAACCAAAGCCGGGCAGAGAGAAAATGTGTTTTACCTCCCTCACGGCGTTGATTTTGAGCTTTTCCGTCAGGCCGCCAATAATGACAACGAGGTGGCTGAGGAGTTGGCTGGTATTCCAAAACCCATCGCGGGGTATTACGGTACTCTGACGGCCTCCAATGATGTTGAGCTTCTGCGATATTGTGCCACACGGTTGCCGGATGTCTCATTTGTTCTTGCAGGTGAGATTACCGGCGGCGACTATGTGAAACTCTTGAAATTACGCAATGTATATCACCTCGGTAAAATACCTTATAAGCGGATTCCTTTCATTTGTGCGGGTTTTGATGTGTGCCTGCTTCAATGGAAAGTGGATAAATGGATAAGGTTCTGCAACCCTCTCAAATTCTTCGAGTATATGGCCTCCGGCAGACCAATAGTATCTGTTCCAATCGATGAGGTCGCCATGTATTCGGATGTGGTTAGCATTGCCCAAAATGAGAAGGAATTCTGTGACGCAATCGTGCTGGAATTGCATAATGATGCGACATGGCGAGCCGCAAAGAGGATAGATATTGCCAGGGAACACAGCTGGGACAGTCATATAGAACGGCTGTCGGAAATAATAACCGGCGCAATAGATGCCAAACGATAATCACCTGTATCTGAATATTATTATTTGGGATTCTGTTAAATGAGCGATTGTAGGATTGTCTGTCTCGGTGACGTGATGTGTGGAGATTCGTTCTATACAATTGGTCACGGCGTTGATTCCGCCATCAGTAAATACAGCAGAAATTTTATACAACCTGCGATTGTCGATTATATCAAGTCGCACAATGTGGCGCTGTGCAATGTCGAATGTGCTTTGTCGAACATTGGTCGCAGAGAAAATATTCTTCGAACGATTCATATGCGGGGAAGACCTCAAACAGCGAAGTATATTGCCGATTGGGGAATTGAGGTAGCCAGTGTCGCGAATAATCATATTATGGAACATGGTTATGACGCTGCGGTTGATACTGTAAAGTCGTTGCAAAAAGCTGGTATCCAGGTTGCCGGCGCAGGCAAAGACGGCGTTTTTCTGCCTGGTGTTCAGGTGGCCGAGGTGCCGTTGAATGACCAAATCGTTTCGGTCCTGGGAATATGCTTATTGAAAGAAAAGTATGCTTATGACGGCGGGATTGATTTGGATGAATTGTTGCGCATGGTAAAACATCTTTCCAGCCAGGGCAGGACAGTTGTGGTTTCAATTCATTGGGGTGACGAATTAATGGATCGTCCCAATATCCACCAAAGGAAAATCGGCAGAAGCATAATCGATGCCGGAGCTTCTTTGGTGGCAGGGCATCATCCGCATGTTGTCCAGGGAGTTGAGCGATATGGTAAAGGGCTAATAGCGTACAGCTTAGGCAACTTTGTTTTTGATTGTTTTCTTGAGGATACGTCCTGGTCGATGGCGCTAAGCATAACTATGTCCGGAGGCGATGTCGTTGATTGGTCGTATGTCCCTTTGGTAAAAGACAAAGAACATCGGCCACTGTTCGCGACAGGCGACAGGAAAACATCACTCGATGCCGAGATAAGACGCCGATGCGATTTATTGGCATCCGAATCGTCTTATGACCGTTCCCAGGAAAGTTATGAAACCGATTTTAGTTCTCGCGATCTTAAGTTGAGGCGCAATCAGTATGTGTGGTTGTTGAAAAATGTGCTGCGGATTAAGCCGGTTTACTGGCCGCAGATATTGTGGCGGCCGATACAAAGAAGGACCAAAATCTGGTAAAATGCAGGCGAATTTAAAAATATGTCTGGTTGCGTCCTCGGGCGGACACCTGACTCAGTTGTTGCGGCTGTCTGATTGCTGGCAAGGACATGAGGTTTTCTTCATAACGACTTCTGATGTCGTCAGGGGTGAGTTGCAGCAGTGTGGCAGCGTCTATGTGGTTGGCGAGTGCAACAGGCAGCAGCTGTGGCGCGTTTTTAAGGTGCTGTTTTGTTGCATCGAAATAATATTTAGGGAAAGACCACGCGTAGTCATCAGCACCGGCGCCGCCTGCGGCTGCATAACAAGTTTCCTGGCAAAAGCTATCGGTGCCAGGATAGTATGGATTGACAGCATTACAAACGTTGAGAGGATATCGCTGTCTGGAAGAATGGTAAAATGGGTGGCGGATTTGTTCCTCGTCCAGTGGCCTGAACTTGCTGACGAAAAAAGGTCGATTCAATACTTGGGCGCAGTAATATGATATTTTTGACTGTAGGCACAGGGTGGACGAAATAGTCGGCGGGGGCGGATTTAATGAGGAAATTTTTGCTCAAATAGGCCCAGGTACGTATCGTCCTCGCAATTTCAAGTTTGCCGAATATATAGACAAAGCACAGTTCGACAAATTGTTTAATAAAGCGAAGGGTATTGTCGGCCATGCGGGAATGGGAACGATAATCGCGGCGTTGCAGCTCGGCAAGCCGTTACTTGTTATGCCGAGATTGGCAAAATATGGCGAAGTGGTGAATGACCACCAGTTGGCTATTGCCGGAAAATTTCAAAAACATGGTTATCTTTTGGCGGCGTTTGATGAGAGTCAGCTTGGGGATAAACTGAGGGAATTATCCTCTTTTGTCCCGAGGACGACTCAGAGTGATATAGGTGCGATAACGGCTGCGATAAAAAAAATTATTGGTCAGGTCGAGTCCTCGGCTGGATGATGATAGAGGTGGTGGTGTGAGTATCAAAGCCATAATTCTTGCAGGGAAACACGATTTTGGACGTTGCCCCATAGCATCCCGTTTACCTGCGGCTTTGTGGCCGGTGATGGGCAAACCCTCGCTGGAACGTATGATTGTTGGTCTGGCAGAGCAGGGGATAAGGGATATTACGGTCTGTTGCAGCGGAGACAGCGTTCTGTTACAGAAATCGATTGATGTGCCACAAATTACCGGAACTATCAAGTTTCTTGATGAGCCGTTGCCGATGGGCACCGCCGGGTCTATTCGCGATGCTGCCAACGGCGAAAAGAATAATTTGCTCGTCGTATTTTCCGCTAACATGGTGTGTCTGCCTGATATCAGCTTGTTAATAGCTGCCCATCGTGATCAGGCAGCAGAATTGACTGTAGTGTTCAATCCGGCATCAAGCGATAATGATGAAAAAGGCGATGTGGCCAATATTTATATCTGCAATCCGGCTGTGCCGGAATATATTCCGGCGGAAGGATATCATGATATCAAAGAAAGTTTAATACCGGAAATGGTTAGAGCCGGCAAACGTGTGCGTTATACCGTATTGCCGCATTGTGCGGGCAATTTCCGCGATGGGCAGGGGTACTTGCGTGCGGTGACAAATTATCTTGCAAAAGAACCGCCGCTGAATGACGAGATACCTTCTCTTCGCCGTAAGGGGCCGTGTTTGTGGCTGGAGGATGGGGCTGAGGTGGACCCATCTGTGAGATTTTTTGGTCCCGTGGTAGTTATGGCTGGCGCCCGGGTAGCCAAAGACGCGGTCGTTTTCGGGCCGAGCATCATAGGCCGGAAATGTATCATAGGTCGTAACAGTGTTGTTATAAATAGCGTGCTTTGGGATACCGCCGGCATAGACCAAAATTGTGAAGTTCGGAATTGTCTGCTTGATTACGGCGTTAATATTGCCGGCGATATGGTTGTTCAGAATAAAAACATCCCCTTTGAAAAACCCCCGATTATAGTGCGATGGGGAAGGCGTGTGTTGAAATCCGGCGAGAAGATGGTTCACAACTTGCGTGCCCGGCTTTGCGGCTATTCGGCTTCGCCGGGGCCGATAAGTGTTCCAAAAGTCGTATGGCTCGCCGGGACCATCATAGTCGCTGCATTTCTATGGTCATTTTGGTCGGGGATAACAGACCTTTGGAGTGTCTGGCAGCGCAGTGACGAATACTCCAGCGGATTACTTGTCCCTTTCCTTGCCGGTTATGTTCTTTGGTCAAGACGGGAACAGTTCAAATCGATTCCGATAAGACCGTCATTGTGGGGTGGCCTTGCGCTATTATTTGCCGGCATATTAAGGTTATTCGGCTTGTTTTTTCTATATGGGTCTGCGGAACGGTTCTCTATAGTTCTCAGTATCGCAGCGATTGTTCTATTTATCCTGGGCTGGCAGTTTTTCAAAAAAACAGCCACCGTGTTGCTGTTTCTTTGCTTAATGTTACCCTGGCCACATAGTGTTCAGTCGGCTGTTGCTTTGCCTTTGCAGCAATGGGCCACATCCTCGGCGGCATTTTGCCTTGAAATAATGGGCTACGATGTTATTAAGGAAGGCAATATCATACGTATCGGCCAAACAAGTGTGGCCGTAGCCGAGGCCTGTAACGGTCTGCGTATGGTCACGGCATTTTTTGTAATCAGCGCCCTGGTTGTAATGCTGGTAAGACGGAAATGGTGGGAGAAACTGGTCGTAATGGCGTCCAGTTTGCCTATCGCACTGCTGTGCAATACAATACGGTTGGCGGTTACGGCGGTGGCTTTCACTGTCCTTAAGGGTGATTACTGGGAAAAAATGTTCCACGATTTTGGCGGTTACGCTATGATGCCGCTGGCCCTGGCGGCGGTAATAGGGGAATTTTGGCTGTTGAGCCTGCTTACAGTGAGGCCAGACGAAAAAAACTCAATAATTATCACCCGAGGGTAAAGAACCGATATAGTAAATAGAAATGTTTTCAATATGAGAGTGCTGAATGGATGAATTGACGCGATATGAAGCTGGAACGATAGGACCTGTTATCCAGGGAATGCCGCCTTTTCCGGAGCCGGCTGGGCCGAATGTATTCGATATGCTTACCACAGTTCTGCTTCGCCGGTGGCGAGCAGCTGTGATTGTATTTGCCGTAATCTGTTGCACTGGTTTGTCTGTTATATGGCTGATTATAAAACCTGTCTGTGAGGTGACTGGCGCGATAAAGGTAGCTCCCATTCTGTCGAACATTCTGACCGGCGAGGTGGACAGAGGTGATATATCGAATTACCAGAGTTTTATGAGCACACAGGCCGAAATGATAATCAGCGGTCCGATAATCGACAGGGCTGCGGATGATTTGGCTACCAAGAATCTGCCTTTTTTCGATGCTAAAGCTTCGACCTTAATAAAAAAGCTGCAAAGCGAATTCCGCGGTTCTTCAACACGTTCGGATTACGCGGCAAAGTTGAAAGAAGCCATAAATGATGGTTTGATTACCGTAACGAACACTCGGAACACAGAGCTGATAAAGATAACAATGGCTATTGATAGGCCTGAGGATGCACGCCAAATAGTGGACGCCTTCATTCGCGCCTATATGGGGATGGAAGGTATCAAGTCCACACAGGACGAGGACCAGAAATTGAGTGTGTTGGAAGCTGAAAAAAGAACATTGGCAGATAAATTAGAAACCCAGCGAGAAGCGATTCGGAAGTTGGCTGAGGAATTCGGCACTGTTACTTTGGATGG
>JBELAA010000279.1:0-3294 GCA_049509315.1 Sedimentisphaerales bacterium | reverse complement strand
AAGAGTCCGAAAAACCATAATATAACAAGAGATGAATAATGGCCCACGAGCATTTACATTTTAATCAGGATATCGCGTTAGAACAAACGCACAGTAAACAAATCCGCGTCAGTATCGCCCTGCTGGGCACGCTGGCGGGCGGGGTGCTGCTGTTAAGTCACTACGTAGGAAAATGGCTGATTTACGGCTCCGAGAATTTTCAGGTTGAGATTCTGGCGCTTGTCGCGGCAATCCTGTTAGGCACGCCGATTGTCTGGCACGCGATTAAGAGCTTGATTCGAAGAGAATCTCATATGGATGAGCTTGTGGCTCTTGCGATTGTAGCGGCAGTAGCGACCCAGCAATACGTTGCAGCAAGCGTAGTTGCGTTTTTTATGCTCTTGAGCGAGTTAGTCGAAAGCAGGACGGCGCTTGGCGCTCGCGCCTCGATTGAGTCGTTAGTCAAGCTTACGCCCCAGAAGGCAAGCCGCGTCAATTCCGACGGCTCGGAAACCGAGGTCAAGGCCGGCGAAATCAGGCCGGGCGACGTTGTTCGCGTCAGGCCCGGCGATAATATCCCCGTTGACGGCGAGGTCATAAAGGGCTTAAGCTCGATAAATGAGGCCACAATAACAGGCGAGGCGCTGCCGGTCGATAAAGTTCCCGGTATGCAGGTATTCGCCGGCACAAATAACCTCACCGGCGCTCTCGATATAACTGTTACCAAGGCGGGTAAGGACACGACCCTGGGCAAGGTCCAGTCGCTGATTTTGCAGGCCGAGCAGACCAAAATACCGATTATGCGGATTATCGACCGCTACGTGAAATGGTACACGCCGACGGTTCTGATGATTGCCGGTATTTCCTTGTTTTTCACACGGGACATCAATGTCGCCATAAGCATTCTCGTGATTTCCTGTCCCTGTGCGCTCATTCTTGCCACGCCTACGGCTATGGTGGCGGCAATATCAGCCGCCGCACGATTAGGCATATTAGTCAAAAACGTTGCAGACCTTGAAATCGCGGGCAAAATTACCGCGATGGTTTTCGATAAAACCGGCACCGTTACAATCGGCCGATTATACGTTACTAAATTATCGCCGGCATCTGGCGTTGAACCATCTACACTGTTATCGCTCGCGTCGGCCGCTGAAAAAATGAGTAAGCATCCCGCGGCGAGGGCGTTACTCGAAGTGGCAAAACAGGCGAACATCACACTGCCCGAATCCGACAACTTCCTTGAAACCCCCGGAAAAGGCGTTACCGCCAAAGTCGCCGGCAGCAAAATCACAGTCGGAAGAGAATCATTCCTTAAAGAAAATAACGTTACTATGAAAGATATCACGCCGCCGTTGCTTCACGAGGAGCAGGGGTTCAGCACCCTCTACGTAGCGGTGGATAACCACTGTATCGGGTGGGTCGGTCTTCAGGACAAGACCAGGCCCGAGGCGCAGCAGGCCATAAAAGACCTCGTCTCCCTGGGTGTAAAGCGAGTTACTATGCTGACCGGCGACAGGGACGAGGTCGCGGGCCGCGTTGCCGCCGAGCTTGGCTGCACGGATTACAAGGCGCATTGCCTGCCGCAGGACAAATTAGCCATAGTGGAGAAAATCAAAAAAGACGGCTACATGGTAGTTGTCGTGGGCGACGGCATCAACGACGCACCCGCTCTTGCCGCAGGCGACCTCGGTATCGCTATGGGCGCCGCCGGCTCGGACGTCGCGATTAATTCCGCCTCGATTGCCCTGTTAAGCGACGACCTCAAACGATTGCCCTCGCTGGTGCTGTTATCTCGCAGGACCCGCTCCGTTATCAACTGGAACCTCGCTTTCGGCGTCAGTTTTATTTTAATCGGGTGGTCATTCGCATTGATGGGCCTGATTGTGCCGACTTTGGCCGGATTTTTACATTTCGCAAGCTCGCTGGTTGTTGTTTTCAACAGCGCGCGCTTAGTGCGTCACGGCGAAGAAATACAACATCAAACGCCTTAGTTCGTATAACTTTGAAACCTTATTAAAAAAATCGTTCAGGAACAACAAAACTATGCAGTATGCGATTGAAACGTTTTCCCTGACCAAAATCTTTTCGGACTGGTGGGGCAGAAACAGGGTCATCGCCGTCGATGACCTCAACCTTAAAGTCAAAACCAACGAGGTTTTCGGCCTGCTGGGCCCCAACGGCTCAGGCAAGACAACGACGCTGAAAATGCTTCTCGGGCTGCTTCACCCCACTAAAGGCAAATCGCTCATTCTCGAAGGCGATGCAACCGACCCGGCAATCAGCAAGAGAATCGGGTTCCTGCCCGAGGAGTCGTATCTTTACAGGTATCTCACCGCCCGTGAGACACTTGATTTTTACGGCCGGCTTTTCAAACTGCCCGCCAAAATCAGGAAACTCAGGATTGAGGCACTTCTCGATATGGTGGTCTTGCGCAGGCCCTTATCAACGACCCCGACCTGCTCATTCTCGATGAGCCGACAACGGGTCTTGACCCCATCGGCACAAGACAAATCAAGGACCTCATTATCGAGCTTGCCAAACGAGGCAAGACGATTTTGCTTTGCAGCCACCTTCTGGCAGACGTCGAGGACGTCTGCGACCGAATCGCGATACTTTACGGCGGCAAAATCCAGGCCGAGGGCAACGTCCACGACCTGCTGCGGCATTCTGAAAAGACCGCAATCACCGCCTCGCGTTTGAGCGCTGGGACGCTGGATAAAATCAAACAGCTTTTGGCAGGAGAGCACGCCGAATACACAATTGATTCGCCTATGGACCGGCTCGAGACGTTCTTTATAAATATCGTGGTTGCGGCCCAGCAGCAGGCGGTTCCGACAAGCGGCGCTGAAAGTAAAACGCATATCAGCGATTTCCTCTCTTTCGGCGCCGATGACAGGGGCCGTCGTGCCGCTATTTTAGACCAGCTTGTTACGGCCGCAATGCCCGTCGAGAAGACAGACCAGGCCCGGACACAGAACGTCCGGCCGGCATCAGAGCCGGCCCCGCCGCCTGACGAGGATTTATTGAGAAAACTGACCCAGCGTCCCGACGACGGACAAGAATCTTGCGATTCGAAAGAGGGAGGTTCCAACTGATGCGTAGCATCTGGGCTGTAGCGGTCAACACTGTAAGGCAGGTGGTTCGTCTCAAAATTGCCGCCGTGTTCATAGTCCTGCTGCTTATTCTGCTGCCGGTTATGGGTTTTAAGATGACCGGCGACGGCACTTTGATGGGCCGCATTCAGGCGTTTGTAAGTTACGGTATGTCCCTGACGGTGCTGCTGCTGTCGCTGCTGACTATTTTTGCCGCCGTTTA
>JBELAA010000278.1:0-2587 GCA_049509315.1 Sedimentisphaerales bacterium | reverse complement strand
AGTGTATTCTTTTTGTCTTTTGTCATTTACAGGGAGCGTAGAAAGGTGAACAGTTGACCGCAGTTGAGCAATTACATTTTTTCCACTATTCCACTGTTCACCTGCTCAACTGCTCTGTCGGCCAAAGGCCGACTGGAGGCGGGGGGATTCGAACCCCCGTCCCGGAATGCTTCAAGACGAGCATCTACATACTTAGTCGTAACTTGGTTTTATCGCCTCCCCGGCGGGCTTACGACAGCCAACCGCTTTGGCTATTCCGGGATTTGTCTTAACCCATCGGCCCGAAAGCTCCGACGGGAGCAGCCCACTATCTTACGCCGCAGTCAGGCCCGCAGGCAGTGCCTGAAAGGACGGGTTGCCTAATTAGGCAGCCATTCGCAACTGGTAGTTGCCAATTAAATTTGGTGCCGGAATGATTAGCCAGGCCAACCGGCGTCCTGGGTATGCAGCTCGACTCTCCGACATCCGGTCGAAACCGTTCGCCCCCATATATACTTTTCAAATATCGATACGACGCGATTGCTGTTCTCTGATTGTATCATTATCTACGTATTAAGGCAACATAAGTAGCGGCGAATTGACCGTTTAATATTCTTCTGTTTCCTCGACGATGCCGTGGAATACGCGATACATATAAAGGTTATAGAGCAGCATAACGGGTATGAGAAGGCCTATGCCGAAAATCATAAAGACGAGGGTTTTCGGAGACGAGGCGGCTGATTCAATTGTTATTGACGGGGGGACGAGGAACGGGTAAAGACCCAGACCCAGCCCTGAAAAAGCAGAGGCGAAAATCAACAAGCTCATAATAAACGGTAATCGGCGGTATTTTTTGAAGACGGTGCTTACTATAAGCATTATAAAGGCAAATACCGCGCCAAGTGCTAAGGCCAACATTACAAAACGGGTATTTTGAGAAATCCACCTTTCGGCGAAATGCCTGTAAGTGAAGGGCATCGATACCGTTATAGCGGCAATCATTACGAACATAAGAATCGCGGAGACGGTCATATTTTTCTGAACGGAATTGCGAATATCGCCTTGAGTTTTGATGATAAGGTAAGATGCGCCTATCATTATGTAGCCGAAAACTACAGCGACTGAGGTTAATATCGAGAGCAAATTAAACCAGTCCCAGACAGAACCGGCAAAACCCGTATCGCCTGTTTTAATGCCTGTCATAATGCCGCCCAGGACAAAACCCTGCCCAGCCGCTGCGATAAAGCTGCCTAAGCCGAAGCAAAATTCCCAGGGACGCTTTCGCCGGGACTGGCTGCGGAATTCGAAAGAGACCGCCCTGAAAATAAAGCCGAAAAGCATAAACATAATCGGGATATAAAGGGCGTTGAGCACAACCGAATACACAATCGGAAATGCGCCGAATAGGGTTCCGCCAGCCAGAACGAGCCACGTTTCATTGGCATCCCAGACGGGGGCGATGCTTTTCATCATTATATCCCGGTTCTTCTCGGCGGGAGTGAACAGCGACAGGATGCCGATACCGAGGTCGAAGCCGTCGAGAACGACGTAAAGACCAAGCATCAGGACTAAAAGACCTGCCCACACATTAGCCAGAGTAAAAAATTCCATTTTATTTTCCTCCCGGCTTACTGGTGTGCGGCAGCGGACTAATAAAATCAGGGCCTTTGGTGATTATGCGCCTTGCAAAAATGACGTAGAAAATGAGCATAGCAAGATAAACGAGACAATACGCCAGCAAAGTCGTCAAGGTAGCTGATGCCGTGAGATTTGAAACGCCGGCGCTTGTTCGCATAATGTTGTAGAGGACCCAGGGTTGTCTGCCGACTTCGCGAACGACCCAGCCGAGGTCGGACGCGATAAAACCCAGTGGAATCGATAACGTCCAGGCGAGCCAGAAATAACGATTGCGGTTTATGTGTTCCTCGCCAAGCAAACCCTTACGCCACTTAATCAAACCCCAAATCATAAGAACCAGGAAAATGAAGCCGATGGCGAGCATCAGGCGAAAGGAATAAAACGTTATCGCTACGGGCGGCTGGTCTGACTGGGGAAATTCCCGTAATCCGACAACCCGGCCCGTCAGGGAGTGAGTGGTGAGAATACTCAGAAGATACGGTATTCGAAT
Organism: Sedimentisphaerales bacterium; assembly: GCA_049509315.1. Lineage (GTDB taxonomy): Bacteria > Planctomycetota > Phycisphaerae > Sedimentisphaerales > Anaerobacaceae > Fen-1362. Next base: position 480 of record JBELAA010000278.1, on the reverse strand, counting down.
TTGCCAGGTGTTTTGCTGATTCTGCGAGTCAGGCCAGGCGGCCAAAACCCACGATGCGCCGGTTCCCGTTGCGTTTGTCTGCCAGTGGGCTTCCATCGCGGCGGTTTTTGCGGGCTGTAAAACAGCGACCTTCCGGCCAGATAAATCGCCGAGGTATATTTGCAGAGGCGTAAAAATAACCGCAAGAGCAAGACATATTTTGAACGATTTGAGAAAAAATCCCGGCTGATGGTTTTTAAGGATTGCCCAAGCGCTAATGCCAGCTACGAAAAACAGGGTTGTTTCGACGCAGGCAACCCACATATGGGTGAATGAGTGCAGCAGGGCTGGATTAAAAATCGCGGCGGTATAGTCAGTAACGATTGCTACGCCGTTTTCAATTTTGACGCCTGCCGGGACTTGCATCCAGGAATTGGCGGCCATAATCCAGAATGCCGAAATCGAGGCCCCCAGCGCCACCATAACTGTTGCGAAAAAATG
>JBELAA010000277.1:0-2604 GCA_049509315.1 Sedimentisphaerales bacterium | reverse complement strand
AGATGACTACCATCAGTTCGATAAGAGTGAAACCTTTTCTACTTGTCATTTGCTTTCTCCTTAAAAAAAGCGGTTAATTTCAAAATCCGACTTGTTACAATTCAAATCGGTCAATTTACTGGGGCACTTAAGCAACTCCCGGAATAATTCGCCTGCGGCGGATAAAATTCCGGGGCTAAACACTCAAAAAAAACTCACTAACTCCTACTTAAATAATAGTAAATGCAAAGGCATATACCGAATTTCGATATAGATTTTTAATGCACCGTGGCCGACATCGAGAAAATCGGCAGATAAAGCGCCAGAATGACAACCAATACAATCGCTCCAACCGATACAATCATTACAGGTTCGAGCAGTCCGAGAACGGTGCTTATGGTAGAATCGACTTTGCGTTCGTAGTAATCGCTTGTTCGCTCGAGGACCTGCGGAAGAGAGCCGCTTTCTTCGCCGACCTGAATCATTTTGACAACCATATTCGGGAAAAAGCCGGCCGTCGCCAGCGACAATGAGACGCTGGACCCCTGGACGATGTGCTCCCGGCTGCGGAGGATGGCGTCCTTTATGACGTCGTTTTTTGTCATTGTGGCAAGTATGTCAAATACCTCGAGGACGGAAACGCCCGCCGCAAGAAGGGTCGCCATTGTCTTACAGAACATCGAGATAAAGGCCTGACTGATAATTTTGCCCATCAAAGGAACCCGCAGGGCAAGTTTGGAAAAGGCGATATGGCCTTTCGGAGTTCTGGAAATCATCACGAAGGCACTACAGATAAGAAAGCCGGCGCCGACGAGGAATATGAGATTCCCCTTGATGAAGTCGTAAAAGCCCATAAAGGCGCGGGTAAAGGCGGGCAACTGGCCGCCGAACTGGTCGAACATCGTGCGGAACCTGGGAATAATGAAGGTCATTATGAATATCACGATAAGCACGATGAAACACACAACAAAGATGGGGTAAGCCATCGCGCCTTTGACCTTTTTGGCGAGGCGGTCGCGGCTGTCGAAATGCTCTGCGACTCTTTTAAGTGCGCCGGGCAGATTACCGCTGGTTTCGCCAGCGAGAACGATGGCCTTGGAGAGCTGGTCGAAAACCTTTGGGAATTCGGCGATGCCGTTCGAGAAGTTTTCGCCTCTTCTCATTTTTTCGAGGATTTTATGGAGAACCTCCTGAAGCTGGAGGTTTTCAATATCGGCGGAAATTGTCTCAATGGCGGTTGTAATGGGAATGCCGCCTTCGACCATCGTAGTCAACTGCCAGCAAAGTGCGGCGACTTCGGCTGACTTAATGCGTTTGCGTTTTTGTTTTTTGGGCGCTTCCTTGACGACTTCGACAATTTCCTGGATTGAAACAGGCGTTAACCCTCTCTCTCGAAGCCAGCCGAAAACATCATTGGCGGAATTGCCTTTTGTGAGGCCTTCCTTGCGTGAGCCGGTCGATTCACACGCGATATATTTAAAGGTTTTCATAAAAAAATCCTAAAAGTCGCACATTAAAATTGCCCGCTTTGAGCATCGACTTTGCAAAAGCAGTGCTTTAGCAAAAAATATCGTTTCAGACCCGTTATTTGGAGGGCCGCAGGACAGTTGCGACAGTCCTTTCCTGCTGTTCTGCCCTGATATCGCCAATATCCTCACTGAAGGTTACGCTGAGGACCTCTTCGGCGGTAGTTCGGCCATCAAGCATTTTGATAACGCCGCTTTCGAGAAGTCCGCCATAGCCCTTCTGGCGGGCCATAGCCCTCAATTGCGATTCATTAGCGCCTTTTGTAACCATATCGCGCATTTCGTGGTCCATAACGAGAAACTCGAAAATGGGCAATCGGCCGAAATAGCCGGTGTTGCCGCAGGCGCCGCAGCCGCGGCCGTGATAAAGCGTAATATTTTTAAGTTTCGCAGGGTCGATTTTAAGCCGTTTAAGAACGTCTTCGCTCAGCGTCGTGGGTTCTTTGCACTTATCGCAAATTTTTCGGACTAAACGCTGGGCGATAATCAAATTAAGGGAAGATGACAAAAGATACGGCTCGATACCCATATTGACTAAGCGGGTTATCGCGCTGGGGGCGTCGTTGGTGTGGAAGGTGCTGAGGACGAGGTGGCCGGTCAACGATGCCTTGATGGCTATTTCGACGGTTTCTTTATCGCGAATTTCGCCGATGAGGACGATATCGGGGTCCTGTCTTAAGATTGAGCGCAGGCAGGCCGCGAAGGTCAGGTCGATTTCGGGTTTGACCTGGACCTGGTTAATGCCGCCGAGGCGGTATTCGACGGGGTCTTCGACGGTGGTGATATTGAGCGTCGGGTCCTTGACGTGGTTGAGGCAGGCGTAAAGCGTGGTGCTTTTGCCGGAACCCGTCGGGCCTGTAACAATCATAATGCCGTGGGGTTGGTCGAGGGCTTTTTGAAGAACAGCCATCAAATCCGGCTCGATACCGAGCTTGTCGAGGGAGTGTGTGGCGGCGGAGGCGTCGAGAATACGCAGCACGATTTTTTCGCCGTAAATCGTGGGAAGCGTGGAAACGCGGACGTCGATTTCCCTGTTGGAGGCCTTGATTTTAAGGCGACCATCCTGCGGGAGGCGGCGTTCGGCGATATCGAGCTTCGA
>JBELAA010000276.1:0-2606 GCA_049509315.1 Sedimentisphaerales bacterium | reverse complement strand
GCCTTCGGCTGTTCGCCAACGCTGACAATCCGGTCTCCATTCACAAGCCCGGCGTCATGGCCGGAGCTTTTCTTTTTCACTGAAACAACAAGGAGCGAGTTTGCATACTCGGAGCTTTTGCTGCCGGCGAAATCCACGCTTTCGGGGACGTAAAAATCCACCCCGTATCTAATCTGGCAGACCTTCCTGTCGGCCCAGCCCCGCAGGCCCTCCTGCCCGGTCATAACCTTCAGCAGGGGAATAACCGTCACAAAACTCGCCGACAGCAGCGACGCAACAATGATTGCGCTTGCCACAACAACGATTATTCGCGGCCACTGAGGCCATATATATTTGAATACCCGCGAAAACTCTTTCACCTGGCGTCTCTCAAAAAGATTGATGATTGATAATTGATTATCCGCGAATAACATTATCAGACACCGATACGCACGTCAAGCGCAAAGCCCGCGATTGACGGCCACAACCGCTCGTGCTATTCTTTCACGTCTTTTTAAGGATATAAAGCAAATGAAGATAGACCGTTTGGTGCTTGGGGAATTCGAGACCAACTGCTACATATTGCGCAACTCCGATAAGGCGACGGAGTGCCTGATTATCGATACGGGGCTTGATGCGCGAGAGCTATTGACGTTTTTAGAGCGTAATAAGCTGACGCCGAAAGCCCTTATTATCACTCACGGCCATATCGACCACATCGCCGGCGTCGAGAAATTACGGGCCAGGTATCCTGATATTGCGGTTTATATTCATAAATTAGACGCCGAGACGCTGACCGACTCGATGAGCAATTTATCGTTTATGCTGGACTCCGCGGACTCACAGACGGACAGGTCTTTCAGCACTGAGAAAGCCGATTACCTTGTCGATGAGCCGGACGTTATTGAGGCGGCGGGCATCAGGTTAAAGGTCATTCATACGCCCGGCCATACGCCCGGCGGGATATGTCTTTATTGCGAAAAGGAAAACGCCGTATTCGTCGGCGATACGCTTTTCGCCGATTCGGTCGGCAGGACCGATTTCCCCGGCGGCAATATGCGGCAGTTGATTGAGGGCATTAAAAACAAGCTGCTCACGTTGCCTGATGATACCGTCGTTTACCCCGGCCACGGCAACAGAACAACCATTGGTCGCGAAAAAACACATAATCCATTTTTATAAAACAACTTCAATGAACAAACCATCCGCACGTTCTTTCGACTCGCTGGCCGCGTTAAGCTGTATCGGGACGCTGGTTTGCTGGTCGAGTGCGCCTTTGTTTATCAAATACCTCACCGGCTACCTCGATTTATGGACGCAAAATTTGCTCAGGTATCTGGCGGCGTGCCTGTTCTGGCTGCCATTTCTGCTGATTGAGCTAAAGGCCAGGCGGGTGCCTAAGCAGGTCTGGAAACGGGCGTTAGTGCCTTTCATACTGGTTACAATTATGCAGACACTGTGGGCAGCAGTGTTCTATTATATCGACCCGGGGTTTGTGTCGCTTTTGGCGACGACGGCGTTTCTGTGGGTAATAATAATGTCGATAATTTTTTTCGCTGAGGAACGACGCCTCCTCAGTAATCGACTGTTCTCAATGAGTATCGTCTTGTCGCTTGTGGGCCTGGCGGGGGTGATATATTTTCATCCGGCATTCGCACATTCTTATACAATTACAGGCGTTATAATTATTCTTTGCTACGGCTTTATATGGGGGCTTTACTCGATATCTGTTAAGGTCCTGCTGAAAGGCATCGATTCGAGAATCGGGTTTTCGGTTATCAGCATTTATACTTTCATCACTTTGCTTGTGGGGATATTGTTCAAAGGCGAGTTACACAAATGCCTCGTGATGCCTTTTTGGGGCTGGGCTTCGGTCATCATATCGGGAATTCTCGGCATAGCCGTAGGGCACGTGCTGTATTACGTTTCGATTCGCCGGCTCAGCGCCGCAACCTCATCCCTGACGCAGCTTGCCCAGCCGTTTATCGTCGCGGCCATATCGTTTTTTATTTTCGGCGAATCATTGACTATTTTGCAGTGGGTCTTCGGAATAGTGTTAGTCGCCGGCTCAGCACTGGCGATTGTTGCCGAAAAAACCCCAGACCTGCCGGAACTGCCGATAGGTTAACTTTTTTCGAGGTCGTGTTACTCGAAATTGTTGTAATACTCGGGTCTGCCGTCGTCGCTATCGTATCTTGTGATGTCCGCCGAGGCATCGGGGGCAGCATCAATTCTGACCCGTTCGATATGCTCGGCTTTTTTTGTGCTGCTATCGACTGTTACCAGGACGGCGTTCATTTTCACATCGCCTGTCGCGACCTCGAACGGCACGGGCATCCGGGTCCTGAATGATTTTAAAACGCTTTCAATCCCCCTGCCGATGACCGATTCGTGGGCGCCTGTCATACCGATATCGGTAATATAAGCGGTTCCTTTGGGCAGGATTCGCTCGTCGGCGGTCGGGATATGGGTATGAGTGCCGAAGACGCAACTTACCCGGCCGTCTAAATGCCAGCCCATAGCGATTTTTTCGCTCGTCGCCTCGGCGTGAAAATCAATGAAAACAATGTCCGCCTGCTGCTGGATTTTGGGAAGGAGCTTATCGATTGTGTTGTAGGGACATTCTG